>JAKAEJ010000002.1 GCA_021818335.1 Pseudomonadota bacterium | reverse complement strand
ATCAGCCCGTCGCCAACCAGCACGGTCAACGCCTATACCTACACCCAGGTGCAGAACTTCGCCGGCAGCGGCGGCTCGCTCCCGTACGTAAGTTTCCCTGTCGCCGCAGGCGATACGGTGACTTACATCGTGCAGTGGGATGACACGTGGCCGCTCAACCCCACCAGCACGACGCCCAACGATCCGAACGATTACGACGTATTCCTCACGGACAGTAGTGGCAACATCCTGGCGTGCAACATGGGCGCCAACCTGGGACCCGCCAGCAGCAGCACGGCACCGCCGTCGCCCAACTACTGCGATCTCGGTAACAGCGTGAGCACGCTGACCTCGCCGGGGCCGCAACCGGTCCAGGGCAATCAGTACACCAACAACACCTCCAACACCCAGTCCCTGCGCCTTTACATCTACAAGCGCTCAGGAACACCCGGCACGAACATCAAGGTGTTGGTCTTCGCCAACAACCACAGTTTCCAGCTGGTTCCCAACACGCCTGCCGGCAGCATCTACGGGCAATCCGCGTTGCCCGAGCCCTACGAGATCACGACAACGGCCATCAATGCAGCCGATGCCACCTCGACGGCGGGCTATCCCATCGAGCCCTATGCGTCGGAAGGCCCACTGCTCTTCTCGCAACCCAGCACCGGCCAGAGTACCCGCCAAAAGCCGGATTTCACGGCCGTCGATTGCGTCGATGTCACGGGTGTCGGCGGATTCGGGAGCAGCAACGGCACGACCCCGCCCAGCGCCACCTTCTGCGGCACTTCGGCAACCTCCGAAGCCGTGGGCGCGATCCTGGCCCTGCTGGATGAGGCATTCCCCAGCCAAAACGGCTACGCCATGCTGAAGGCGGGAGCAAAAGCCCTGACCAGCAGCGCCAGCAACGGTAGTGGCACGCCCAATGGCGTCTACGGATGGGGGCTCGCCAACGCGTTCAATTCAGCCGCCGCCGTCGCCCCGCAGCCCCTCGCGACTATCACCCTGCCCGCCAGCAACGTCAGCATCCAGCCGGGAGGTACGGTCAGCTTCAGCGGGGTTTGCTCGACCAACGGCGCACCAGGCAATGCGAGCCTCAGTTGGGACTTTGGGAGCGGCGCAAACCCGACGACCTCGACCAATAGCAGCGTGACGGTGACCTACGCAACTGCCAGCACCTACACCACCACACTGACCTGCACGAACACCACCTTCAATACGACCGGCACCGCAACGCGTACCGTGACGGTGGCGGTACAGGCGCCTCCCCCGACTGGCGGTGGAAGCAGTGGCGGTGGCGGCGGCGCCATCGACCCATTCGTGCTGGCGGGACTGGGCCTACTGGCAGTCGTTGAGTCGATTCGCCGACGCGGCAACGCAAACCGTTGAACCATCGACCATCAAGCCGGGGGCATGTCCGCCGACGCCGCCGGGATGAACGGAAAGCGTTCCGGCTGCAGACTTTATCTGCAGCCGGACGCCAGGGCGCTCCGAAGACCTCAGGTACTGCGCATCGGGCACCCCTCGCACATCTCCGTTAACTTACCGTAAAATGGCGGGAGTGCCCCGACGCACCATACCCGCACAACGCGGGACCACCCGATTGCAGGAGTTTCCCATGCGCAACTACAAACCTTTGGCCCTGGCGCTTGCCGCATTGCTGGCCGCACCGCTGGCCAGCCACGCCACCGATTCACTGAACGGCGCCTTCTTCACTGGCTCGCTCGGCCAGAGCTGGTACAACGGCGATACCTCGTCGTTGGGCATCACCGCCCTGCACGATCACAAGACCTCGTACGCCGCGACCTTCGGCATGCGCTGGAACGGTTGGGGCTGGGACATCGGCTACGTCGACAGCGGCAGCTTCAACTACCAACTAGCCGGAACGCCGTTGCGGAGCAGCTTCAAGCTCAAGGGTTGGACGCTGGGACCGAACTACAAGTACATGTTTAACCAGCACTGGTGGGTCGGCGCACGCGCCGGCTTCTTCCACTTCAACGTCGTCCCCAGCGAAAACGTCGGCAAGCTCACGGGAACTCGCTACTACGCCGGCATTGGCGGGGGTTACGACTTCACCAATGGCGTCGGCTTGGGCCTCGATTACACCTATTACGCCGCCAAGAAGCAGGGCTACAGCCTCGATTTCGGCGATCTGATGGCCACCGTCGAACTGCGGTTTGACTGACCATCGCACCGTTCAGCGGTGATGAACGGGCGCCCGAGGGCGCCCGTCTTGTTTCAACGTTCCCGTTTTTTAGCGGCCCGCCTGCCATTGGCCTAGGGCGGCCTGTCCGTTCTCCCGTGCCCGCTGAACCACGACTTTCTGCGCGGCCGCGAACTGGCCGTGCATGTCCTGCGCCCACAACTTCAGCGCAGCCTGCTGCATGGCGCGGCCATAACTGAAGCTCAACGGCCACGGCTGCGGCCCCATCCGATTCATCGCATCAAGATGGGCCGTCGCCTGGGCATCGCTTTGCCCACCCGACAGGAATACGACACCGGGCAACAACGCCGGGACCGTGGCTCGCAGACAACGCACCGTTGCCTCGGCCACTTCATCGACACCCGACTGCTCGTCGCAATCGGTACCGGCGATCACCATGCTGGCCTTCAGGATGGCCCCTTCGAGCATGATGTTGTGCTCGTACAGCGATGCAAAAAGCGATCGCAGCACCGCCTCGGTCACCTCGTAGCTCACGTCGATGTCGTGCGCTCCATCCATCAACACCTCGGGCTCGACGATCGGAACCAGACCCGCTTCCTGGCATAGCGCCGCATAGCGCGCGAGTGCGTGATTGTTCGCCTCGATGCAAGTCGAACTTGGCGTGTCATCGTCGATGCGGATCACGGCCCGCCACTTAGCGAATCGCGCGCCAAGACCCGCGTATTCGGCCAGCCGTTCCCGCAGTCCGTCGAGCCCCTCGGTGACGACTTCTCCGGGAAATCCTGCGAGCGGCTTCGTACCCTTGTCGACCTTGATTCCCGGGATGATCCCGGACGCACGCATGACGTCGGTGAATCGGGTGCCTGCGCGTGTGGACTGGCGAATCGTTTCGTCGTACAGGATGGCGCCTGAGATGTGTTCGGCAAGGCCCGGCGCTGTGAGCAGCAACTCGCGGTACGCGCGACGATTCTCCTCGTTGTTGGCAATGCCCACCGCCGCGAATCGCTTACTGATGGTGGCACCGGACTCATCGATGGCAATAATGCCCTTGCCTGGAGAGACCAAGGCCCGTGCAACGCCTTCCAGCTGGTCAACGCTCATGATGGCTCCGCGAGGAAGCGCGCACGTTGCGCGCGAAGCGTTGCAGTATAACGACGCCAGAGGGTGGATCAGCGGGGCGGAGAGTAGCCGGGCAGGACGCAAGGCTCGAGGTGGCGCGTACGGTCTGCGGCGACCCTCTGACGCGCAGCCGCCGGCATGCCTGCCTGCATCGTCGGGAGATTGAACGGTACGATCAGGTACGTGGCGATCGGCATCCGCGTGGTGTTGCTGGGGGCAGCACGGTACGCGTAAGAACGGATCATGCTCACGGCGGGCGGTCCAAGATCACTGGGTGGCACTACCCGTGCGGCGCGCACATCGTGCGTGTTTCCGTCGCTGCCGATCACGAAGCTGACCGCGACGCAGCCAGGCTTGTCGATGTTGACGCCTGTGTAAGGCAGCGTGACATCGACGTGGCTGACATCGACGATCCAGTAGTGATCGATATGCTCGGGCGCGATGCGCTGGATGCCCTGGGCAAGCGCCGGAGCCGACGCCAGCAGGCCGAAGCCGGCTGCGAGCATGCACACAAGGGCTACTGACACTCGCTTCATGGTCGTCCTCCCGGTGACCGTCCTGACAGCATACCTGCGCCGCGATGCACCCGTGCGTCGCGCCAGCCCCGTTCAGAGCTCCCGCAAGTTCTGGGGCGCGCCCGCCTCGTCGACCGAAAGCAGCTTGAGGGTGTTCGTGCCGCCATGCCGACCTACCTGGTCACCGTGAGTCAGCAGGACTCGCCATCCCGGTTCGAGCAGACCCATCCGGACCAGATGGCCAATCGCCTCCAACACCAGTTGGGCAGGATCGCCACCCGATGATTCACCGACGAATGCGACCGGCTGCACGTCGCGCAGCAAGCGCATGCGCCGACGTGCCGAGGCATTGTGCGACAGCGCATAGATGGGAACGGCCGAACGGTAACGCGACAACCACTGCGCGGTCGCACCCGACTCCGTCAATGCAACGATGGCAGCAGCCTCGATGCGATTGGCAAGATCCATAGCCGCATGCGCGATGGCCTGGTCAGTGCGGTCCAGACGCTGTAGACCCGGGCTGGTATTGGCGTAGTCCTGCGGACGGAACTGCCGCTCGGCGCCGAGACAGATGCGTTGCATGGCCGCAACCGCAAGATCCGGATGCGCGCCGGACGCCGTCTCCTGCGACAGCATCACGGCATCGGTGCCGTCCAGGACCGCATTGGCGACGTCGAGCACTTCGGCACGCGTGGGAATGGGTGCGCTGACCATCGACTGCAGCATCTGCGTCGCCGTGATGACGGCGCGATTGCGGCCCACGGCCTCGCGGATGATTCGCTTCTGCAAGCCCGGAAGCTCCGCATCACCGATCTCCACGCCCAGATCGCCGCGCGCAACCATGACCGCATCGGAAGCATCGATGATCTCCTCGAGCACGGGAATCGCATCGGCCCGCTCGATCTTGGCCACCAGCCATGCGTCGCCACCGGATGCGCGCAGAAGACGGCGCGCTTCTTCGATATCGAAGGCCGAACGCACGAACGACACGGCGAGGAAATCGGCTCCCATTTCGGCGGCAAGCCGAATGTCTGCGCGGTCCTTGTCCGACAACGCGTCAACGCTCAGACCGCCACCCTGTCGATTCAGGCCCTTTCGATCTGAAAGAGTGCCGCCGACCCGGACCGTGCAGCGCACCTCGCTGCCCGATACCTCGCGCACATCCAGCGCCACGAGCCCGTCATCCAGCAGCAGCACGTCACCCGGACCCACGTCCCGCGGCAATCCGGCATAGCTGACTCCGACGCGCGCGCCGTTGCCCGGCGGCGCATCCGGCCGGCAATCGAGCACGAACGGCTGGCCCGGCACGAGCTGGACCGGGCCATCCGCAAAACGTTCGATACGGATCTTGGGGCCCTGCAGATCCGCCAAAATCGCGATCTCACGCCCCTGAACCGCAGCCCACTCGCGCACGGCATTGGCACGCCGGTGGTGGTCCTCGGGCCTGCCATGGGACAGGTTGAGGCGCACGACATCGACCCCCGCAGCCAGCGTACGCGCCAGGATTTCGGGCGTATCAGTGGCGGGACCGAGCGTGGCAACGATCTTGGTTCGACGGATGCTGGTAGTCATCCCTCAAAATTATCACGCGCACCGGCCGCTGTGTTCGACGCGGTGCTTGGAATGCGGGGTACGCGGGAAGCAGGGGGTCCCGCAACGGCACCCAACGACGACGGTGCAACCCTCGGCCGGATCCGACGGCGGTCTCGTCAGCCGAGCCCCGCCCGACAGGCTGCGAGGTGACATCCCACCGTTGTCCCGACCTGGATGCGGTGATCCTGCCGCGCAGCAAACGCCCGGGCACGCATTGCGCGAAGTCGGCCCGATTCCCGCTGACGCCAGCGGGCGTGGCCGCGCGCCAGTGCTGGAACCTTGATTTTTCATACGCGAGGCGCGCCCGCGACCGCCGTGCATCGGGACCGGGCCCACATTTCGGCTGTTTCGGCTGCGCCAGACCACCGCCCTCCGGGATCGCCCGGACGCCAACTTGCCGATAAGATCATGGCCCTGACACCGCCCGAGGATGCCCGCAATGCCCATCAAGGTTGCCATCAATGGCTATGGCCGCATCGGCCGCAACGTCCTGCGCGCATTGTATGAGACAGGCCGCACGCACGAGATCAGCATCGTGGCGATCAATGACCTTGGCGATGCCGAAACCAATGCCCATCTCACGCGCCACGACACCGCCCACGGCCGATTTCCCCACGATGTTGCTGTTGACGGCGGCGATCTGGTCGTCAAGGGTGATCGGATCAAGGTTCTGGCTGAACGCGATCCCGCAAAGCTGCCCTGGGGCACATTGGGCGTGGACGTGGTGCTCGAATGCACGGGACTGTTCACCAGCAAGGCCAAAGCCGGGGCCCATATCGCCGGTGGAGCCCGAAAGGTGATCATCTCCGCGCCCGGGGAAAAGGATGTCGACGGAACGTTCGTGATGGGCGTCAACCACGCGCAGCTCAAGGCCAGCCACCAGGTGATCTCCAACGCCAGTTGCACGACCAACTGCCTGGCGCCACTGGCCAAGGTTCTTCATGGAAGGATCGGCATCGTGCATGGGCTGATGACGACCATCCATTCATACACCAACGACCAAGTGCTGACCGACGTCTACCACAAGGATCTGCGTCGCGCGCGGAGCGCCACGATGAGCCAGATCCCCACCAAGACCGGCGCCGCTGCGGCGGTAGGCCTGGTCTTGCCGGAGCTCAACGGCAAGCTCGATGGCTTCGCGATGCGCGTACCGACGATCAATGTCTCCGTGGTCGACTTGAGCTTCGTCGCCGCGCGCGCGACCAGCAAGGACGAAATCGACGCGGCGGTCCGCGAAGCCAGCACGGGCCCCCTCAAGGGCATCCTGGGCATCAATACCGATCCGCTGGTCTCGATCGACTTCAACCACAACCCGCTGTCCAGCATCTACGACGCCACCCAGACGCGCGTCATGGATGGCACGCTGGTCAAGGTGCTGAGCTGGTACGACAACGAGTGGGGATTCTCGAACCGAATGCTCGACATGACCGTTGCGCTGATGTCAGCACGCTGATCCTCAGGCCGATTCAACCTCCCGGACCAGGCACACCACCCGGAGCGTGGCGCCCGGTGGCGGCTGCAGGTGCATCAGCACACCTCGATGCGCGTGCCATCCCTGGCGTCAAAGAACAGCAATTCGGCAGGGTCGAAGGCCACTTCCATGGACTCCCCTGGAAGCGGCAGGGCTGCTGGCGGCAGGCGGGCAGTCAGGGCGCAGGCACGCCAGCGCATTTCGACGAACACCTCGCTCCCAACCGGCTCGACCACCTCCACCTGCGCAACGAATCGCGGCCAGTGCGCAGGCAGCGCGCCCGCGGCGAGACGCAGCGCTTCGGGACGCAGGCCGAGCACCAGGTCGCGACCGACATGCGCCGTCAGCCCACGCAGGGTCGCGGCGTCCAGTCCCAGTACCAGATGGACGTCGGCACCCATTTCCAGAATCCCGCCATCGCCTGCGCGATAGCGTCCGCGCAGCATGTTGATGGCAGGACTTCCGAGGAAGCTCGCCACGAACAGGTTGACAGGACGCCGATAGACGTTCATCGGCGTGTCGATTTGCTGAATGATCCCGTCGTTGAGTACCACGATGCGCTGACCCAGTGTCATCGCCTCGATCTGGTCATGCGTAACGTAGATCATGGTGGTCCCGAGGCGCCGATGAAGGCGCGCGATCTCCACGCGCATGCTCAAACGCATCTTCGCATCGAGATTCGATAGCGGTTCATCGAGCAGGAATACCCGCGGCTCCCGGACCAGTGCACGACCGAGTGCCACGCGCTGCTGTTGTCCCCCCGACAACTGCCCGGGTCGTGACCGCAGAACCTGATCCAGACCCAGCATTTCTGCCGCTGCCTGCACCTTCCGCGCGATCTCGTCGCGGGCCTCGCCGCGCAACTTGAGTCCAAACCCAAGGTTTTCGGCCACCGTCATGTGCGGGTAGAGGGCGTAGTTCTGGAACACCATCGCGATGTCACGTGCCTTGGGCGGCAGATCATTGACCACGCGGCCCGCGATGCTGAGGGTGCCCGACGTGATGTCTTCCAGCCCTGCGATCATGCGCAGCAGCGTGGTCTTGCCGCAGCCCGACGGGCCCACGAACACGATGAGCTCCCCGGCGCGCACCTCGAAGGTGGCTCCGGCTACGGCGACGCGCCCGTTGGCGTAGACCTTGCGCACGTCTTCGAGCCTGACGCCACCCATGCCGCCTCTCCTCGTCGCGCGCGCTACTCACCCGGAGCCCGTTCAGTTATCCTCGCATGTAATCGTTTTCACGACCATCCCCCGCGCGGACTTCCCATGGCCAAAGAGACCTTATTCCCCGAGAACTTCCTCTGGGGCACTGCCACGTCTGCCTACCAGATCGAAGGTTCGCCGCTGGCCGACGGCGCCGGTCCCAACATCTGGGAGCGCTTCGTGCACACGCCGGGGATGACGAGTGGCGGCGATACGGGCGACGTCGCTTGTGATCATTACCGGCGCTGGCGCGACGACGTGGCGCTGATGAAGCGGCTGGGCATGCAGGCCTACCGCTTCAGCGTCTCCTGGTCCCGAGTCATGCCCGAGGGCCGCGGCCCGGTCAACGGCAAAGGCTTGGATTTCTATTCCCGGCTGGTCGACGAACTGCTCGCACACGGCATCACGCCCTTGGTGACGCTGTTCCACTGGGACTTGCCTGTGGCCCTGGATGACCGCGGTGGCTGGCTCAACCCCGACATCGCGCACTGGTTTGCCGACTACGCCGAGGTGGTCTTCAGGGCCCTCGATGGCCGCGTGCAGCAGTGGGCCACGCTCAACGAACCTTGGGTCGTTGCCGATGGCGGCTACCTTCATGGCGCGCTCGCCCCCGGACACCGCAACCTCTATGAAGCGCCGATTGCCACCCACAACCTGCTTCGCGCACACGGCGCAGCCGTCCAGCGCTACCGCTCAGTGGGACGGCATCACGTCGGTCTGGTGGTAAATCTTGAACCCAAGTACCCGGCCAGCGACACCGCCGCAGACCGTGCCGCCACCCAACGCGCGCATGCCTACATGAACGCCCAGTACCTCGACCCGGTTTTTCTCGGACGCTATCCCGAGGAAATGCGCGAGATCTTCGGCAACGCGTGGCCCGACTGGCCCGAGGCCGACTTTGCCCTGATCCAGCAAAAGCTGGACTTCATCGGATTCAACTATTACACGCGCAGTGTCACGCGGGACGACCCTTCAGCCTGGCCTGTTCGCGCGAGCCGCGTCATGCAAAAGCTGGCGACCTATACGGAAACCAGTTGGGAGGTTTTCCCCCGAGGCCTTACCGACACCTTGCTCTGGATCCGCGACCGCTACGGCAATCCTCCCGTTTACATCACGGAAAATGGGTCGGCCTTTTATGACCCCCCGGTTGCGGAAGAGGGGCGCATCCACGACCCACTGCGAATCGACTATTTGCGGAAGCACCTCCTGGCGCTCCATGCGGCCATACGGGCCGGCGTGGATGTGCGGGGCTACATGGCATGGTCTTTCATGGATAATTTCGAGTGGTCCCTGGGTTTCGCCAAGCGCTTCGGCCTGGTGCATGTGAACTATGGCACCCTCGAACGTTCGCCCAAGGACAGCGCGCTTTACTACAGCCGCGTGGTCGCCAGCAATGGAGCCTCGCTGCACGAGGAGAATTGATGCACGAGCAATTCCTGCTCTTCGGCGCCACCGGGGACCTAGCCGCCGGCCAAGTGGTACCGGCACTCGCCAATCTGCTGCGCGATCGCCTTCTGCCGCCAGGTTTCCGCCTGCACGCAGTCGCTAAGACGCCCTTCGATTCGGATGATGCATTTCGCGCATGGCTGACCGAGCGGGTGCTCAAGCGAGCTGGCACTGCCGCTGATCGTGAAGCGCTCCGCGATCTGATGTCGCGCATGAGCTACACCGCAGTGGACTTGAGCCAACCCGAGGCACTGGCCGCAACGCTCAAGATCGACCCCAAGGATGGGCTACTGAGCTATCTGGCCGTGCCACCGGACTTGTTCGTCCCGATTGCGAAGGGCCTCAAGCTCGCGGGCCTCCTCGATGATCCCTCGCGGTTGATGCTGGAAAAGCCCATCGGCCGCGATCTCGCCAGTGCGCGTTCCATTAACGCGGCCATCGCGGAATGTGTCCCGGAATCCCGGGTTTTCCGCCTCGACCATTACCTAGGGAAAGCGACGGTCCAAAACCTGCTCGCGCTTCGATTCGGCAACACATTGCTCGAGGCGGTGTGGTCGCGCCGCTGGATCGATCGGGTCGACATACTGGTCGCCGAAACCGCGGGCGTTGATGGCCGCGAGCAGTATTACTCGCGCTATGGCGCGTTGCGCGACATGGTGCAGAACCACATGTTGCAGCTGCTGTGCCTGATCGCCATGGAACCCCCTTCTGCACTGGATGCAGACACCGTGCGCAATGCCAAGTTGATGGTGCTGCGTGCGCTGCGACCGTTCGATCCGCGCCAAGTCGCGGAAGAATCCGTCCGCGGCGTCTACGAGGCAGGCGTCGTTGGTGCGCAGGCGGTCAATGGATTTACGCAGCTCCCGGGCCAGTCCATCGAAACCTTCGTTGCCCTGCGCGCGCACATCGACAACTGGCGTTGGGCCGGCGTGCCCTTCCATCTGGTGACCGGGAAGCGCTTGGCCACACGATCGACGCAAATCCTTGTCAGCTTCAAGCCGGTGTCCCATTGGCTGTTTGAGAAGCCGGGTCGCCAACAGGCGACACCCAATCGACTGCTGATCCGCCTGCAGCCCGATGAGAACATCGAGTTGCAGCTGATGAACAGCCTTGCTGCACCCGAGTGGGGGGCCATGGAGCTGCAGCCATTACCTCTCAATCTGTCGGTATCACCGTCGAGACGCCGCCGCATCGCTTACGAACGCTTGTTCCTCGACGCGCTGAATGGCCGCCACACGCTGTTCGTGCGGGATGACGAGGTTGAAGCTGCATGGCAATGGATCGATAGCGTCGAATCCGCATGGAGCGAGACTCATACGCAGCCGCAACCGTATGTCGCCGGCTCATGGGGACCGCAGGCCGCACAGCCATTCCTGCCAGCTGACAGCGGATCACCAACATGAGCACCGCCCATCAAGTGCTGCTTGCGGATCTGGGCGGGACTAACCTGCGCCTTGTTCTTGCCAATGCGGAGCGAGGCATTGATGCCGGCACCTTGGTCAACCTGCGCGTGGCCGAGCACCCATCGCTGGAAGCAGCGGCCCGCAGTTACCTGCGGGCACGAGCAGCGCGTCCGGAAGTAGCGGTCTTCGCCGTGGCCGGCCGCGTCGAGCAGGGTCGGGCGCAAATCACCAACCATCCATGGCAAATCGACTGCACTGCCCTGCGCGGCCTGCTCGATATTCCTCGCATCCAACTGGTCAACGACTTCGCCGCCATGGGAGCCAGCCTCGCGGCAATGGCGCCCAGCGATTTGGCCGCGATCGGCCCCGATCTGCCTCGCTTCGACGCACAGACCGATGCCAGCTTCGCGGTGCTCGGTCCCGGCACTGGCCTGGGCGCAACGGCAGTGCTGCGCCATGGCGGCCGTTGGCTCGTCCTGGAAACCGAGGGGGGGCACATCGGCTTTGCCCCGCAGGATGCCCTCGAAGTTGAGCTCCTTCGGGTGCTGACCGTGCGCTTCGGGCGCGTTTCCAATGAGCGCTTGATCTGTGGCGGTGGTCTTCTGAACGTTTACCGAGCACTCGGCGAGGTCCACGGCGTGCCCGCGCCGGCGCTCAGCCCGGAGGCGATAACCTCGGATGCACTGCGAGGCGACGCCTTGGCAAGCGAAGCGCTGGATCGATTCGCGCTTATCCTGGGCAGCGTTGCGGGAGATTTGGCGCTCGCCTATGGCACATGGGATGGCGTGCTGCTGGCTGGCGGTCTCATTGCACAATTGCTGCCACGCCTGCAGTCTGGTGGCTTTCGTGGGCGGTTTGCGGCGAAGGGACGATTCGGCGAGACGCTGGGCAAGATCCCCAGTGCCGCCATCGTCCATGCGCAACCCGGGCTGCTCGGCGCCTTGGCGATCGCCGGACGACAGGCGGAAGTGCACCACTGCGGCGCCCATGCAGGCGGTGCTTGCTCATGAGCCCGACCGGCACGCCCCGGGACGACCGGCTGCGCTGCACGTTCGAGCCGTATGCGGACGAGCGCGCCTGGGCGCGCGGCGCGGCGCATGCGGTCGCCGACATCCTTCGAGCGGCCATCGAACGACAGGATCGCGCGGCCATGCTGGTTTCCGGCGGCAGCACGCCGGCGCCGGTGTTCGAGATCCTGGCAGGCACCGATCTGCCCTGGGCAAGGGTCAGCATCGGACTCGTCGATGAGCGCGTGACCGCGGAAGCCGCCGGCCGCAATGATGCGCTGCTGCGGGCGAGCCTCCTGACCAACGCGGCCACCGCCGCTGCGTTCCGCCCACTTCTGGATGACTCCAGCGGCCTCGACGCGATTGCAGCAGCACAGTCCGCGAGCGCATGGCTGGATGGCCTCGGCATCGCGCCCAGCGTCGTGATCCTGGGCATGGGCGATGATGGACACACCGCCTCGCTGTTCCCCGGATCTTCCGATCTGCCCGCAGTACACGCAAACACACAGGCCTACGCCGCCCTGGATGCAACCGGCTGCCCTGGGGCAGGCCGATACCTCCGGCGCATCACGCTGACACCGAGCGGCCTCGCGCGCGCGCAATCGCAAGTTCTGCTGCTGCGCGGACATGGCAAGCTCGCGGTATTCGAGCGCGCCCTGGTCGAGACCGACCCCGAGCGCATGCCCATCCGTATGGCACTGGACCTGCCGGACAGCCCCCTCGCCGTGCACTGGTGCCCATGATGCCCACATCCCCGACCGGCACCCATCCGTGCGCATTGGGCAGGAATACGCCATGAATCTCCATCCCCGCATCCAGGCCATCACCCAACGAATCCGCGAACGCAGCGCTCCATCGAGAGGACGGTATCTCGATGCGATCGCGTCAGTGTCGCGTGATCCTGCGCGCCGGCATCTCAGCTGTGGCAACCTGGCGCATGGCTTTGCCGCCAGCGACCCTGAGGCCAAAGCGCGACTGCGGGGCGACACGACCCCGAATCTGGGCATTGTCAGTGCTTACAACGACATGCTTTCGGCGCACCAACCTTTCGAGTCCTATCCAGCCTTGATCCGCGCCACGGCGCTTGCCGCAGGCGCGACCGCGCAGGTCGCAGGCGGCGTGCCAGCGATGTGCGACGGCATCACCCAAGGACAGCCCGGCATGGAGTTGTCGCTCTTCAGTCGCGACGTCATCGCCCAGGCGACCGCAGTGTCCCTGAGTCATGCCATGTTCGACAGCACCCTTTACCTTGGCGTCTGCGACAAGATTGTTCCGGGCATGCTCATCGGCGCCCTGAGCTTCGGCCACCTTCCCGCCATCTTTGTTCCCGCGGGACCCATGCCGTCCGGCATATCGAATCAGGCGAAGGCGAAGGTCCGCGAGCGCTATGCTGCCGGCCAGGCCACGCGCGACGAACTACTTCAAGCCGAAGCCGAGTCCTATCACGCGCCCGGCACCTGCACCTTTTACGGAACCGCCAATTCGAACCAGTTGCTGCTGGAGGTGATGGGTCTCCTGCTGCCCGGTTCGGCATTCGTCAATCCCGGGACTCGGCTTCGGGATGCATTGACGCGGGCTGCCACACTGCGCGCTCTCGAGATCAGCACGCTGGGTGGCGATTGCCGGCCGCTGGGGGAATTGGTGGACGAACGGGCAATCGTCAACGCACTGGCCGTGCTGCTGGCCACAGGTGGATCCACCAACCACAGCATCCACTGGGTCGCCGTTGCCCGCGCGGCGGGCATCGTCATCGACTGGGACGATATCCATGAACTGTCGGATACCGTACCGCTGCTCGTGCGCATGTATCCGAATGGCGATGCTGACGTCAATCGATTCGACGCCGCAGGTGGCATAGGGCTCGTCATCCGTGAATTGCTGGACGCGGGCCTTCTCCATGCGGACGTGCGCACCATCTTTGGCGATCACCTGCGCGACTACACGCGCCGGCCCATGCTCGATGCGACGGAACGACTGAGCTGGCATGAGTCGCCCGCGACCAGCCTGGACAACGAAGTACTGAGGGGAGTCGAGCATGCGTTCGAGCCGCACGGCGGCCTGCGCCGCGTTCAAGGCAACCTGGGGCGCGCGCTGGTGAAGATCTCAGCCCTCAAACCCGAGCAGCGCCGCATCCGAGCCCCTGCAGTGGTGTTGCATGACCAGCACGAACTGGCGCGTCGCCATCGGGCCGGAACGCTTCCAACGGACTTCGTGGCCGTGCTGCGGTTCCAGGGCCCGCATGCGAACGGCATGCCTGAACTGCATAGCCTTACGCCATTGCTGGGTCATCTCCAGAATCAGGGCCGGAGGGTCGCGCTCGTCACCGACGGCCGGCTCTCAGGCGCCTCGGGCAAGACATTGTCAGCCATCCACCTAACGCCCGAGGCGGCGCGCGGCGGACTCTTGGCCAAGGTCCATGATGGCGATGAGGTATTGCTGGATGCGGAGGCCGGCCTTCTTTCGCTCGAAGTGGACAAGGCCGTGCTGGCGGCACGCGCGCCGACGCCGGTGCCACGCGGCGGATGCGACGTCGGTCGGCGCCTGTTCGGGCACAGCCGTTCGCAGGTCCTGGACGCCGAACACGGGGCACTGTCGATCACCATCGATCCAGCGGATTGCGATTCCGCGCCTGGGCCACGTCGCAATGCCACAGACGGGCATTGACGTAGCCCCCCATGAATCATCAGGAACTGTCATGACCGACGCGCTCGCCACCAGCCAGCAAGCCGCCCTCGATCTGCTCCGACGCGCGCGGGTCATGCCCGTCCTGAGCCTCGAGAGCGCCGCCCAGGGTGTGGACTGCGCCCGAGCCCTCGCAGCAGGCGGGCTCACCGCCATTGAAGTCACGTTGCGTACCCCGGCCGCCCTGGATGCCATCAAGGCGATACGGGCAGCCGATCTGGGCCTCAAGGTCGGCGCGGGCACCATACTCGACGTGCATCAACTGGCCGCCGCCATTGCGCATGGCGCCGAGTTCATCGTGACGCCGGGAACGCCGGCGGCCCTGGCGGACGCCGTTCTGCACGCGCAGGTGCCGGTCATACCGGGCGCCGCAACAGCCAGTGAGATCATGGCGCTGCGCGCGCGCGGGTTCCGCGTGCTGAAATTCTTTCCCGCTGCGCCCAGCGGCGGAATCGGCGCGCTCAACGCCTTGCGTGGACCCTTTGGCGATCTGAACTTCTGTCCAACAGGCGGCATTGGCGAGGATGATGCGCAGGCTTACCTGGCCCTGCCCAACGTGCCCTGCGTGGGCGGCTCCTGGATGGTACGCAAGGAGTGGCTGCAGGCCGGCGACTGGGACCGTGTCACCGCCAGTGCGCGACGCAGCCTGGGCGCGTAGGCACCCGTTGCTCCCCGCGCAGGGAAGCCGGTCCTGCAGCGTCGGGGGAACAACGGGGTCGCGGAGTCCAAGATCTCCCGCTGCGGCCGCGGAGCATCCGATCGCTCCACCACCGCGTTGAGCCATCCGCCTGGCCCTGCCAGGACTGCGCGATTGATCAGCAGCAGCCGTCAGCGTGCACCTGATGGCTGGGCCGAGCCGCACCGCCCGTCGTCAGTCCCCGGAGGCTGGCGTCATGATGGGCCGCGATGACGCCGGCCACCACATGGCTGATTCGCTTGCCGGTGGGGATGTGCAGAAACTCGTTCGGCCCGTGCGCATTGGAGTGCGGACCAAGAACACCCGTGACCAGGAACTGGGCATCCGGGAACTTCTCGCCCAACATGCCCATGAATGGAATGCTGCCGCCTTCACCCATGCAAGCGGGTGGCGCGCCGAACGCCGATCGCGCCGTGGCTTCCACCGCTTGTGCGAGCCATGGTCGGAGCGCAGGGGCATTCCATCCGCTGGAAGCCTTCTCAAGTTCAAAAGCGACCCTACACCCGTACGGCGGATCGCCTTCCAGGATGCGCTTGACGTGTTCCCCTGCGCGCACGCCATCGAGCGTCGGGGGCAGACGCAAGCTCAGCTTCAGCGACGTAAAGGGTCGCAAAACATTGCCAGCGCTCGCCAGCGGTGGCAGCCCGTCCGCGCCGGTTATCGCCAGTTGCGGGCGCCACGTGCGGTTCAATACCAGCTCCGCAAGGTCGGGGCTGACGGGCTGCATGCCCGGGAGCAACGGAAATTTCTCGTAGACGTCCTTTCCCAGCGCTTGCGCAGCGGCGCGCGCCTGATCGATGCGATTGGCGGGAATGTCGACGTTGAGCGCCGCATCGGCGATGCAGCCGGTTGCCGCATCCTCGATGCGAGACAGCAGGAGGCGGAGCACACGAACGCTCTCGGGGACGATCCCGGAGGCATCCCCCGAGTGCACGCCCTCATCGAGCACGTCCACCCTCAGAGTACCGCCCGTCATGCCGCGAAGGCTGGTCGTCAGCCATAGTTGGTCATAATTACCGCAACCGGAATCGAGACAAACGACGAGCGAGGGCTGTCCGATGCGCGCGGCGAGGTGATCGACGTAATACGGCAGATCGTAGCTGCCTGATTCCTCGCATGCCTCGATAAGGATCACGCAGCGGGCATGCGGCAAACCCTGTTCGCGCAGAACCAGCAACGCCGCAAGCGCGCCGAACAAGGCATAGCCATCATCGGCACCTCCACGGCCATAGAGTCGATCATCGCGCAGTACGGGCTTCCAGGGTTCCAGGCCGCTACTCCAGCCGGTCATCTCCGGTTGCTTGTCCAGGTGTCCATAGAGCAGCACAGCGTCATCGACACGCGCATCGGATCCAGCGCTTGCCGGTATCTCGATGAAGATCAGGGGGGTGCGATCGGGGAGCCGCACCACCTCCAGAGTGGCGCCGGGCAACAAAGAAAGCTTCTGACGCGCCCAGCCAGCCATCAGGTCGACCGCGGCATCCATGTAGCCATGCGCAGCCCATTGCGCGTCGAACATCGGCGACTTGTTGGGTATGCGGATGTACTCGGCAAGCTTGGGTACGATCTCGTCATCCCAGAGTTCGCCAATCTGGCGCGCGGCGCGGCGGCTGTCCATGGATCTGCTCCGACTGCAATGACCGGATTTTACGCCGGCAGGGGTTCACCACGGCGTCTGGCGAGAATTGGATCCAGCAGAAGCGCCTCATTCCCCCCTCGCGCATCAGCTGGACCGGGGGTTGTCGATCGGAACACGGTTGCTGCGCCGCCGCATCCCGGCGTGCCGGGGTCGGCTGGGGCTTGAATCCCCGCACGGCGGCCATTACAGGGCTTGATTCATTCGGCGCGCAGTCCTAGCCTCGCTGCGGCTGCCTTGCTGCAGCACGCATCTGGGGATCGCTTGACCACCGCTTCCACCCGCCGCCTGCCGGCACTGATCGAGCAGTTGCTGCGCGCGCGTGACGCGCAGGAGCTGCATCAGGTCGCCGCCCTGTTCGCATCACGGTCCCGGACGCTGGACCCCGAATCGCGCGCGTCGCTGGCGCGATGGGCGGACGGGCTGGTCGAAGCACGCCGCGCGCAGATCGAGCAGCGCGACCAGGCTGCCGCGAACCTGGCACGCCTGGAGGGCGCCGAACGACTGCAGCGCGCGCTGTATGCCATCGCCGAGCAGGCCGGCGCCGAACGTCGGCTGCCGGAAGTGATGAGCTCGATGCACGAGATTCTTCGCAACCTGATGTATGCGGAGAACTGCTACTTCGTCCTGTATGACGAATCCTCCGACACCGTGCGATTCGTCTATTACGCCGACGTGGCGGATCCGGACCCCCCGCATCCCGACCATGACTACCCCCTCGAAGAGACGCGCAACAGCCCGACGTGGCACTTGATCCGTGGTGGACAAGCGCTGCGCGGGTCCCTCGATGAAATTGCCCTGCAGGTGCAAGGGCCCTTGCAGGCCACGGGTCCCATCTGCGTCGATTGGCTTGGGGTTCCCATGCGCCGCGGGAATCGCGTGATCGGCGGCATTGCGGTGCAAAGCTACCGGGACGACGCACGTTATAGCGCCGAGGACCAGGCGCTACTTGGCTACGTGGCCCAGCATATCCAGTCCGCGCTCGAGCGCCGCCAGGCGCATGCGGACCTGGAGAAGCGCGTGCACGAGCGTACGGAGGCGCTCCGTGAGGCAAATCGCGTACTCCAGCAACAGGTGCTCGAGCGTCAGCGCGGGGAACGCCTGCAGGCTGCACTTTTCCGGATTGCTGAATTGGCGAGCACGAGCGACAGCCTGGACGCCTTTTATGCAGCGGTTCATCGGGTTGTCGGCGGCCTCCTGTACGCGCGCAACTTTTACATCGCCCTGCTATCCGACGATGGCCAGCAGCTCACTTTTCCCTACTCGGTCGATGAGCAAGACGCGGTGCGAAGGCCGCGTCGCGCGGGACACGGCCTGACCGAATACGTCATCGCCCATGGCGCCGCGCTGCTGGCGAACGAGGACAACATGCAAGCGCTGCGCGCCAGCGGAGACGTGGTTCAGAGCGGCGCCGATTCGGTTTGCTGGCTCGGCGTGCCGCTGGTGCTTGGTGAAAGAACCGTCGGCGCCCTGGTCGTCCAGAGCTACGCACCCGAGCATCGCTACAGCAGCCGTGACCAGGACCTCCTGACATTCGTCAGCTATCACATTGCCAATGCCCTTGATCGTCGGCGCAATGCGGACATCCTTCGGCTTGCCCACGCAGACCTGGAGCGCCGCGTGGCCGAGCGCACCCGGGCGCTGGCGATGGCAAACAGGGATCTGCGCGAGCAGGTGGCGGAGCGCGAGCGAGCAGAGCGCCGGCTCAAATTCGAAACCCTCCATGATTCGTTGACGGGCTTGCCCAACCGCAACTTGCTGGTGCAGCGCCTTGAACACGCGCTGGAGCGCTTGCGCGTTGATGCCCAACGCCGATTCGCGGTCCTGTTCCTGGACCTGGACCGGTTCAAGGTCATCAATGACTCGGTTGGACATCTGGTCGGCGACGATCTTCTGTTCCAGGCGGGACGACGCATCCGCGGCAGCCTCAAATCACAGGATGTCGTCGCGCGGCTGGGTGGCGACGAATTCGCAGTGCTGATCGAGAATATCCATTCGATCGAGGAAGTGACGCGTGTTGCCGACCGCATCATCGCCAGCATGCAGGCACCGTTCCAACTCGGCCAAAAGGAAATGTTCACGTCGGTCTCGATCGGCATCGCCGTCGCCGAACCCCACTACGTCCGACCCGAGGAACTTCTGCGCGACGCCGATTCAGCGATGTATCGTGCCAAAGCCGAAGGCCGTCAGCGGTGGTCGATCTTCGACGAACAACTGCGCCGTCAAGCCGTCCATCTCCTTGACATGGAGGTCGACCTGCGTCGCGCACTGGCGCGCGGTGAATTCGTGCCGTACTACCAGCCCATCACCCGCCTCGAAGATGGAACCACCGTAGGCTACGAGGCGCTGGTTCGCTGGCAGCACCCGCAGCGAGGCGTGCTCGATCCCGCGCAATTCCTTGCGGTTGCGGAGGACAACGGCTCGGCAGAGGCGATGGATTGGCTGATCTTCGAGCGCGTTGCCGCGGAAGCGCCACAGCTTCTTGAAAGCGGCGGCTTCGTGAGCATCAATTTGTCCGCTCGCCACTTCCGCAGCGCAGGGCTCACCGCGCGGCTGCTTTCGCTTCTGGTTCGCCACAACCTGTCGCCGGAGAACCTGCGCATCGAGGTAACGGAGCGCGTCCTGCTCGATAACCCCGAGGAATTCAGACGCACACTCGCCGACCTGCGTGACCAGGGAATCAGCGTTTCGCTTGACGACTTCGGTACCGGCTACTCCTCGCTCAGCTATCTCCACCAGTACCCACTGCAGACATTGAAGATCGATCGATCGTTCGTCACCGCGTTGGACAATGGCGAGTCAGGTAACGGCTACGCGGTTATCCGGACCATCCAGGCACTGGCCAGCGCGCTGGGAATGAACGTGATCGCCGAAGGCGTCGAGGACGAGGCGCAACGCGAACTGCTGCTTAAGCTCGGTTGTCCCTATGGCCAAGGATACCTTTACAGCCGACCGCAACCACTGGCCGCATGGATCGGGACGCCACCCGCTAATGTGGTGTGGATGACGCCGGCGCGCTAGGTGCACTTGCAAGCAGACGCCCCGCGTCGATGGCGTCCAGCGTGTAACGTGCTGCACAGAACTCGCAGGTCACCTCGATTTCCCCATCACGCGCGTCAAGCGCAGCCTGGATTTCCGCGGGACCCAGGACGCGAAGCATCGCCTCCACGCGCGCACGCGAGCACGAACAACCAAACGCCAGTGTCCGGATTGGGAAGACGCGCGGTCGTTCCTCGTGATAGAGCCGCGTCAACAGACGTTCTGGAGGCAGTTCCAGCAATTCGGTTGGCGTCAGGGTGCTGGTCAGATGGCCGATCCGTGGCCAGGCATCCTCGTCGTCGACGTCGTTGCCCGGCAACTGTTGCAATAGGATTCCCGCGGCCACGCGCTCGCCAGCAGCGAGCACGATGCGCGTCGGTAACTGTTCCGACTGGGCAAAGTAACCTTCCAGCGCGCCGGCAAGCCGGGGCTCCCGGATGGCGACCAGTCCCTGGTACCGCGTACCGCTTTCGACGCTGCCGAGGGTAAGGGCCAGCAATGCTTCCGGCTGGGCGGCCAGGTCCAGTGCTGTCGGATCCCCCACCCATCCGTCCTCCGCCAAGCGTGCGAGTCCTCTCACTCGGCCCGCATCCGTGCACTCGGCGAACAGCAAGCGCAACGGCCCACGGCTCTTCAATTCCAGCGACAGGGCACCCTGCAGCTTGACGTGTGCCGTGAGGAGCGCGCTGGCGGCAAGCGCTTCACCCAGCAGTGCCCGTACCGGCGCCGGATAGTCCTGTCGCGCCGCGACCTCTCGCCAAGCGGGTCCAAGCCGCACGATGGCGCCGCGGACGCCGGCGCGCTCGAGCAGGAATGGCTGCAGCAGGTCGACAGTATCCATGCGGAATCCTTGGGAAACCCACAATATGCGGACTCCACCATGGCAATCAACGGACCCGACGCAGATCGGCACCAAACGCCGCCCGCACAAGGGAGGCTGGACCCTATACTCGCACCGAACCCGAACAACCCCATGGCTTCCGCACGTTCATTCCGCCGCCGCATCTGGCGCCTTGCGTGGCGCTCTCTGCTCGCCTTCGTGCTGCTGTCCGAGGCGCTGGTGCTTCCGTTGCGATGGCTTCCGCCAGCGACGAGCGCGGTGATGCTCGAGCGATGGGCCAGCGCACGGCTTCGCGGCGATGCGCACTTCCGTATCCACTATCGGTGGGTGCCGTGGCACGCCGTGTCGCCATGGGCCCCGCTTGCCATGGTTGCCGGCGAAGACCAGACCTTTCCGACCAACTGGGGGTTCGACTTTGGTGAAATCCGGGATGCCATCGTTGCCGCCGACCACGGCGCCAGACTCCGCGGCGCGAGCACCATTACCCAGCAGACGGCAAAGAACCTGTTCCTCTGGGATGGCCGCAGCTTCGTCCGCAAAGGCATTGAAGCCTGGTTCACGGTGCTGCTGACGCTGAATCTGCCCAAACAGAGGATCCTGACCATCTACATGAATATCGCCGAACTGGGTAATGGCATCTTTGGCGTGGATGCGGCCAGCCGGGCCTACTTTCACGAGGCTCCTGCAAGCCTGAGTCCCCGCGAGGCCGCCCTGCTGGCCGCCACGCTGCCTAATCCGCACGTCTACCACGCGCAGTACCCATCAACCTACGTGCTGAATCGCGCCGCATGGATCGAGCAGCAAATGCGTCAGCTCGGTGGCCCCGCTTACCTGCCGCGCTGAGCCCGACTCACATGCCACCGAGACGGAGCGCGAGTGCAAGCAACGTCGCCAAGAGCACTGGCGTCGTCAACACCAGCCCCACGCGCAGGTAGTGCGCCCAACCGATGTGCATGCCCTTGCGGTCCAGCACGTGAAGCCAGAGCAGAGTCGCCAAACTACCAATGGGCGTGAACTTGGGGCCAAGGTCACAGCCGATCACGTGTGCATACACCATGGCCTCCCGCACCGGTGCCGAAAGCCCCTGCGCGTGATGGATGGCCAGTGCACCCACCAGGGTCATGGGCAAATTGTTCATCAGTGAAGACAGCAAGGCGCTGAGAAAGCCCGTCCCCAATGCTGCAACGACGATCCCGCGCGTGCCGAGTGCCTGCAACATCCTTGCTAGATCGGCGGTCAGGCCGGCATTACGCAATCCGAAGACGACCAGGTACATGCCCAGCGAAAAGAGGACGATCTGCCAAGGCGCACCCTTGATTACGCGATGGACGTCGAGGCGCGCGCCCCGGCCACCGCGCCACCATCGCCCGGCCAACGCCAACAGGAGCAATGCGGCCAGGCCAGTGACGACCGACACCGGCACGCCGTGGGCGGCGGTCACGAAATAAGCCAGGAGGAGCACCGCCATCACGGGCCACGTCCAGCGGAAAACCAGCGGATCGCGGATGGCCGCGCCTGGCGCTTCGAGCCGCGCGCAGTCGTAACGATGGGGAATGGCCCGCCTGTAGTAAAGCGCCAGCACAACCAATGTTGTCGCCAGCGCAACCAGGTCGACCGGCACCATGACCGAGGCATATCGGTCGAACGGAATGCCGAAGTAGCCGGCCGTGACGATGTTGACAAGATTGGAAATCACGAGCGGGAGCGAGGTGGTATCGGCCACGAATCCGCAGGCCATCACGAAGGCCAGTGCTGCCTCCGGAGCAAATCCCAGTGCCATCAGCATGGCCAGTACGATCGGCGTGAGGATCAGTGCCGCGCCATCGTTCGCAAAGAAGGCGGCAATGGCGGCACCCAGCAGAATGATCAGCGGGAACAGGCGGCGCCCGTGGCCCCCGCCCCATCGGGCGACATGCAGGGCCGCCCAATGGAACACGCCCGCCTCGTCGAGGATCAGCGAGATCACGATCAGCCCGACGAAGGTGAAGGTCGCGTCCCACACGATGTGCCACACCACCGGGATGTCCGTCCAATGGATCACGCCTGTCGCCAACGCCAGCAAGGCCCCCCCGAGGGCGCTCCAACCGATGCCCAGTCCCCTGGGCTGCCAGATCACGAAGGCCAGCGTGAGCACGAAGATCGCGAGCGCCATCAGCACGAGACGCTGCTCCACGCGGACGGCATCATGCGCCGGTAAAGCGCCAGCGCGACGAGTCCGGTGCTCATTGCGAAGCGACGATTGCTGCGATCGCGGCAAGGCTGGCGCTTGCCAGGCGCGGTTCAAGTCGTTCATCCGGCAGTGCGACCAATTGTTCGACATGCTTGCGGATCGCGTGCAGCGTCGCACGGAATGCAGCGCGTCGCTCCGCTTGGTCGCCCGTCACCATGGCCGGATCGGGAACACCCCAATGCGCCGTGGCGGGGCGTCCCGGCCAAACGGGACACGATTCGCCTGCCGCGTTGTCGCAAACCGTGAGGATGATGTCCATGGAAGGCGCGCCGACGACAGCGAATTCATCCCATGACTTGCTGCGCAGACGCGCCGTCTCATATCCGATCTCGGCGGCGAGCTCGACCGCCAGCGGCTGCACGCGCCCAGCCGGGTGACTTCCAGCACTGAAGGGCCGGAAGCGCGGGGCTCCCATCACGCCCAGCAGCGCCTCGGCCAGGATGCTGCGCGCCGAATTTCCGGTGCAGAGGAACAAGACATTGTAGTTTCGCTCAGTCACGCGATGTCCTTCTTGGCGATGGAAAGCCGGGCGGATTCAGGACCATCGGATCGATGGCCGTTGCGCCGGATGGTCCGGTGCGAAGCCCGGCACTGCTCGGGTAGCCGCGACAAGTCATGCCAGTCGCACCCGTAACGCACAGGGATTCTCGCGACTGGCCGCGACATGCCTGGGCCCGATCCCGCGCGTGCAAGCCTCGACGCGGACGGATGCCACCCACTCCGGACGAGCCCATGCGCGGTGCGCAGCGGACATGCTGGCGACGAGAATCTCCTCGGGGGAGCTGGCACGGCCAGCGCCTCCATGGTCTCCGCTTGCAACGGCGGGGTCACACCGACCATCAGGATGGCCCGGCCGCGGTGAATCAACGCCGTTGACGGACACGAGGGAGTGGCGCACGCGCTGCGGCTCCGGGAGGAAAGAGGGTCGAGCAGGTTCGAAGGGGAGCACATGCACCATGCCCCGCGCAGCAATTCTCGGAGAGGTAGGCAAGCAATGCGTCCATGCGCCCAAAGTCCGCGCGACAGCGGATGCTGCGACCTTCCCGCGTATCGAGGACAAGGCCGGCCGCACGGAGGACGCCCAGATGCGCGCTGAGCGTCGAATGCGGGACCGACAACCGTTCAGCGAGCTCGCCGACGGCCATCCCCGTCGGTCCCGCAGGGACGAGCAAGCGGTAAAGCGCCAGTCGGGTCGGCTGTGCCAAGGCCCGGAGGGCCGCCAACGCCTCATTAATTTCCATATTTCTAGAATAATCGAATCATGTGCTCCGGTCAAACGCCATCCGCGGCCAGCGCTAGACTGGCACCCAGCCACCTGCAGGAGTCATTGCGATGCAACGGGTCAGGCATCTTCTCGAAGCCAAGGGCCATGGCGTCCACGCCATCCCACCCGAGTCCAGCGTACTCGAGGCACTGCGCACGATGGCGAGGGAAGGCATAGGCGCCTTGCTGGTGATGCAAGGTCCACAACTGCTGGGCGTCGTGTCCGAGCGCGACTATGCCCGCAAGGTCGCACTGATGGGCCGCGCCTCTGCCGATACCCCGGTGCGCGAGATCATGAGCACGCCTGCGATCACGATCAACCCGGACGACACCGTCGATGCTTGCATGCGCTTGTGCACAGACAGCCGCGTGCGTCATTTGCCGGTCCTCGATGGCGGGAAGGTCGTCGGCATCATTTCCATTGGCGACCTCGTCAAGGCCGTCATCGACGATCAGGCCCAGCAGATCGAACATTTGCAGCGCTACATAGCGGGCTAACCCCGGATGAACCGGCGCGTGGCCGGAGGCCGCGTCGCCACGCGCGATGCACCGGCGACTGGACCGGGAACACTTTGCAATCCCCGGCTCGCGGTCGTCAGGGCATCGATTGCTCGGTGGTTCGCGCCGGGCGAGGCTTCAGCGACAACGTGGAAACTCCATGGTCTACGACGAGATAATCATTGGCGCTGGATCGGCCGGTTGCGTCCTGGCCAACCGGTTGAGCGCGGATGGCAAGCGACGAGTCCTGTTGATCGAAGCGGGGGGCAGTGACGCCCATCCCTACATCCAGATGCCGGCCGGCATCGCGAAATTGATGACGATGCCCCGGGTCGACTGGGGCTACGTGACCGAACCCGAGCCGGCACTGCAAGGTCGACGCTTATGGTGGCCGCGTGGCCGCGTTCTCGGTGGCTCGAGTTCGATCAATGCAATGTGCTACGTGCGAGGCCGGCCGTTTGATTACGCGCGATGGGCGGAAGCCGCTGGCGATGCGGGGTGGGACTGGCCTGCGGTACTGCCCTACTTCAAGCGCGCCGAAGACAACACCCGTGGCGCGAACGAGTGGCATGGCGTGGGCGGACCGCTGGGAGTCGACGACCTCCGCTACGTGAATCCGCTGAGTGCGACGCTGCTCGAGGCGGCCGCCGCTGCGGGACACGCGCGCAATGCGGATTTCAATGCCGGCAGCCAGGAGGGCTTCGGCCTGTACCAGGTCACCCAGCGCAACGGCTCCCGCTGCTCGTCAGCGCGCGCCTATCTCCATCCAGTTCGTGACCGCGCCAACCTGCACGTCCGCACGCGCACGGTCGTCGAACGCCTGCTCATCGATGGTCACCGCGTCGCCGGCGTCAGGCTGCGGCAGGGCAGCCAGGTCCAGCAGGTCATCGGCGGTCGCGTCCTCCTCTGTGCGGGGGCACTGGGCTCGCCGCATCTACTGATGCGATCCGGCATCGGTCCCGCCAACATGCTTCGCAGGCATGGCGTTCGGGTTGCTGCCGACCATCCGGGCGTCGGACGCAACCTGCAAGACCATTTGGATATCTGCACTCTTGTAGAGACCTCGAGTCGGGCCAGCTATGACCGCGTCAATGACATCGCGGTCGCGCTGCGATGGCTGGTGCAACGCGACGGCATCGGCAGTTCCAACGTCGCAGAAGCAGGTGGATTTGCACGCAGCCGATTCGCCAGCAACGGCGAATGCGATCTGCAGTTCCATTTCGTGCCGGCGCTGCTCGACGACCATGGCCGCCATCGACTGCCGGGGCGAGGCTATACCCTGCATGCGTGCGCATTGCATCCTCGCAGCCGCGGCTGGCTCGAGCTGTCCGGCTCCGGACCCGAGGCGCCGCTGCGCATCCACGCAAATTACTTGAGCGATGCCGAGGGTCACGACCTGCGCGTGCTCCGCGAAGGGATCCGGATGGCACGCGAGATCTTCGCGCAAGCCCCGTTCGACCCCGTGCGCGGCAAGGAACTCTTCCCTGGCCCGGCAGTGCAAGGCGATACCGACCTGGATGCCTTCATACGCCACAAGGCTGAAACCATCTACCACCCCGTAGGCACCTGCCGGATGGGACGGGACGACCATTCCGTCGTGGACGCAGGCCTGTGCGTGCACGGCATGGACAACCTGTACGTCGTCGACGCCTCAGTCATGCCCGAGTTGCCCTCCGGCAACACCAACGCACCCACGATCATGCTTGCGGAGTGCGCGGCGGACAGGCTGCTTCGCAAAGGCTAGGACCCGCCCGGGCCCGGGGTGGCGTCGTCGTCCAGCAGTGCGGGAAGCGGACAGTGCAGCGCGGCGCAGATCACGCGCAGCAGCTCGACCTCGGCCACCCGCAACTGGCCGTCCTCGCGGACGACCTGCGTCATCGCTTGGACGAGGATTTCCTTGCCGGCGGGCGCCAGCCGATCCAACCGGACCAGCGCCTGGTCCAGGCGGTCTTGCCAGTCAGTTGGCGGCTCGTACCGATCCGTGGCATCCGGCAGCACCGCGGACAAACCAAGCTGGAACGCGCGCGTCGCGCCCACGGTGTCATCGTGGCCAAAAGCCGCCAGTACCGTCAACACAAGGATGACCGATTCGCGACAGTCGACCAGCTTGCTGGAACCGGCCACGAAGCCGCCTGCGGGATCCAGGGCATCCACGACCTGGACGCGGACCAGGGCGGCAAGACAGTACTCCTCCACGGCAATCGTGCCATCCGCATGGACAATTTCGGCGAGAGCTTGCACCAGCGCGGCGAGCTCCGGACGGGGCCGGCGACGGAGTGCCGGGAACGCCATTGCCGCCAGGGGCAAACGCAGGATCGGATGCAGCGCGGCAACCGCTGGTCCCAGCGCATCAGCGGCTTCGACGACGCTGTTTGGAAAGCGTTGCAGAACCAGCCGCATCTGCTGGCTGCGCGTCGCCGGCTCGGACGCCAATGCCAGCGCAAGCAGCAACGGCAGCGCCTGCTGGGGACTGTGCGCGGCGGCAACCAACGGCTCCGGCAGGGCAGCGGTGATCCGGGCAGCATGGGCAAATCCCGCTGGCTCCGACTGGCCGACTTTGGCCGCCACCGCGGCAGGGTCCACCGCGGTACGCGCCTGCGGATGCGGAAGGACGGACGTGACGGCCAGCGACGCGGCCACTGCTGCGGCACCAGGCAACGGGGCGCCGGTCGATTGCAGGAGTCCGCGCGGAAGCATGCCCGTGGCGCTCGCACGCGGATCATCCGCGGACGGCGCGCGCGACAGCGAGGTCCACTGTTCGGCGATATGCCTGAACTCCCGCGCGTCAAACCCCGGCTCCAACGCTCGAATGCGCTCGTCCAGCGGCGGATGCGTGGCGAACAGCGCACTCCAGTCATGGCCTTCGCCAAACAGCATGTGCGAGACCTCCTCGCCATGCACTTGAGTCAGTTGGGAACCATACTCGAGCGCCCCGATCTTCTTGAGCGCGCCGGCAATCCCCCCGGTCTGGCGCGTGAACTGCACCGCCGAGGCATCGGCGAGAGACTCGCGCGAGCGCGCCACGGACGCCTTGATCAGCCGTGCGAAGAACACGCCAATGCCGCCGATCACCAGCAGGCCCAAACCCAGTGCCCACAGCGCATTTCCGTTGTCACGCCGGCCCCGCCCGCCGCCGATCGAACCGCCCGTCCAGAATGCGGCATTCAGCAACTGGCGACCAATGACGCTCAAGGCGATGATCCCGAACAAGATGCCCATCAGCCGGATGTTCAACCGCATGTCGCCATTGAGCACATGACTGAATTCGTGGGCAACGACGCCCTGCAGCTCGTCCCGGTTGAGCACCTCCAGGCAACCCTGCGTCACGCAGACCGCGGCATCCACAGGGCTGTACCCGGCGGCGAACGCATTGATGCCGGGCTCCTTTTCGAGCACGAAGATCTCCGGCACGGGAACACCGGAAGCGATCGCGACCTCCTCGACGACGTTGCGCAGTCGCCGCCAAGCTGGATTGGCCGTATCGGGAGGCACCGGCGTTGCATGCAGGCCACGCGCGACTGCGCCACCACCGCTGCGTAATGAGGCACTACGGAACATTGAGGCGAGTGTGATCAGGCCGACGACCAGCAGGCTCACAAGCAGCATCGGCCCGACGGGGAATGCGATGCTGCCGTCGGATCGGCTTCGCGTCATGCCGAAGACCACGAGGACCAGCACATCGACGGCGGCGACGATGGCCAGAACCGCTAGCCCGAACAGCGCCACCATGCGCCGCGAGTGGCGTCGCGCGGCATCCTGGCGTGCAAAAAAATCCACGGCGAAGGTCAGCTAAACGAAACCTTGGGCGCCTCGCGCTTGGCCGGATCATCCATGGCGAGCGGTTCGGCGACGATGAAGCCGAAACTTCCGGCAATGATCGAGGATGGGAACATCTGGCAGCGATTGTTGTAGCCCATGACCGCGTCGTTGTAGGCCTGGCGCGCGAATGCCACGCGGTTCTCCGTCGAGGTCAATTCTTCGGAAAGCTGCATCATGTTCTGGTTGGCCTTCAGGTCCGGATAGGCCTCGGCGACCGCGAACAGGCGACCCAATGCCTGCGTCAACTGGGTTTCCGCGCCGCCGAGCTGCTGCATCGCCGCGGCGTCCCCGGGCTGTGCCTTGGCCGCAGACAAGCCACTGACCGCTGCGGCGCGCGCCTGAGTCACGGCCTCCAGCGTGCCGCGTTCATGGGCGATATAGCCTTTGGCAACCTCGACCAGGTTGGGAATCAAGTCATGGCGCCGGGTCAACTGGACGTCGATCTGCGCAAAAGCGTTGCGATAGCCATTCCGCGCCGTGACGAGGCCGTTGTAGAGGCCGACCAAGTACAGCACAATCAGGATGACGACGACCAGCACGATGATCATGAACATCGATGGCTCTCCCCGCGTTGGCGCCACGCGCCGCGCTGACGCATAGAGCATAGCAGTAGATGGCAAAACTCCTCCGGCGACTCGCACCCCTGCTGTGGATCATCACGATCACACTGCCGGGCCTTGTCCATGCTTCTGCAACGACACACCGCGCGGTGCCGATCGGCGGCCCGCTCCCGAAGGGTCGCGTCGAGGCAGCGATTCACGCCTACAACGGCTGGCTCGACCTCACAATGGCGCGAAACGATGCCGCGGGCATCGCCACCGCGGTCGTAGTCGGCGACAAGGTGCGCTGGCAGCGCACGCTGGGCTACGCCGATGCCGCGACGGGTGCCCGGGTGACTCCCCATACGGTGTTCCGCATCGCTTCGCTCTCGAAGGCGTTTGCGAGCGCGCTGACCGGACTGCTCATTCGGGACGGCGCCTTTGGCTGGAATACGCGCATTGAACAGGCATTGCCGTTCTTCATGCTAAAGAACGCGCAGTACGCGCGCGAGGCAACCATCGCCGACATTCTCAGCCAGCGCCTGGGTCTTCCCCACAACGCCTACGACAACCTGATGGAGGACCACGGTCGTTACCCCGAGCTGGTCCGCAGGCTGGATCGGGTCAACCCCATCTGCGCGCCTGGCGCGTGCTACAGCTACCAGAACGTGGCCTTCAGCCTCATTGGCGACGTCGTCTATGCGGAAACCGGCGATTTCTACTACCACCAGGTTGAAAAGCGGATTTTCTGGCCGTTGGGCATGCACACGGCGACGTACGGCCGGACCGCGCTGGAAGCCAGTCGCAGTTGGGCTCGACCACATTGGCGTGACCATGGTCGTTGGATGCCGTTCCAGCCGAAGGAAGCCTATTACCGTCTTGCACCGGCAGCCGGGGTGAACGCCAGCCTCGACGACATGGAGAAATGGCTCATCGCGCAAATGGGCGGCGCACCCTCCGTGCTACCTCCGCAACTGCTCCGCGTGCTGCACACGCCCCTGGTCGAGACCCCGAGCGAGCGATGGGCCACGCCGTGGCGCCGTGCTCGATTGAGAAACGCGCAGTATGCGCTGGCTTGGCGGGTCTACGACTACGCTGGCCACCGCCTGATTTTCCATGCTGGCGCAGTCCAGGGCTATCGCGCAATGATCGGCTTCTTCCCGGATCTCCATGTCGGCATGGTGATCCTTTGGAACTGCGATGATGCGGTGCCTGCGCAACTCATGCCCATGTTCTTCGACCGGCTGCTGGGGTTGCCTTTTGTCGATTGGGCCGGCATCGAGCGTCCCGTGCGACACGTGTACCACGCGCGGCGGCCGCGGCGTGGACACTGACCATGCTGCTTGCCGAACGCCTCGCGCTGCTGCTGCTTGATCCGGAAAGCGGCAGCGTCGAATCGCGCTCCTCATGGACTCCACAGGCGCTCTTTGCTGCAGCCCTTCTCGGTGATCTGATTCTCGCCGATCGGCTACACGCCCGAAGCAGCGCTTGGGAAGTCGATAGCGTCCTGCCTCTGGCGCATCCGCTGCTGGCGCAATTGCTCCAGGTGCTGGGAGCCGGACCCATTCCCGCCACACGCGCACTTGCGCGTGCGCGTCGCGGCCTGCCCCGACTGCGCGTGCGGCTTCTCGATGCACTCGCCCGCCGTGATCTGGTTCATCGCGTTCCGCGCCTGGCGTTGGTGCCGCGCTTGGGTCACCGTTATCCATTGCGCTCGCAGCAGGCGCACGCCGAAGTCCTCGACGACCTGCGGCAGGCTGCGGCGAATGGCAGGGACGCCGGCGATTACGCGCAACTGGTACTGGCCGATGCGGCTGGCTTGCTGCGCGATTGGCCTGCCGAGCCGCATGGCGAAGCGTATGCCGCATTGTCCAAACTCGATGACGGGACAGCGGCATCGCTCGATCCCGTCCTCGCCTCACTGTCGCTCATGCGCCAAGCGCTGCTCGACAGCCCCCGCTGAGGAGCGACGAGCAGCGCTGCGGGGCACGCGCCCGCCGCGCGATCAGCCGTTGCCAGCCAGCTTGAACTCGACTCGCCGCTTGAGCACGACCGCCGTGGCCGTGCCGTTGATCAGCGCCGGCTTGAACCGCCAACGGCTAACGGCCTCCAACGCGGCCCGGTCGAACACCTGCGGCGGATCGGAATTGGTCACGTGGGCATTGCTGACCGTTCCATCGGCATTGACCGTGAACTCGACGTCCACCCAACCCTGCTCGCCATCGCGGGCAGCCTCCAGCGGATAGCGGGGAGGCACCTGCCGCACGATCTGCGCATCACGATTCAAACTCCGTGCCGCCTGCGCCGCCTGTGCCGCCTGCTGCTGCCTCAGCGCGGCAGCCGCTTCCTGCTGTTGCTGCCGCAACGCCGCGGCCTGCGCCTGCTGCTGCTGGAGGGCCGAAGCCTGCTGCTGCGCCGTATTCGTTTGCGTCTGTGCTTTGAGTGCATTGGCAGCTGCGGCCAGACGCGCCTTCTCTGCCGCGCTGGCGGCGCGGGCGGTCTGCTGCTGCGCCGCCTGCGCCGCTTGCTGCTGCGCGGCCAATTTGCGAGCGGCATCAAGCTTCGACCGCAGGATGGTCAGGGTGTAGTTGGTCGGATCGGCTGCTGCAAGAAGGTCAATCTCGCGCTGGGCCTCCGAAAAGTCCTTCTGGTTGATCGTCTGGTCGACGCTCTGTGCGCCATAAGGGAACGTTTCGCGCAAGGCGTCCTGGGCAGCGCGATTGTTGGGATGCTTCTTGAGGACGGCAAGGTAATACTCGAACGCATTGTCGCCTGCTGGCGCCACCAGGCGATTGTCCTTGAGCGCCTTCTGCGCAGCACTCATCAGCTGGTCAACCGTCATGGCCTGCAGCCTGTTGGCTGGCTGGGCTGATGCCTGCTTGAGGACGCCAGGCTTTGCAGCGCCTGCGGCGGCTACCTTGCTGGCGGCGGACGGCGAAGAGCCGCCGGAGCCCGAGCAGGCCGCCAAGACCCCGCCGAGCGCGATCACCAGGCCGATGGCTCCGACACGACGGGCCGCAACAACGAACTTGTCACCCATGACAACCCCCGATTGGACGAATGCGCCCCTTGCCGGCTTCCCCTTTGCGGGATGGATCGCGGCAAGCGCGGTCGCCACGTTAGCCCGATCGCGAGCCCGCGGCAATCCGCGCAATGGATCCGACACAAAATGAAACGCCCCGCGGAGCGGGGCGCGACCTCGGAACCGAGGTCCTCTCCGCGCTGGGCACCGCGGAGAGGGTGGAAGGTTGACGACAACAGCGGTTGTGCCTCGCCTCAGAGAGCGAGCGCGGCAACCTTCATCGGCGCCGCCTTCTTGGCAGCCTTTTTCACCGCCGGCTTCTTGGCAGCGGCTTTCTTCACGGCTTTCTTGGCCGCCGGCTTCTTGGCAGCGGCTTTCTTCACGGCTTTCTTGGCCGCCGGCTTCTTGGCAGCGGCTTTCTTCACGGGCTTCTTGGCGGCCGTCTTGCGGGCCGTCGCAACCTTGGCCTTGGCGACCTTCTTCTTCGCTGGGGCCTTCTTGGCGGTGGTCTTCTTGGCCGCAGGTTTCTTGGCGGCCGGTTTCTTCGCAGCAGTCTTCTTCGTAGCCATAGTTCGTCTCAGCTCCTCATCAGTTGGCAGTGGTTGCCCAGTAAAAGCATGCAGGAACGCCTCGCAGAGAAGATCACTTATCGTGGCGTGCCTCAGATTGCAGATTTGGCGGCGGGTACGCTCATCGGACAAAACCTTCAGGACATGGAGCGGAACCGATACGGTGATCTTGCGTACCGCGGCGAATTTCGCGCCATGCTCGATATAAGGCTTGATGTATTTCGCCGTCGCCATTCTCTATTCACTGATCTTCCGGCGCAGAAACTATTGCGTCACTTTTCCACTGTCAATCAATTTTGCACGCGCAAGCATTGGCATCGGACTGAAAATTGATGCCGTCATTTGGCATCAGAAACGAATCAACCCAGTGCATTTTCATCTCATACGGACGTCTGGACGTCCACATGCAAATTTCTCGCGATGGTTTCAGCCCTTGCATTTGCTCGCTTCCGGATGGATTTGCCGATGCCACGGGCTCTCGACGCAACCGTGCATCGACAGCCGAATCCAAAGGTGGATCGACGTGGCAGCGATGCTGAATGCGGCGCAACACCGAGCTGCGTCGCACGGCAAGCCGGAACGCCTTCGGATCAGTGCAAAATGTCGCCGAGCGCCTGCGCGTAGCGATCGAGATCTGCGGACGTCTTGGTTTCGGTGACGCAGACGAGCAGGGAATCGCCCAGCTCGGGATAGTCCTCGCCGAGGACGACGCCACCCAGGATCCGCTGATCCGCAAGTCGCTCGATGACCGTGCTGGCCGATATCGGCAACGCAAGCGCGAACTCGTGGAAGGATGGGCCGGGGAAGATCGCCCGCAAACCGGGCAACGCTGCAAGCCGCTCGCGCAGGGCGCGAGCATTGCGCATGCTCTGCGCCGCCACGCGACGAAGGCCCTCGGGGCCCAGCAATGCCATGTGAATTGTCGCCGCCGTGACGAGAAGGCCCTGGTTGGTGCAGATGTTGGATGTCGCCTTTGCCCGGCGAATATGCTGCTCCCGAGCCTGCAGCGTGAGCGTATAGCCGGTCCGACCTTCGAGGTCGGTCGTCCGGCCGACGATGCGACCTGGCATTTGCCGGACCAAACCCAGCTTGCAGCAGAGGATGCCGAAGTAGGGCCCGCCCGAACTGAGGGGAACGCCGAGCGGCTGGCCTTCGCCGACAACGATGTCGGCACCCTGCCCGCCCCATTGTCCAGGCGCCTTGAGCACGGCAAGCGCCAACGGATTGATGATGCCGATCGCGAGCCCGCCGTGGGCATGGGCCCAATCCGTTAGCGCATCGACGTTTTCCAGCACACCGAAATAATTGACTTGGGGGATCACGAGCGCGGTGAAGCCGCTGCGAAAGTGCCCTTGGAGCGCCGACAGGTCAACGCATCCCGCCGTGTTGCCGTCGCGCACGAAATCCACTTCCACGACCTCAATGCCCTGCATGGCCACGATGGTCCGCAGCGTTTCCCGGTACGCCGGATGGACACCGCGCGGCACCAGTACACGCCCGCTGCCTTTCTTGACGCAGCGCTCGGCCATCAGCACCGCTTCGGCCAGCGCCGTGGCGCCGTCGTACAGCGATGCGTTGCTCACGTCCATGCCCGTCAACCGGGTCATCATGGTCTGGTATTCGTAGATCAGCTGCAGCGTGCCCTGGCTCGCCTCGGCCTGGTAGGGCGTGTAGGCGGAATAGAACTCGCCTCGGGTGACGATCTGCCAGACGGCCGCCGGAATGTGGTGCTCGTAGGCACCAGCCCCTGCGAAGTTCAACACCCCGGCGTCCTGCGCCGCACGCCGGCGCATCAACTGCGCAACATGCATCTCGGACATGCCCTCGGGCACATACTGGAGCGCGCCGGACTTCAGATCGGCTGGGATCTCGTCGAACAGCGACTCGAGCGAATCCACGCCGATTGCGGCCAGCATGGCACGCACGTCGGCCTCGGAATGCGGGATGAAGGGCATGGTGGTTTCCGTGAAAGCAAAGCACCCGGCGAGGCCGGGCGCAGACGGGTCGCGACCGCGCTCAGTGCGCGTCTTCTTCGAGCAGCTCCGCGTAGGCGTCCGGATCGAGCAGCGCCTCCATGTCCTCGGGATTCGCCATCTTGACGGCAAAGATCCAGCCTTCGCCGTAGGCATCCTCGTTGATGGTCTCCGGCTTGTCCGCAAGGATCTCGTTGACCTCGACGACGGTGCCGGACACGGGCGAATAGATGTCGGACGCAGCCTTGACCGACTCGACCACGGCACAGGCATTGCCCGACTGCACGGCGTCGCCGACGGCAGGCAACTCGACGTAGACGAGATCGCCCAGCTGGCCTTGTGCATGATCGGAGATGCCCACGCGCACGACGCCGCCGTCTTCCAGCCGCGCCCATTCGTGGGACTTGAGGAACTTGAGGTCGCCGGGGATCTCGCTCATGGGTAATGTCCGGTCAAAGGTGGGGCACGCAATCCAGTACGCGTGCGGAGGCAATTCTAGCAAGCGTCCCGGCCCGAGCGCGTCATCCCTGCACAGCGATTAGGATGCCGGCGCAGGGCTGGCCGTTGCGGACAAACGGCGGCTTCACCACGCGGACCGGGACAGACTTGCCGCGGATCTCCACGCTGACCGCGCCTGGATCGCCCGCCGGGACGCGGGCAAACGCTATGCCCTTGCCCAGCGTGGGAGAAAACGTGCCGGACAGGACTTCGCCGACACCGCACGCCGTATGGACGACCTGTCCGTGGCGCAAGACGCCTTTTTCATCCAGCACCAGACCAATCATCTGTCGGGGAACGCCATTCCGACGCTGCGCCTCCAACGCGGACCGGCCAATGAAATCCCGGCCTTCATCCAGGCTCACCGTCCACGCCAATCCAGCTTCGAACGGTGTTGTCTGGTCGTCCATGTCCTGGCCGTAAAGATTCATGCCGGCTTCGAGCCGCAGCGTGTCGCGTGCGCCAAGTCCACAGGGGCGAATGCCGGCATCCTGGAGTTGTCGCCAGAACGCCACCGCCTCCGAAACCGGCAGGGTGATCTCGAAACCGTCCTCACCGGTGTAACCGGTTCGAGCCACAAACAACATGCCCTCGCGAGTCGCACTGAACGGCTTGAGCGCGAGGGACCGCTCGCGGAGGACTACCGGCAGAACACTCGCCGCCTTGGAACGTGCGTTCGGTCCTTGGACGGCGATCATCGCCAGTTCGGGATGGTGCTCGACCGTCACATGGAACGACGAAGCGTTTTTGCGTATCCACTCGAGATCCTTGTCGCGCGTCGCGGCATTCACGACGAGACGGAAATAGTCGTCGTCGAGAAAATAGACGATCAAATCATCAATGACGCCTCCGCTTGCATCCAGCATGCAAGAGTAGAGCGCCTTTCCGGCCACCCCCAGCTTATCCACGCTGTTGGCCAGAAGATGGCGCAGGAATGCGCGGACGCCGGATCCCCGCAGATCGACAACGGTCATGTGGGACACGTCGAACATCCCCGCATCGCCGCGCACCGCGTGGTGTTCCTCGATCTGCGAGCCGTAGCCGATCGGCATGTCCCAACCACCGAAATCGACCATCCGCGCACCGAGCGCACGATGAACGGAGTTGAGCACAGTCGTCTCGGGCATGGAACCACCACCGTCGGGAAAAGTCCCGATTATCCCGAGCTTCGGTTGCGGCGACAAATCCGCGACATTTTGGACCCGCAAATGACCTTCGACGATAGCCGCACAACCTACGAATGCGCGTAGACTGCGGAGCGTCCGACCGTCAGACCCGGAGTCGAGCATGGACAAGACCTGGATTCTGGTTGCCGACCGCGTCGGAGCCCGACTGTTCGAGAGCCTCGACGCCGCGGTCCCTCCCGTCGAGATTGCCTCGTTCGTCAATCCCGCAGGACATACGCCCGCCGGCTCGCGCGGCGATGCACGTCCGCCCCGAACCATGGAAAGCATGGGCGGCGCGCGCCACGCCATCGAGCCGCATACGACGCCCATGGAAAAGGCGACCCGCGAGTTCGCAAGGGAACTGCGAGACGCGCTCGAGGCCGGTCGCCTGGACCACCGCTTCGACCACCTCATGCTGATTGCTCCACCCCGGTTCCTTGGTGCGCTGCGGGCGGAACTGGGCAAGCAACTGGCGCGCTGCGTGACAAGGGAAATCGAACGCGATCAGCTGGACATGACCGTCCAGGAGATCGCTGCGCAATTGCGCGGCTGAAACATTGACTGAGCGCCCATCCGCCGAGGAGGCGTGGACACACGCCGGACTCGGCCTTGGCTTGGCCGCGCCGTCTCCCGGTTAGACGGGAAAACGACCCATTGCCGAAACACGCAGGCGCGACGGATTGCCGCTTCGTATAGCGCGCGGCGGGTTGTTGATCCAAGTCAAGGCAGCGGACGAATCGTGAGCCTAGCGTAAGCATCTGGCAGACATCAGCGAGACAACGATGGACGCCCGGTTTACTGATCGCTATGCGGCAGGACGCAGGCTCGCACAGGCGCTGCAGGCCTATCGGGGCCGGCGCGATCTTGTCGTCCTGGCGCTGCCGCGCGGCGGGGTTCCCGTCGCGTACGAAGTCGCCAAGGCACTCGACGCGACCCTCGATGTCCTGATCGTGCGGAAGTTGGGCCTCCCCCACCACCGCGAGCTCGCGATGGGGGCGATCGCATCGGGCGGCGCAGTCGACCTCAACCACGACGTCATCGACCACGCGGGCGTCAGTCGACACGATCTCGACGTCGTTCTCGCGGAAGAGTCGATCGAGCTTGAACGTCGGGAGGTTCGCTACCGTGGGACGCGAGCACCGGCGCCCATCGAGGGACGCACGGTCATCGTCGTTGATGATGGCCTGGCGACCGGCTCAACGATGCGCGCAGCGCTCAAGGCCTTGCGCTCACGCTCGCCAGCGAAGCTCATCGTCGCGGTGCCGGTTGCGCCGGCGGATGCAGAGCGTCGACTGAGCGACGTCGCTGACGAGTTCGTGGGTGTCCTCTGCCCCGCGCACTTCGAGGCGGTTGGCCAGTTCTACGCGGAATTCGGGGACACCAGCGACGAGGAGGTGCAGATGCTCCTGCGCGAGGCCCATGCCACGGGCACGCGCTTATGAACGCTCTTGCCACACCCTTCCTTGCAACGCGGAACCTGGCTCGGCGCCTGGCAGACAGAAGTTCCGATTACGACGAATTGCTGCGCATGGCAGAGGGCAAGCGATTCGTTCTGCTCGGCGAAGCGACCCATGGTACGCGTGAGTTCTACCGCGTGCGCGCCGAGATCACGCGCAGGCTGATCACCGAACTCGGATTCGATGGCGTTGCAATTGAAGGAGACTGGCCCGACGCATGGCGCGTCTGCCACTACGTCCAGGGCGGGGACGAGCGGGATTCCACGACCGCGCTTGATGAATTCGAGCGCTTTCCGCGGTGGATGTGGCGCAACCGGGAGGTGGCTGCATTCATCGAGTGGCTGAGGGTGCACAACGCGTCGCTGGCTCCTGTCGATCGCGCAGGCTTCTATGGCCTTGACCTTTACAGTCTCTACCGTTCCGCAGATGCGGTGATCCGCCATTTGCAGCGGTTCGATCCCGAGCAGGCTGCTATCGCCCGCCAGCGCTACGCTGCTCTCGATCACGTGCGGGATCCCCAGCAGTACGGACACCAGGCGGCCTCGGGCTTGCGTCCAAGTGCCCGCGAGGCAGTCGTTGCGCAACTCCTGGAACTGCGGCAAGGCAACCAGCCCACTTCCGCGGACGACGGCATCGATGTGGTCGACGCGCAGTTTTCGGCCGAACGCAATGCATCGTTGGTCGTCAATGCCGAGCAGTACTACCGGGCCATGTTCGAAGGCCGTACCAACACCTGGAACCTTCGCGATTCACATATGCGGGACACGCTGTTCGCGCTTGCTCACTACCGCCTACGCCGAGGCGGAACGGGCAAGCTGGTGGTGTGGGCGCACAACTCACATCTCGGGGACGCGCGCGCCACGGAGTCGCACTTACGCGGCGAATGGAATCTTGGCCAGCTCGTGCGTCAGGCACCCGACGATCTCGCACTGCTAGTGGGCTTTACCACTTACACGGGCCACGTGTCGGCGGCTTCGGAGTGGGGCGGGGAGGTCGAGCACAAATGGGTCAGGCCAGCGATGCGCGACAGTTACGAACACCTCTTCTACAGCACCGGTCTGGATCGCTTCTTCCTGCGGTTGGATACGCCTGCGGCCAAGCCCCTTCGCGAAACGATGATGCAGCGTGCGATCGGGGTCCTCTACCTGCCTGAATCCGAGCGCGCCAGCCACTATTTCGTCGCATCGCTAGGACATCAGTTTGATGCCGTTTTCCATCTCGATGAAACCACCGCCATCGAGCCACTTGAGGCGCCCGCGCAGTGGCACCAGCCTGAAGCCGTTCAGATCGCGGCGTGATCCAAAGGCAATGTTGCCGCCATGTCCACCCAAGTCGACGTCATCATCCCATCATCCGGTTCCATGCTGGAAGGAAACCTCGTGGCGCCCGCCGGAGCGTTCGGCATCGTCGTATTCGCTCATGGCAGTGGCAGCGGACGATTTAGCCGACGCAACCGGCAAGTTGCTCGCGCATTGAACGACGCTGGACTGGCGACACTGTTGCTCGACCTGCTGACTGGCGAGGAAGAGGCGCTGGACCAGCGAACCGCCGAATTCAGGTTCGATATCCCCCGACTAGCGCGCCGACTGACCGACACGATCGACTGGCTGTACCAGGGACACGCTGCGCCCCGCATGCCGATGGGGCTGTTTGGCGCCAGCACGGGTGCCGCGGCAGCCCTCATCGCGGCCGCAGATCGACCGCAGCGAATCTCCGCCGTAGTTTCCCGCGGAGGTCGACCCGACCTCGCGGGCATCGCGTTGCGCCGTGTCCAGGCACCGACCTTGCTGATCGTCGGGGCGCTGGATACGGGCGTCATTGAACTGAACCGCGACGCCGCTGCCGCGCTGACTTGCGAGCACCAGATCACCATCGTTCCCGGCGCAACCCATCTTTTCGAGGAACCAGGCACGCTGGACCAGGTTGCCAGCCTCGCTGGCGCGTGGTTCGCGAGGTTTCTCGGGCCTGCATCGCGATCTGCCTCGACCACCCACTGGATCACCTGGGATTGAGGCTGCACCACGAAGCGAGACGATCCCCCGTACCGACAACCATAGGAGTCCCCATGAACGTCGAACAAGTCTGCACGCTGGGCGCCGTGCATATTCCACAGTCGCTCAACCTCCGCGAGGCCGCGATCCAGATGCGCGATCAGCATGTCGGCACCCTGGTGGTGACCGATGATGCGACCGGCAACTGCCTCGTGGGGATCCTCACCGATCGCGACATCGTCCTCAGAGCTGCGGCGGCTGGTCTTTCGCCCGGTGAAACCGCGGTGGCCGACGTCATGACGCAGGGCGTCATGTCCGTCGACGCGGATGATGACCTGACCACAGCGATGGAGGTCATGGCTACGCACGGCGTGCGCCGGCTGGCAGTCACGGGCGACGGCGGCGAGGTGATTGGCGTCCTGTCCCTTGACGACGTGATCAGCGCACTGGGAATGGAGTGGACGCAGCTGACAGGCATCCTGGCAAGCGAAAGGCAACGGGAATACACCGGCAGCGCGCAGTCACCGCTGCACCTATGAATGACCATGCAAGACGCAGGCGCCTTGCCTGCGCCTGCTGACGACTTCGGTGCGTGTCTACCGCTTGATGCGCGCGCATCGGCCGGTCGCCGCCGGTCCCATGTGGGCCAGCCGGCCGCGGCCAACGCTACTGGCCCACGACTGGGAGGTGGATCATGGCACTGGTGCAATGGGATCCTTGGCACGAAATCGACGATATGTTCGATCGGTATACGCGCATGGTCGGTTTGCCGAGGCGAGGCGCGAAACGCGGGATGGTTGCGACGGACTGGTCACCACAGGTGGATATCCTGGAATCGCCGGAAGCGTTCACGATCAAGGCCGAGCTCCCCGAGATCAACAAGGACGACGTCAAGATCTCGGTCGACAACGGCATTCTGACCCTTCAGGGTGAACGCAAGCAGGAAAAGGAGGAAAAGGGGCGGACCTTCCACCGCATCGAGCGGTTCTACGGCCAATTCAGCAGAAGTTTCACACTGCCGGATAACGTCGACGCCAATGCCATCAAGGCCGCGTTCAAGGACGGCGTGCTCTCGCTTCAGCTGCCCAAAACGGCGGGAACGCAACCGAAAGCCATCGAGGTCAAGGTCGCCTGAAGGCGACCGCCGGGGCGTCGCCACGCATTACCGGACTCGTGCGGGCACGTCGGCGTGCCGATCGCTGGCCCGGGCTCCGCTGCGGCGAAGCCCGGGCACCGCCCGTCTCAGGTACGAGGCCTTCGCCTACCCGAGGTGGACGATCCGGCGGAAGGTCAGATTGATGCGCGGTGCCACGTCGCGGCGCGTGCGTGGCAATGCGTGCCGGTAAAGCTGCTGGCAATCGCCACCCATCAGCAGCAGGCTGCCATGCGCCAGCGCAAGGCAGAGCCGACCTCCACCCGATCGTGGGCGCAGAAGGAACCGCCGGGTCCCACCGAGACTGAGGCTCGCGATGAGCGGCTCGGCGCCCAACTCCGGCTCGTCATCGCTGTGCCAGCCCATGGCATCGCCACCATCGCGGTACAGGTTGGCGAGGGCACTGTTGAATGCTGTCCCACAAGCCGCGCGGAGGCGGTCGCGCATCGGCCGCAGCGAAGAGGGCCACGGCCGAGGCTCCTGACGCACCCCGGAGTAGGTGTAGGCGGACCCCGCATCACCAATCCAGCAGGACAGGCGCGGCGATGGAACCGTGCGCCCGAACAAGCAGACGTGATGCTGCTCCCACCGGATCTCGGCAAGCAGGGCGTCGAGCAAGCCGTCGGCTGATGCGGCGTCCAGGAACGTCGGCGCATACCGTAACCAAGCCCCCGGCAGCACTGACGGAACCTCCTGCCCCGGCAGCGCGGCCCGCTCAGCCTCCTGCATCACCCAGAGGAAATGCGGGAACGGCATCGAGCGCCGCGGCGAAGACCTCGGCCAGCTCGAGCAGGCGCAGGTCCGATCCAGCCGGACCGATCAGCTGCATGCCCGCCGGTAGCCCGTCCGCCAGGGTTCCCATCGGAATGCTCACCGCCGGACAGCCTGCAAGACTTGCGAATGCAGTCAGGTCGGCCGCATTGGCAGGCTCGGGCCAATCGATTGGATAGGCGCCCTGGGGCGTCGTGGGCGTGATGAGGACGTCGACCTGCGCAAACAAGCGCCTCGCCTTCAGTCGCGCAACGTCGAGGATCCGGTCGGCTGCGACGTAATCCGGGGCACTCTTGCCTCTCGCATAGTCCAGCATGCGCTTGAATCGTGGGGATGCCGGATGCGCGGCATCCACGAGGTCAGGAGCAAACGTGTGCAGCATCTCCGCCTCCATGAGCAATAGGCCCGCGCGCCGAGCGCGAGCAAAGTCCCAGTCGGCAAAATCGACCACTCGCTGCTGACCGAGCACGCCATCAAGCGTGTCCAGTGCCTGTGAAAATACGGCCTGAACCGGCTCATTGACGCTCGCCGCCGCAAGATCCGGCAACAGGCCGACACGAAGCCGGCCCGGTTCCAGATCGGGGAGATCAAACGCAACCCGCCGCTTGCGCGAAAACGGATCCTCGGCGTCATAACCGGCCAGCACTTGAAGCAGGACCACGGCATCGCGCACCTCGCGCGCAAGGATGCCCACGCAGTCCAGGCGACGCGCACTCGGCATCATGCCCACCGCGGAGATTTCGCCATGCGTCGGCTTCAGGCCAACGAGGCCGCAATAGCTCGCAGGGATACGCACCGAACCCAGGCCATCGCCCGCCAGCGCGGCCAACGCCATGCCACTGGCCACCGCGACAGCGGCGCCGCTGGAAGAACCGCCGGGCGTGTGCGTGGGGCGGAGGGGATGACGAACCGGCGGGTAATGCGGGCTTTGCCCGTGCGTTCCGAGCTGGCCTTCGTCCAGTGCAGTCTTGCCCATCAGCACTGCGCCAGCAGCACGCAGTCGTGTCACCGCTGCCGCGTCGCGCGTGGCTGGCTCGGCCTGCACGCGCGGCAGCCCCGCGCGAGTTGGCCACCCGGCAATGTCGAAACTGTCCTTCACGGCGACCGGAATGCCATCCAGCCGACCCAGCACCCGCTCGCGCCGACGCTGGGCGCTCGCCTGCGCTTGTTCCCTCACGAGAGCCGGGCGTAGGTCGACGAATGCACCCAAACGGGCATTGTGCTGGTGCGCGCGGCCCAGGCACGCTTCCGCCAGTTCCACCGGACCCAAGTTGCCTGCGGCCAGCGCCGATAGCGACTGGCAGACGCCATAGCGGGTGATTGAGGCACTGCTGATGTCCATTCCATCTCCCCGTGCAAGCCGACATTGTCGACAACCGCGCGCGGATGGCAAAGCGCAGGCGCAGCATTGGTCATGCATTGCCGTCCGCCCCGCAAAGCGTGACAATCAAACGATCGTTTCAACGATGGCTGCGAGACCATGGTCGAACGGGATGAGATGGAGTATGACGTGGTCACCGTGGGGGCTGGTCCTGCCGGTCTCGCGTTTGCCATTCGTCTCAAGCAACTGAGGCCTGATGCGCGCGTGTGCGTCATCGAAAAGGCTTCTCGGATCGGGGCCCAGATCCTTTCGGGCGCGGTGATCGAGCCGGGGCCCTTGGACGCTCTTCTGCCTGGCTGGCGAGATGCGCCGCCGCCGATCTGCGTTCCGGTGACCCATGACGCGCTGTGGTGGTTGCGAAGCCCCCGCAAAGCCTGGACGCTGCCAGCCGCACCCCAGATGCGCAACCATGGCAATTTTATCGTCAGCCTCGGGGCCCTGTGCGCATGGATGGCGCCGCAAGCCGAGGCGCTCGGCGTGGAAATTTACCCGTGGTTCGCCGCCGCGGAACCGCTGTTTGACGCAGCCGGCGCCGTGACAGGCATCCGTGTCGGCGACATGGGCGTCGCCCGGGATGGAACCCACAAGCCCGCCTACGCCCAGGGCGTCGACATCAAGGCGCCGCTGACCATACTCGCCGAAGGATGCCGCGGGCACCTCAGCAAGCAGCTCATCGGTCGCTACAAGCTGGCACAGGCAGCGGATGCACAGACGTACGGGATCGGTCTGAAGGAACTCTGGCGACTGCCGCCCGGGCGGGTTACCCCCGGGACGGTGGTGCACAGCATCGGCTGGCCACTGGACTCCGCCACCTACGGTGGCAGCTTCATGTACCACCTGGATGACGATCGACTGGCGGTCGGTTTTGTCGTCGGCCTCGATTATCGCGATCCCATGTTCTCCCCATGGGACGCGTTCCAGCAGTTCAAACACCATGCGCGCGTGGCGCCGCTGCTCGAAGGCGGCGAAATCTTGTCGGCGGGGGCGAGGGCACTCTCCGAGGGGGGATATCAGTCGCTCCCGACCATCGAGATGCCAGGCGCGATGCTCGTCGGAGACGCCGCCGGACTGCTCAATGTTCCGAAGATCAAGGGCACTCACCAGGCGATGCGCTCGGGCATGCTTGCGGCCGAGCACGTCGCGGCGCAGGGTTTTGACAGCAACGGGTGGGACGCGCGCCTCCGTGCATCGCCCGTAGTCGATGAGCTCCGCACCGTGCGCAACATCCGGCCCGGGTTCCATCGGGGCCTGCTCTGGGGCCTGACCAACGCAGGTTGGGAGACGGTCACTGGCGGCCGATCCCCATGGACCCTGCGCAACCACGCGGACCATAGCCAGCTTACGCGCCTCGACCAGCATGCGGCACCCGCCCGCGACTGGGTGCAGCGTACCCTGCCGCCACGGGACAGGGCAGCGAGTGTGTATTTCTCCGCCACCGAACATGACGAGGATCAGCCCGTCCATCTTCACGTGGCCGACACGAGCATCTGCATCGGACGTTGTGCGGCCGAATATGACAATCCCTGCACGCGATTTTGCCCTGCGGGAGTCTATGAAATGGTGCGTGACAATGCGGGGGCTCGGCTCCAAATCAATGCCGCCAACTGCGTGCACTGCAAGACCTGCGATATCAAGGACCCTTATCAGATCATTGATTGGGTCACTCCCGAGGGTGGCAGTGGACCCAACTACCAGAACCTCTGAGTCGAGCACCGCAAGTCATTCTTCCCTGGTCGGCCGCACGCGCCGCAGCGACGACCGCTGGCTGCTTCTTTGGGCCGCATTGATCGGCGTGGTAGGCGCCTTCGCGACCGTCGCTTTCCATGAGGGCATGGCTTTTGCCGAATCGCTGGCCACGGGTCACCCGGGCAGCCTTGTTGCAGCCGCGACCGCGCTCTCTCAATGGCACCGCGCAATCCTGCCAGCCTTGGGAGGCATCGCTGCCGGCGCCTTCCTCTGGCTGGCGCGGCGCTCGTCCAATGGACGCAACCATACGGAGTATCTCGAGAACATCGCCGTCGGCGATGGTCGGCAGGACGTCGGCGGCACGCTGCTGCGTAGCGCATCATCCCTCTGCACGATCGGCTCAGGAGGCTCGATTGGTCGCGAGGGCGCAATGGTCCAGCTCGCGGCGGCAACGGGCTCCTGGATTGGTCAGCTGGCCCATTTCGATGGCGACGATCTGCGGCTACTACTCGCCTGTGGCGCGGCAGCGGGGTTCGCCTCTGCCTACGACGCTGCCCTTTCCGGCGCGATCTTCATTGCCGAAATCGTCTACGGCACCCTATCAATACGCCGCCTCGGCCCACTCATGGTCGCCTCGGTGATCAGCAATGTCACCGTGCATCAAGTGCTCGGATACGAGCCCGTGTACCGCATTCCGGCATTGCATGTGGCCACGCTTTGGGAGTTGCCTCTGTTCCTGCTGCTTGGCGCTCTCCTGGGCGGCCTTGCGCCGCTGTTCATGGCCATTCTGGATGGCTCGCATGCGCTGGCCGCAAGGCTGCATATCGACTTGCCGCTCAAGCTTGCGCTGGGAGGCCTGGTCGTCGGCGTGATCTCGGCGGTGTTTCCGGAGGTCTGGGGCAATGGCTACAGCGTGGTCAACGATGTCCTGCACTCACCCTGGCCCTTGACCCTGATCGCTCTGGTGCTGCTGGCCAAGGTGCTGGCGACCGCCGCCACCAGCGGCTCGGGTGCCGTGGGTGGCGTTTTTACACCGACCATTTTCGTGGGTGCCCTGCTGGGGATGCTTGCCGGAAGTGCCGCGCATGCCATTTGGCCCGGCAGCTCCCTCCCCGTGGTGTACGCGGTGATCGGCATGGGAGCGTTTCTGGCGGCCACGACACATGCCCCGTTGATGTCGTTCCTGATCGTTTTCGAAATGACGCTCGAATATCAACTGGTCCCGGCCCTGATGCTCGCCTGCCTCGCGTCCTACCATGTTTCCCGTGCCATTCGGCCTCGCTCGATCTATGGCGCGGCGCTGCATGGGGACGTTGCCGCCGAGGCGCGCCCGTAGCTCTGGCCCAAGGCATGCGAGGACGCGCCAGATCACAGCATCCCAGACCGCATCCGTCGACGGCTCGCTGGCATTACTTGTGCTTTGAACTGACCATTCACCCGCGCAACCATCGGCATGGCGATCTGCATCCGACGCGGCCTGAACGAGGGAGGTCCCGGCATGACTGATGCCCTGCGGGTCAATCTGGAAGCGGTGATCGTGGCGGTTACTGCTGCAACACCTCGCGTGCTGACGGCAAAAGCGATGCAAGAGTGCGCTCTGCCCACGGGCCCACTCGATGTCCGCGCCGACGTAACCCTTGAACGCGGATTGCGCGAATCGGTAAAGCGACTCACAGGGCTCGCCCTGGGCTACGTGGAACAGCTCTACACCTTTGGCGACCGTACCCGCGATCCACGTCGCGGCGATGGTGGTCCACGCAATATTGGAATTGCATACCTTGCGCTGATCCGCGAGCGAGAACCACCGCTGACGACGGCGCTATGGCAGGACATATACGGCTTCCTTCCGTGGGAGGATTGGCGTCGGCAGCGACCTTCGGTGCTCGATGCGGTCGTAGGACCTGTCTTGCACGCCTGGGCGGGCGGCGATGTCCGGAAGCAAGAACGGGCCGCGCTCGCATTCGGTCTCGATGGGGCCACCTGGGACGCCGAGCGAACGCTGGAACGCTACGAACTGCTCTGGGAAACGGGCGCCTTGGCCGAAGCCGGCGTGGCATCCAAGCTGGGACAGCCGATGGCCCAGGACCACCGCCGCATCCTGGCCACCGCACTCGGCAGGCTTCGAGGCAAGTTGCGCTACCGGCCGGTCATTTTCGAACTGTTGCCGGAAACCTTCACGCTCACGCAGATGCAACAAGTCGTCGAGGCGCTTGCCGGGCGCCGTCTGCACACCCAGAACTTCCGGCGACTCATCGCGGGCGCGGGGCTCGTCGAGTCGACTGGCCAACAGACCCGCGCGCCCCGCGGCCGACCCGCAGCACTTTTCCGATTCCGCCGCGACGTTATTCGGGAGCGACCACAACCCGGCGTGTACTACCCAGGCGCTTGGCGCCCACAATGATGCCAGCAGCCTGGGCTCAACCGCGAGTTGCACCCGCCGGAGCCAGCATCACGCGGCTGTCCCGCCGATGGATTACATCGCGTCAGGCCAAATGCGCTCGCGCCAGAGGCAATACGTAAAGCAGAACCGAGAGGAATTGAAGCACGCTGCCAGCCAGAACGAATACATGCCAGACGCTATGGTGGAATCGGAATCGCTTCCACAGATAGAACGGCACGCCTAGCGTGTAAGCCGCCCCACCAGCAAGCAGCAGCGCCAGTCCGCTGCCCGCCAGCGCCGCATGCAGGGGAGCAATGGCAAGCACTCCCGTCCAACCCATCCCGACGTAAATCAACGCAGCCAGGCCGCGTCGCCGGCCCCAGTCACTGAATTCCGCGACCGCACCGACGGCCGCGAACAGCCAAATGGCCAACAGAAGGCCCCAACCCCATGCGCCACGCAGCGCAAGCAATGTAAATGGGGTGTACGTCCCTGCAATCAGGCCGTAGATCGCGATGTGGTCGAGCCGGCGCAAGTGGCGGCGCCTGCCCTCATCGCGCGCCGCGTGGTAAAGGGTCGATGCGCTGTAAAGAAGCAAAAGAGCCAATCCGAAGATACCGCCACCCCAAAAGGCGCGCGCCGAGTCCAGTCGGATTGCGTCCGCAACCAGCAACCCGAGTGCCAGGAAGCTCAACGCAATGCCCAATGCATGGATGACCATGCTGGCTCGTTCGTCACCCGCATGCAGAATCCGTTCGATCGACACCGACGGGGTCATAGCCGTTCCCAAGCGATGCAGGTGCACGGCATCGACCCAAGCAGGCCGCGAAACGCGAACAGCTCCCGACCACGTCCTCTCATGCTCCTCCCTCCCCCCAAATGCGCCGGCACCGCTGCCTCCGATGCGCGGTCGGCATCGCGGAACACGCGCAACGTGTACTGCGTGAGGGTATTTGAATCCAGACATCGCACATTCACGTCGTACGCATCCGGATGCGAGCGTGGGACATAGCAGCTCTTGATCCCGCAAACGTTACAGAACAGGTGCCTCGCGACACCCGTAAGAAAATTATACTCGCGGAGGTTTTCAGCGCCTTGAAGCAGGCGGAAATGGGCCGCCGGCACGATCAGGTGCAAGAATCCGCTCATGCGACAAATGGAGCAGTCGCAATCAAGCACCGTTGGCAGTGCCGCGGTCCGACACTCGAACCGCACCCTTCCGCAATGGCAGCCGCCTGAATGAGTGAGGAGCGCCTCCACCCTGCCGCTCATCCAGCCTTGATGACGAACTTTCCAAACGCAATGCCGAGATCCCATCCCTCACCGGTGCCTGCCAAGGCCAGGGTGACATTGCCCTTGACCAGCACCTGGGCTGCACTGGACTTCACCACGCCAGCATGCGCCTCTGCAGTGGCATACGCGCCGAGCACTTCGCGGATATCTCGCACGCCACTGAAGTGGCCGACGCCATGCTTGATCTCGGACTTGCCAATGGTCAGTCCGCCTCCCTTCGTCTCGATGCTTACACGGAGGCTTTGCCCATTGTCGCAGGTCACGACGCCGCTGCCCCTGGCCGTCTGATAGAAGAGGGACCAGCCTTTCAGTGAGTACGTCATGCGGCAGCTGATGTCGCCACGAGCTTGCGCGGGCAGCGCTGCCATTGCAGCAGCCAGGATCGCGGTGGCACCGATCAAGCGGGGGATGCGAGGAATCATGACAGGGGCTCCAGGGATGACAACGGGGAACAGGCGGCGCCGACTCGCCGCCAATCCAACAGAGCGATAGTCTTGCCCCATTGCTGAACGTCGCGCAACGCGCATGCCTCGAGGATGCCACCGATGACCGCCCTGCAACTCGCCGTGCATGTGCCCCAGCCTGGCGTCCGCCACGCAGCGCTCGATCTGGCGCTGCGGCTTGCCGACAGGCTGGCCGCCAACTTGGACGGCATATACGTAGCACTGCTGCCCGCTGTGACGTTCGCAGTTCCGGAAGCCGTGACGCTGCAAGTCCAGGAAGCAGAAAAGGCCCGCAAGGACGCCGAATCCCATGCCGGATGGTGGTCCAGCCTATTGCAAGCGAAGGGTCTTCGCGGGAACTGGCGCGTCGGGGAAGGGGATCTCGCCGAAGTGCTGTGCCTGGCGGCGGCCAGCGTCGACATGATGCTTGTGCAGAGGCCTGAACTGCGCGAAGACGTGCCCATCGGTTTTGGCAACACGTCACGGATGGTGTTCGGCGCAGCCCGACCCATTCTGGTCGTGCCATCCACCGGCGTCACCGATGCGGGCCGGCGCGTGTTGGTGGCGTGGAACGGCAGCATTGAGTCCGCGCGCGCGCTGCATGGCTCGATGCCACTGCTGGCGAAGGCCGACGCAGTGCATGTTCTCGACGGCAGCGCCGAGCAGGTGCCAGAAGGGAGCGCATGGCTTCCGTCCATTCCTCTGCCAACCTGGTTCGCGCACCGCGGCATCAATGCCTCGATCGAACGCTTCGAACCTGCGGGCGCCCCTGCAGTAGCGATCCTCGAGCGCGCGCAGCAACTGGGCTGCGATCTCGTCGTGATGGGCGCCTGGGGGCACTCGCGACTGGCGGAGATGGTGCTTGGCGGTACGACGCGCGCACTTATCCGCGACTGCCCGCTACCGCTGCTCGTAGCGCACTGAGGCAAGCCGCCGAACCATCCGCGCCCGCACAAATCAACTGTATCGGGCGCGCAGGAATGCGAAGAAGGCGCGCATTCCCTGTGCTTCGCCGCCCTTGGGGCGACCGGGGCGATCTGCATCATTCCATGCGTACACGTCCACATGCAGCCAGGCCGCATCCGTCGGCACGAAGCGCTCCAGGTAGAGCGCCGCGGTAATGGCACCGGCATGACGTGAAGCACCGCTGTTGGCGAAGTCCGCCACATAGGAATCAAGCATTCGCCGATACGGCCGCCACAATGGCATGGGCCAAAGCGGATCATGCTGGTCGCGACCGGCCGCCAGCACCGCCTCACGCAAATCATCCCGGTTCCCGAACAAGGCAGGCAGGTCGGGGCCCAGTGCAACACGCGCCGCACCCGTGAGCGTTGCAAAATCGATGATCAGGTCCGGCTGCAGCTCACCCGCGTATGCCAGCGCATCGCAGAGGATCAACCGGCCTTCGGCATCCGTATTGTCGATTTCAACGGCGTGACCCGCGCGGGTCCGGATCACGTCGCCCGGCCGCAGGGCATTGCCTCCCACGGCGTTCTCGACTGCTGGGACCAGCAGCGTCAGGCGAATGGGCAGGCGCGCCTGCATCACGAGATCGGCCAGCGCCAGTGCATGCGCGGCGCCGCCCATGTCCTTTTTCATCCAGCGCATGCCGTCGGAGGTCTTGAGATCAAGGCCACCACTGTCAAAGCAAACGCCCTTTCCCACCAGCACCACGTGGGGGTGCTTCGCCTTGCCCCAGCGCAACTCGACCAGGCGCGGAGCCGCCTGGCTTGCGCGGCCAACGGCATGAATCGTCGGAAAATTGTCGCGCCGAAGCTCTTCGCCGACCCATTCGCGCAACCGCGCGCCGTGCGCCTTGCCCACCGATTTGACCTGCGCCGCCAGCTCAGCGGGCCCGAGGTCTTCACTTGGCCTGTTCACCAAATCCCGCACCTGTGTCGTCGCCTGCACGATCGGATCTAGCTCATCCAGTAGCGCGCGGCTCAGCACGAGGCGCGCTGTACCCTCTCGTCCCTTGCGGTAATGCGTACAACGGTAGGCACCGAGCGCAAAGCCGAGCGCAGCCAGACGCCTGTCGGCAAGGACGCCCTCGGGCGCAAGCGCGTAGTCGCCCTCCGGCAAGCCGTGCGCGAGCTCGCCCAGTGCCCACAGGGGATCCTCGCGATCCACACCCACCAGCACCCGAGCCAGCGCGCCCCGTTCATCGGGCACCATCGCAATCTGACCGGCCTGACCCGAGAATCCGCAGGAGGCAAGCCAGCGCTTCTGAACCGCAGTCAGGCGTCTTCGGCAACCGGGCATGGCCACTGCATCGACGGCCTCCAGGGACACCGCGCGTGTCCCGCGGCGGGCGACGGTGAGGACTGACATGCTCTTGCTCCAGATCCTGCCCAGCACCGAAGTGGCATCAGGCGACGCGCCATTTTAGCCATTGCGCCCCCGATGCAAGTGCGCGGCGCCGCGGCCGTGGCAAGACCGTGACTGCCCTTAGGCGCTGGAGCGCACCCGCAGGCGCTCGCACCAATCGGCAAGCGCGCCGAGGTTCTCGAATATCAGTTCAGGCTCAGTCCCCGGGCCTGGCCAAGGGCGGCGCTCGCGATTGATCCAGGCGGCACGCAGCCCGGCATCACGGGCACCACCGACATCCAGCAGGGGATCATCCCCCGCGTGCAGGATTTGTTCAGGCGGGCAGCCGGTGCGCTCGCAAAGGAGAGCGAAGATGCGTGGATCGGGCTTCAGCGCGCCGGCTTCGCGGGCCGCGACCCGGACACTGAAGTGCGAACCAAGTCCGGTCTGCTCCAGATCGGCGTTGCCGTTGCTAAGACTCGCCAGCGGAAACATCGCCGAAAGTCGAATCAGTGCCTCAGGCACGTCCTCATAGCAGCAAACGCGGTTGCGAGCCCTGAAAAAAACGTCAAATGCCTCATCGACATGCGCCTCGTCCTCTTCGCACGACCGCAAGGCATGCAACAAGGACAACCGCCGCTGGGCACTGAAGTCGTGGGCAATCTCGGGACAATGTTGCGCGATCCTTGCGCGCAGTGCACGCATCGCCAGAGGTGGCCAGGTTGCTGCAACGACCGGCAGCCGGGCCTCGAACCAGGCGTGCAGTTCTGCTTCCGCAGCCTCGATCGCCGGCGCGATTGGCCATAGCGTGTCGTCAAGGTCGAGGCTCAGCACGCGCGGCATGCTCACAGCCCGCCACCAACCTGTTCACCGTGATGTCCCGAAGCACGGCGATCGCCGCGCACGGAATGGCGCCGCTGATATCCCCTGCCGGCCGCGCCGGCGAGCGGTCCCTTCATCGCGATGGGGTCGCCCTTTGCTCGGACGTCAGCCGGGCTTCGATCCACTGCGCGCGTGATCTGGCTCCTGCAGCCAGTGCGCCACCCTCGCCATACGGAACCATGCCGTGTGCGCGGATGACCGCCTGGCCAGCCGGGCCTTCGGCGAAGCGCATAAATTTCCTGACTTCCAACCCATCCGGATCGCTGGGGTTGGTTGCAAAGTACAGCGGAACGATGAACGGGTAGGAACCATCGGCCAGCGTAGCTCGGTCGGGACGCACGCCTTCGACGGACAGCATCTGGAGCCCGCGGTTCTGGTCGACATCCGAATATGCACTGAGGCCGAGCGCATCAGGATCGAGCCTGACTGCCGCCTGCAATTGCTGAGTGTTCAGGTACAAACGCGGCGCCGCGACTTCCTGGTCGCCACGGCCATAGAGGAATTTGCGTAGGTCGAATTCCAGTCCGTCCAGCGGGCTGGCAATCGAATAGAGGTTGATCGGCCGATCCGGTCCTCCCAGCTGGCTCCAGTTGGTGATGTAACCCATGTAGACCTGATAGAGCTGTTCGAGCGAGATGTTGTGAACCGGATTCCCCCGGCGCGCGATCAGGACAAGGCTGTCCCAAGCCAATGGTGTGAACACGAGCCCCGACTCACCCGGTTCGCTGGGGGCCGGCGGCCTCGCGCTACCTGCAATATTGACCTTGCCCGACAGGGCCTCGTCGATGCCGGAAATCGTGTTGAATGAATCGACATCGAGCCGCCCACCGCCATGTCGCGCCCAGGCGACGGCGAGCGCATCGGCGAGGCTATGCGCCGTCGTGTAATCGCCGCGCCAGCGCAGCGTCGGCGCGCGCGCATCTGCTGCACGGAAGACCATGGCACTACAGAGCGTGGCCAGCCCAATGACGATCAGACGATGACGGAGCAACATAGGTGCGGGCTCTCAGGGGGGAACGCGCTGATTATCGGCGCGCGGGATAGGCGTTGCACGCGCTGCATCACGCTTTGCGCATTCAGTTTCGGGGCTTCGGCGGCAACCGCGTGTTCAGGGCAGCCGGAGGTAATAGCCTTGTCCGTTGCGCAACAAGGTGAGTACCCGCGGTCGCGGCTGGCGGGCCAGCAGTTGGTCCAGCCCATGCAGGCCTTCGACCCCCGTTCGGTCGACGCCAACCACCACGTCACCAACGCGCAGCCCCGCGCGCGCTGCCGGACTGCCGGATAGGACCCGCGTCACCGCCACACCGTAACGCCCCTGGTCCCGCTGGCTGGGCGGGATATCACTGAAACTTGCGCCCGCAAGCCGCGGATCGAACCGACCGCCTTCGGTATCCGCCACGCTGGGGCCCTGAAGCGCTGCCACCAGCTGCAACACGCTCGCTGCGCGAAGCACGGCCAGTCGAACCGGTCGGCCCACAGGCAGCAGCCCCTCCAGGTTCCCGAGTTCGAGGCCTGACTCCACCATGTAGCCATTGACTGCCTTGACTACGTCGCCCACGCGCACACCGGCACGCGCGGCGGTCGAACCCGCCGCCACGCGCACAACCACCACGCCTCGTACATCCGCGGGGAGATGCAACGCTTGTCGCAGTGGCGCGTCAAGCGACTGCACCTGGATGCCCAGCGATCCACGGCGGACGCTGCCGTAGGTCAGGAGCTGACGCATGACGTCCAGCGCGAGATCCGAGGGAATCGCGAAACCGATGCCCACATTACCCCCGCTGGGGCTGAGAATCATGGTGTTGATCCCGACCAATTGGCCTGCCAGGTTGACCAGTGCGCCACCGGAATTACCTGGATTGATCGAAGCATCGGTCTGAATGAATTCCTGATAGCCATCACCCACCCCGTTGCGACCCAACGCCGAGACGATGCCCGACGTGACGGTTTGCCCCAATCCGAACGGATCGCCGACCGCTACGACAAAATCGCCCACTTGCAGCGCCGAAGAGTTCGCGACCGGAAGCGCGCGCAGCGATTGTGCGGGAATCTGCAAGACGGCAAGGTCGCTGCCCGGGTCGGCGCCCAGCACCCGCGCATCGAAACTGCGTCCGTCCTGCAGCGTCACACGGATCTGGTCAGCCCCGGCAATGACGTGGTTGTTCGTCAGTACATAGCCCTTCCGCGCATCGATGATGACCCCTGAACCGAGTGACTGCTCGGTGCGCTCCTGCTCGGGCGGCAGCCCGAAGAACTGCTGGAATACGGGATCGTCGAAAAACGGGTTGCGCTCGCGCACGCGCGTCTTCGAGGCAATGTTGACCACCGCGGGAGTCACGTTCCGCAGCATCGGCGCCAGTGAAGGCAGCGCCTTTCCACCCACCGCCTCCGGCAATGTTCCGGCCATGCTCGCAGACGTGGCTATCAGGGGCAGCAACGCAAGAATCAGCGCGAAAGCGGCAGAGCGCATGTGGAAGATCCAGGGTGCACGAGCCACCTACGGTGCCGTGCCCGCCTTGTGGACGCAAGCAGGGGCGGCGCCCTCAAGATTTCGCATTGACACCTCGAACCGGCGGCGTTAGCGTTGCCGACACTCCGCCACAAGATGTTGTGGCTGTACAGGCGGGCAAGCACAACCGATGGGGCCTGCAGGAACCGACGGGGAGGGGACGCGGAAGATGCACAGCGACAGCGCGAGCAGGCTTTCAGCGCCTGACACCCGGCCCCTGCCCCCTCCCGTACAGCGCGGATGATCGCAGGCGGGCGGTGCGTGCCGGTTGATCAGCACGCCCCCAACCCAACATAGAGCCAAGGAGTCCGACCCACGATGAGCACGGCACGCGCCAATACCCCTCTTCCCGGAATCGCGGCGATTCCGCTGCAACCGGCGTCCTACGACATATGGGACAAGAAGTACCGACTGAAGACGAAGCAGGGGGCACCGGTAGACGCCGACATCGACGACAGCTACCAGCGCATCGCGCGGGCGCTGAGCGAAGTGGAGGCAACGCCCGATAAGCGTGACCACTGGCAATCCCGTTTCCTGTGGGCCTTGCGGCATGGCGCCATTCCGGCGGGTCGGATCACGTCCAATGCCGGTGCGCTGGCGCACAAGCCCGCCACGAGCACGATCAACTGCACGGTCTCCGGAACCATCCACGATTCCATGGATGACATCCTCCAGAAGGTGCACGAGGCGGGACTGACGCTCAAGGCAGGGTGCGGCATCGGCTACGAATTCAGCACGCTGCGCCCGCGTGGCGCTTACGTATCGGGCGCTGGCGCGCACACCTCCGGACCCCTGTCGTTCATGGATATCTACGACAGGATGTGCTTCACCGTATCCAGTGCAGGTGGCCGTCGCGGCGCGCAAATGGGCACGTTCGACGTGGCGCATCCGGACGTACGCGAATTCATCCGCGCCAAGCGGGAAAACGGTCGCCTGCGGCAGTTCAACCTTTCGCTGCTGGTCACCGACGATTTCATGAAAGCGGTCGACCAGGACGCAGACTGGCCTTTGGTCTTCCCCGTGCACGTCAAGGAGCGCGACGAGGTGGACCTGGGCGATGCGACACAGGTCCTCTGGCGTGAATGGCCGACCCACGAGAACTACATCGTTCGTGAAGATGGCTTGGTGGCCTGCCAGATCTACGGCCACGTCAAGGCCAGGCACCTGTGGGACATGATCATGGTCTCTACGTACGACTACGCCGAGCCCGGTTTCATCCTGATCGACCGCGTCAACGAAATGAACAACAACTGGTGGTGCGAGAATATCCGTGCGACCAATCCCTGTGTGACGGCCGACACCTGGGTGCATACGTCCAATGGCCCTCGGCAGGTGTCGGAATTGGTCGGCATGCCCTTCGAAGCCCGTGTGGACGGCCAAGATCACCGCAGTGGCGCGGAAGGCTTCTTCCGCACGGCCACCAAGCCTGTAGTTCGACTGGAGACAGCGGAGGGCCATGCGCTGCGCTTGACGCGCGACCATCGCGTGCGCAAGGTGATCAGCAGGACCCGCTGGACACTGGAGACTCACTGGTGCGCTGCAGCCGACCTCCAGCCCGGCGATGAGGTGCTACTTAACAACCACCGCAGCCAAGCCGAATGGGGGGGGCGCTACACCTTCGACGAAGGCTTCCTGCTCGGCTTGCTGGTCGGCGATGGCACGCTAGAGAACGACAAGGCTGTACTTTCCGTGTGGGCACCTGCCGTCGCGGCAAACGGTTGCCCGGGGGATTCAAGCGGCGCGATGGCACTGATGCAGGAAGCCGAACGTGCCGCAGGCACCTTGCCACATCGGAGCGATTTTAAAGGCTTCCATGCAGTGCGTGGACGAAACGAGTTCCGCATGGCGCCTGCCGCCCTGCTACGCCTTGCAAGGGAAGTCGGCATGACGCCGATGGACAAGAGGGTGACGCCAGCGATGGAGCGGGCGTCGAGCGCTTTCCATCGCGGTTTCCTTCGAGGCCTATTCGATAGCGACGGCTCAGTGCAGGGCAGTCAGGACAAGGGCGTCAGCATCCGGCTTGCACAGTCGAACGAAGCCCGACTCGAAGCAGTTCAGCGCATGCTGCTTCGTGTCGGAATTGCCTCCACGATCTACCGCAACCGCCGTCAGCCCGGGACGTCGCGGCTGCCGGACGGCCGAGGCGGCCACGCAGACTATTGCACTCGCGCACAGCACGAACTGGTCATTTCCGGTGACAACGCCGCCGAGTTTGCCAAAGGCATCGGTTTCGCCGATAGCGAAAAGCGGTCCAAGTTGAACCACCTGCTCGGCGCTTACAAACGTTCGCTCAATCGCGAGCGATTCGTTGCGACCGTGAGTCGCGTAGGCGATGATGGCGTGGAGGACGTCTACGACGTGCAGGTGCCGGGCATCAACACATTTGACGGGAATGGCCTGCACGCCCACAACTGCGGCGAGCAACCGCTTCCCCCTTACGGCTCCTGCCTCTTGGGCTCGGTCAACTTGACCTTGTTCGTGCGGGATGCCTTTGGACCCAAGGCACGCTTTGACTGGGACGAATACCGTGAAGTCGTGCGTGTCTTCACGCGAATGCTGGACAACGTCGTCGAAATCAACGGCCTACCGCTGCCGCAGCAGCGAGATGAAATCCTGCGCAAGCGTCGGCATGGCATGGGCTTCCTCGGCCTTGGCAGCACGCTGACGATGCTGAAGATGCGCTATGGCAGCAGTGAAGCCTGCAGGTTCACTGAGGAAGTGGCACGCGAGATGGCCATTGCTGGGTGGGAAGTGGCGCTGGAATTGGCATCGGAGAAAGGGCCTGCGCCGATCCTGACCGAGGATTTCGTGGTGACCGGCGACATGTTGCGCAAGCGGCCAGAAATGGCGCGCGATGGTTACAAGGTCGGCGACACTGTGCCCGGTCGCATCCTGCATGCGAAATACAGTCGCTACATGCAGCGGCTCGCGGAAGCGCGCCCCGACCTGACTGATGCAATTGCGCGGACGGGAGCCCGTTTTACGCACCACACCTCTATTGCGCCAACGGGCACCATCTCCCTCAGCCTGGCCAACAATGCCAGCAACGGCATCGAGCCCAGTTTCGCGCACCACTACTCGCGCAACGTCATCCGCGAGGGCCGCAAGACCAAGGAAAGGATCGAGGTCTACAGCTTTGAATTGCTGGCCTACCGCGCGCTGATCAATGCTGATGCCACGCCATCGGGCGACGACGCCCGAGCCAAGCTTCCGGATTATTTCGTTACTGCGGACGACATTTCACCCAAGGAACACGTCGATGTCCAGGCCGCGGCGCAAAAATGGGTCGATTCGTCGATCTCCAAGACCGCCAATGTTCCTACCGATTACCGCTACGAAGACTTCAAGGACATATACCGATACGCCCACCAGCAGGGCCTGAAGGGCTGCACCACATTCCGCTTCAATCCGGCCGCATTCCAGGGCGTGCTCGTCAAGGATGCCGATCTGGAGAGCACCCTCTACCGCTTTGAGCTTGAAGACGGTAGCGTTATCGAGGCCAAGGGCAATGAGGAAATCGAGTACGACGGCGAAGTGCATACAGCCGCCAATCTGTTCGATGCGCTGAAGGAAGGGTATTACGGCAAGTTCTGAGCACCGAGGGAATGCATCTGCGTCCCGCAGGGCTCTTTTCCACCACTGTCGGAGCTGAAGTCATGCAAAGCGAACACATGAATCCCGAAGAGACCATGGGTGGCGGCCTGGCCACACCCGCACCGGCCGCGCCGGTTGCAATGCCGGCACCTGCCGCCAAGCCACCGGTAGCCAAGGCTGCCCCGAAAAAGGCGGCACCCAAGAAGGCGGCTAAGAAGGCTGCGAAGAAGGCTGCTCCAAAGAAGGCAGCGAAGAAGGCCGCCCCCAAGAAGACTGCCAAGAAGGCGGTGAAAAAGGCTGCACCGAAGAAAGCAGCCGCCAAGAAGTCGGCTAAGAAGGCCGCACCGAAGAAGGCAGCGAAGAAAGCCGCCCCCAAGAAGACCGCCAAGAAGGCGGTGAAAAAGGCTGCACCGAAGAAAGCAGCCGCCAAGAAGTCGGTCAAAAAGGCCGCCAAGCCCGCCGCGAAGAAAGCGGCCGGCAAGAAGTCCACTGCCAAGAAGAAGTAATAGCGCCTGCAACATTCCGCGGGCGCCACTGGGCGTCCGCGGCTTTCCGGGCGGCGTCTCCAGTGCCATTCCGCCGACGTTTTCGCCGGCCCACCGAGCCACTCAGCACACCATGACCATCAAGATCACTCGCAAAATCAAGGGTTACAGCGTCAAGCAGCCGGGACAGGACAACGCGGCTCCTGCGCCTTCAGCCCCTCTGGATACCCAGGCTGAAGTGATCCAGATGCATGAGAAGCTGGAACGGCCAGGCGCGCTCGTGGGGGTTACCTACAAGATTAAGTCACCACTGTTCGAACACGCGCTCTACGTCACCATCAACGATATCGTGCTCAATGCAGGTACTGCACATGAGTCGCGGCGGCCCTTCGAGATCTTCATCAACTCGAAGAACATGGACCACTTCCAGTGGATCGTGGCCCTTACGCGAATCATGTCCGCAGTGTTTCGCAAGGGCGGCGATGTCACCTTCCTCGTCGAGGAGTTGAAAGCTGTATTCGATCCCCGTGGGGGCTATTTCAAGCCTGGAGGCATTTATATGCCCTCGATCGTGGCCGAACTCGGTGTGGTCATCGAGCAGCATCTCAAAAGCATCGGGCTAATCAAGGACACAGAACTCTCTCCCGAGCAACAAGCACTGATCGCCGAGAAGCGCAGTGCTTACGCTACGACGCAGCCAGCGCCTGCCGCGTCAGACAGCGAGGCGAGCAACTATCCGCCTGGAGCGACGATGTGCCACAAGTGCAACACGAACGCAGTGGTCCTGATGGATGGCTGCGCGACATGCTTGGCCTGCGGCTATAGCAAGTGCGGCTGAGTTCGTGAAGCCCGCCGATTTCAGTTGGGCTTTGTGAATCTGTGGCGCAAGCGCTACGGCAAGCTGGAGACGGCTGACGCGCGGGAATTGCGGGTGTTACCACCATGAAACAACACGGCCCGGATGCGCTCGCGCTGATAGGGCTTCTGGATGCCGTAGACCCCCATGGCGACGATGAGTGCCGCAGCAACCAATCCAAGCAGTGTTCGCGTACCTCGGGATCCCACCGCCCGCCCGAATTCATGCGCCGCCCTGAGCCTGATTGCGCACCAAGTGCTGCCGAGCGCCCATCGGAGCGCGGCGCGACGTGACGGGATGTAGGCCATCTCGTTGAACATGGCCTTGGCCCAGTCCCTGCGATTCGGCGGCAAGATCGCTCCAGCCAGTCGGATGACGGCACGTCGGACCGTGACGCTGAATTTCGTTTCGCTCATCAGCTTCGCACCGGCTGTACCCGCAACGTCCCGGTTCGGGGTTTCGCATGCTCGCGCGCGAAAGTTGCCCCTGCGGCATTGAGGCGATACAGCTTGCGTGGTGGTCGCCCCTGATGCGGCGACGGCTCCCACTTGGACTCGAGCATGCCCCGATCGCTGAGGCGCATGAGCATCGGATAGAGCGTTCCCGAGGCAAGGCCCGTCTGCTCGGACAGGTCATAACCGTGCCGCCACTCCGGACGTTGTGAAAGCAACGCTGCCAGCAGCTCGATGGTCTGCGCGGAAGGTGTTCTGTCTCTCGTCATGCATTAATTCTACATATATAGCGCTACGAGCGCAACTTTGCCCCGACGAAGCCCCAGGAGCGTCGCCGGATTCAGGCCAGCACTGCGGCGAACTATGGGCGCGAAAGAGCGATTTGCGGTCGGGCCGTGAGGGCAACAATGCGACGCTTGATGGCGCAGTCACTGCGCACTGAATGAAGGCAAGAATCCGCCACCGACCTATCGGCCTGGTAGGAGCCGGTTTGCGGCGTCCGGGGGCATGCGCATGGATGACCGCAGGTCTCTTCAAAGCGGTTACAACCTGCAGCCCCAATGACATGACCAGGACTGCGAGAATCCGTGGCCCGCTTAACGGATCCCGCATCGTGGCTGGCGATTGTCGGGGGGTGGATCGTTCGGAGCAGCTTCAGCGTTCGTGATCAGCTTTGGCCGCGCTCGAGCCTGGTCAGCGCCACTTTGTCTCGCAGATACACGGGCAATAGTTCAGCGGCTGGCTGGCCCCCGGATCGAGCGAAGGATGCAGCGCCGATGGTCGCAACCGCCGCGGCCTCGGGCTGCGCATCCGCGTCCACCCCCGTCAGTGCGATGCCAGCGCATCGCTGTCGCAGCGCTTCGGCATAGACACTCCACCCGCTGCCGACGCCAAACCAAGGCCCAGGACCATCGACTGAAACGTGCGCTGCCGCACCGACCGATTCCCTGCAGAGCGGTTCAACCGGAAGGACCGGTGTACGACGGAACATGCCCGCATAGACCTCCCCCATGCGCGCATCCATGATTGCCAGAACATTCGTGGCCTCGGGCGGTGCTGCCAACGCCAGCGCGGCCAGTGATGAAACGGGCACGACGGGCCGATCCAGGGCCAGCGCAACGCCCTGCGCCACCGAGACCGCCAGCCTTACGCCCGTAAAAGCGCCCGGGCCGCGGCCGCAAGCAATGGCATCCAGCTGCTCCCCGACAATGCCGGCCTCGGCCAGCAATTCGTCGAACAAGGGAAGCAGAATCTCGGCTTGTCGCCTTGGCGCATGCACGCTCCGCGCAAGAACGCGGCCATCGCACCACAATGCTGCGGAACAGCGATCGGTTGCAGTGTCGAGGGCTAGAAGTCGCATCATGGCAATCTCAGGCGTCAGGCGCCGGCGGCAAGCAGCGCTGGCGACGCGAAGAACGAGGTGACGTCGCCGATGTGTCGAGTCTGCGGCAGGCCACTCGGCAGGCTTGACAGGAACAAGCGTCCGTAGCCTCGCGTCGTGAGCCGCGGGTCGCACAGCACGAGAACGCCACGATCATGCACACTTCGTATAAGCCGGCCAGCTCCCTGTTTCAAGGCAATGACGGCATTGGGAACCTGCCAGTCGGTAAACGGCTGGCCGCCCCGGGCGCGCACTGCCGCTAGCCGTGCATCGAGGACCGGATCACCCGGGGCCTCGAATGGAAGCTTGTCGATCACGACCACGCTGAGCGCCTCACCGGGCACGTCGACGCCTTCCCAGAAGCTCGCCGCGCCCAGCAGCACCGCGTCCTTGCTCGCGCGGAAATGCTCGAGCAGCTCGTGCCGCGGGGCCGTGCCCTGCACCAGCAGCGACCAGGGAGCATGGCTCCGCAACCACTCGGCGGCGCAATTCAATGCACGGTGCGACGTGAACAGCAGGAACGCTCGTCCTCGTGACGCTTCCAGTACAGGCAGAACGGCCTCGAGCATCCGCTCGGTGTAATCGGTCGATGCCGGATCCGGCAGCCCGGGTGGCAAGTAGCAAAGCGCCTGCCGCGAAAATTCGAAGGGACTCTCCAGAAGCAGCGTGCGCGGTTCCACGAGGCCGAGCCGCCGAACCAAGTGGTCAAATCGACCGGCCACGGTCAGCGTCGCCGAAGTGTAGATCCAGGCCGCCGACGTTCGCGCTCGTTGCGCCGCCAGCGGTTGCGATACGTCCAAAGGGGTCTCGTGCAGAGCGAAGCCACGCAGGCTGCGTTCATACCATGTGACGGACGCCGCTTCGCCTTCGGCCATGCATAACCGCGCCAGCAACGCTTGTGCGCGGCTACTGCGCTCGAAAACGGCAGCCATGCCTTTGCTCCGAGCCGCCTGGGTCTCCAGCGCCGCAGTCAACTCCCTCAGCGCTGCGGCGAGGCCGTCCAGCGCGACTGACAAGGCAGCCGCCTCACCATGCACATCCAGTGGCCCCCGTTCAGGCATGCGGGAAAATGCCAGCCTTGCCTCGCGCAAGGCACGATGAAGCATGTCGACCGCGGGACTCAACGCAGGCAACGCACCGCTGACAGCGGTGCACTCCGCGAAGGCATCCTCGGCCAGATCGGAAACTTGTCGATGTCCGAGGGTCGTGGTGAAGAACTGGCCCGCGAGATCGGGCAGCTGATGTGCCTCGTCGATGATGAATGCTGCCGCACCCGGGAGAATCTCGCCGAATCCCTCCTGCTTGAGAGCCAGGTCAGCCAGAAGCAGGTGATGGTTGACGACCACGATGCGCGCTTCTTGAGCCGCTCGGCGCGCCCGCACCAACCAGCAGTCCTCGAAGTGCGGACATTCGCTACCCAGGCAATTCTCGGTGGTCGACGTCGCGCGCTGCCACACGGCAGCATCCTCGGGGACGACAACCAGTTCCGCACGATCGCCACTGCGGGTCTGGGCGCTCCAGGCGAGGATCCGCTCCAGCTGCTTCACTTCCTCGGTCGGAAGTCGGCCGTCGCTCCGCGCCAGTTGGAGCCGATGCAGGCAGAGGTAGTTCCCCCTACCCTTCAGCAAAGCCGCGTGCGGCGTCACCCCCAGCGCCTTGGCCACACGCGGGAGATCCCGCTTGAAGAGCTGATCCTGCAGCGCCTTCGTGCCTGTGGAGATGATCACGCGCTCTTTGCCGAGCAGTGCCGGCACCAGATAGGCGAAGGTCTTCCCGGTACCTGTCCCAGCCTCGACCAGCAATTGAGTGCGCGATGCCATCGCGCTGGCAACGGCCTCTGCCATCGCCTGCTGCGCGGCGCGAGGCGCAAAGCCATCGATAACCCGAGCCAGTGGCCCGTCGGCGCCCAGCAGATTGGCGAGGTCGGTCATGAGTGAAGTATGGCTGAGCCTCATGCCATGCGGCACCCCGTTGACATCCACTGCGGTGGCCCCGCTGTGCGAGGATTAGGCGATGGAACAGCATTCATTGCTGCCGCAATTGCGAGCATTGCTGGGCGAGCCCCACGTACTGACGGCCGTGTCGGATGTCGAAGGCTACGCCTTGGACTGGCGGAAGCGATACCAGGGTTCGCCCCTGGCCGTCGCGCTGCCTGCCAATGTGGACGAAGTGGCGGGCGTGGTCCGCCTGTGCCGGGCGGCTGGTGTAGCCATCGTGCCGCAAGGCGGGAATACAGGGCTTGCCGGCGGTGCTACGCCTGATGGAACCGGAACGCAGCTGGTCCTCTCGCTCCGGCGCATGCGCCGGATCCGCCATATCGGCATCGCCGACCGCGTACTGGTGGCCGAAGCCGGCGTCGTCCTGGCCGAGGCACAGCGGACTGCCCGCGACGCTGGCCTGCTTTTTCCCTTGAGCCTCGCCGCCGAAGGCAGTGCCACGATCGGCGGCGTGCTGGCAACCAACGCCGGGGGCACCGCCGTGCTCCGGTATGGCAACGCGCGTTCACTCTGCCTCGGCCTCGAGGCCGTCACTGCATCCGGCGATGTCTGGCACGGATTGTCCACGCTGCGCAAGGACAACACCGGCTACGACCTGCGGGATCTCATCGTCGGAAGCGAGGGAACGCTCGCCATCATCACGGCGGCCAGCGTGGCGCTCTACCCGCAGCCGGCGGCAAGGCGCACCGCCTGGGTCGCGACCCAGGACATCGCCGCGGCGGTAGCGCTGCTCAACCGTGCCCGCGACGCACTGGATGCTGGCCTCACCGGATTCGAGCTGATGGGCCGTGAATGCATTGCGCTGGTGGCTCGGCATTTCCCAGCCCTGAGGGCCCCACTACCCGTCGACTCATCGTCCTGGTTCGTCCTGATGGAATTGTCGGACAGTGAGAGCGAGGCCCACGCCCAGGAGCGTCTGGAAGCAGTTCTGGGGGCAGCGATCGACGCAGGGGAAGTCATGGACGCGGCCATCGCGGCGTCGCTGCAGCAAGCCGACGCGATGTGGTCCGTCCGCGAGCACATTCCGCTCGCGCAAGCCGCCGAAGGCCTGAACATCAAGCATGATCTGTCCGTACCGGTTTCGCGCATGGCTGCGTTCGTCGATGTAACGGAGCAGCGCCTTCGGCGGCAGCTCCCCCAAGCCCGGTTGATCGTGTTCGGTCACCTGGGCGATGGGAACCTGCACTACAACGTCCAGGCGCCCGCCCATGGCGACGCGGCAGCGTTCCGAACGGACCATGAGAAGGCATGCAACGACCTCCTGCATAGCGCGGCGGTCGCCCATGGAGGCAGCTTCTCCGCCGAACACGGCATTGGCATGCTGAAGACCGCCGAACTGGCTCGCTTCAAAGATCCCGTGGCACTCGCGCTCATGCATGCGACCAAACGCGCGTTCGATCCCGAAAACATCCTTAATCCGGGCAAAGTACTGCCCCCCGGCCATCCGGCATGACGCAGGATCCACCCAATCCCGATAACCCCACGCCGACCCAGGTTCCTGGCCCGACGCGCCGATTCACCTTGCCGCGTTTGAGATGGGCACTCCTGCGCAAAGCCTGGCATGCGCATGGACCGCAGGCGGTTGCGGCGATCCTCGCCGCGACTATCGGCGCCCTGCAACTGCGTGGGCAGGTCGCTTCGCTCGTAGCGCTCCGCAATGCATTCGGGAAACCCGGCGTCGACGTCCTGCTGAAGGTCTTCCCGCTTTTGTCGCTTCCGCGCGTGCTGCTTGGCCTAGGACTGGTGCTGATGGCCTTCGCGCTGTTGACCCGCGCGCGCGTCGCTTGGCTGATCAGCCTGCTGCTCGCTCTGTTTTCGGCAGGACTGGCGCTTGCACGCGTGCACGGACCCAGCCCGGTGCTTGTTGGGGGTGCCGCACTCATATTCGTGCTGATTTTCTATGCGCGCCACTTCAGTCGAAGCAGCCTCGCCGCCAGCTCGCTGTTCGCCGTTCTGGGCGTCGGCACACTCCTGAGCTACGGTGTGCTGGGCAGCCTTTGGTTTGGCGCGGGCTACGACCCTCCCATCCGCAAGCTGTCCACCGCCTTCTATTACGCCATCGTCACGATGTCCACGGTGGGCTATGGCGACATCGTGCCGAAGAGCACCGAGGCGCGCCTGTTCACGGTCTCGATGATCGTGCTGGGGATCACGGTATTCGCCACGACGCTCTCCGTAGTGATCGGACCGCTGGTCGGCGGGAGCATCAGGCGCGCGCTGGAGGGTCGCATGCAAAAGAGCCAACGCAAGAACCACTACGTGATCATCGGGGCATCCAGTCTGGCCCTGATGCTTTGGCGACAATTGCGGGAGCGCAGCGCGCCTGTGACGGTGGTGCTGGCCCCCGGCCGGACAACGCCCTATCCGCCGGAAGCGGATGCCGTCGTGGGCGATGCCACCAGTGACAGCGTGCTCACCGAAGCCGGCGTCCCGGAGGCCAAGGCCGTCTTCATGCTGAGGGAGGATGACGCCGAGAACGCCTTTGTCGTGCTGGCCGTCAAGGAACTTGCACCAAGTGTTCGCACCGTCGCGGCGGTCAACGATGCACAGCACCTCAACAAGATCCGCCGCGTCCAGCCGGACGTGCTGTTCGCCCCGCAGGTCCTCGGCAGCGACCTCCTCGTCCGCCGATTGTTCGATGAACCCGTGGACAAGGAGACGGTGGACCGTCTGCTGTTCCAATAGCGCCCGCGCACCGGCACTTTTGACTACGGTCAAGACGGCGCTAACCACGGCGCGCACAATCGAGCGCCAGCCGCTAGCCGAGATTGCGCGTGCCTGAGCGCCTTGTACCCCCGGACCCTATCGCCTTGGCGCCCGTCCGTGCGCGTCGGCTAGGCATCGATACCCATCACGAGCCCGTGGTGGTTTTGCGCGCGGACTCGCCAGCCTGCCGCGCCGAAGGTTTCGAGGCGCATACCAGGGTCGAAGTCCGGGGTGCGCACGGAAGCATCATCGCCACGCTCAACGTGCTGTCGTCGGGAACGTTGCTCGGGGCCGACGAGGCTGGGCTTTCCGAGTCGGCCTGGCACCGGCTGAACGCCGAGCCTGGCATGCCGCTGGAGGTCCGCTATGCGCCACCCAGCGAAGGCATGAGCCGGGTCCGGGCCAAGATTTTCGGATCCCGCCTGGGGCAGGAAGACTTCGCGGGCATCCTGGGCGAAGCGATCGAAGGCAGGCTCTCCAACGTCGAAATCGCCGCCTTCCTTGTGTCCTGTGCAAATGGCCGTATCGACCGGGATGAAACCGTTCGCCTGACCAAAGCTATGACTGCCGCCGGCACCCGGCTCCAGTGGCCGCAGCCCATGGTGGTCGACAAGCATTGCATCGGCGGCTTGCCAGGCAACCGGACGACGCCCGTCGTCGTGGCGATTGCCGCGAGCCTGGGCCTGACGATGCCCAAGACAAGTTCGCGCGCCATCACCTCTCCCGCCGGTACTGCCGATACAGTCGCCACGTTCACCCGCGTCGATCTTGATCTGGATTCCATGCGCCGCGTGGTGGACCGGGAGGGTGGTTGCATGGTCTGGGGCGGTGCGATGAACCTCAGCCCTGCCGATGATGTCCTGATCCGGGTAGAGCGAATGCTCGGCATCGACAGCAGCGGCCAGTTGGTGGCATCCGTCCTATCGAAAAAGCTCGCCGCCGGCTCCACGCACGTTTTGATCGATATCCCGCTGGGTAATACTGCCAAAGTACGTAGCCGGGCCGACGCTCAGGTGCTTCTGGATCTGCTCTCGCACACAGCGCAGGCAACGGGCATCGAATTGAAGGGGATGATCAGCGACGGCAGCCAGCCTGTGGGTCGCGGCGTCGGGCCGGCCCTGGAAGCGCACGACGTCCTTGCGGTCCTCCGCAATGACCCCGCTGCCCCCGCCGATCTGAGGCAGCGCGCGCTGCAAGTAGCCAGCGGCGTGATCGAATTGGGCGGATTGGCCAAGGGCGAGGCGGCCCTGTTGCTCGCCGAGGCGGCACTGGACGACGGTCGCGCATGGCGAAAGTTCGAAGCCATTTGCCAGGCACAGGGCGGCCTTCGTGACCCTGGCGTGGCCGCCTACCGTCAGCCTGTACCAGCGGCACGCGAAGGCAGCGTCCACGCGATCGACAACCGCCTCCTGTCCCGCGCTGCAAGGTTGGCCGGCGCACCCCAGGCCCCTACGGCCGGCCTATATCTGGACGTGCGAGTGGGCACGCGCGTTGCGCGCGGCCAGACGCTTTTCGAATTGCATGCGGAGTCACCAGGCGAATTGGCTTACGCACTGGATTTCGTTCGGCACCATCCCGGGATCATCACGCTGGAGGACTGATCATGCGCATTGCGCTGCACGCCATGCCCGGCAATGAAGCCACGGCCGATCGATTGTCCCAGGCATTGGCCGCAGCCGGCCACGCAGCGCACAGCTGCACTTGCGGGATCCATCGATTCCCCGATGGCGAGTCGCTCGTGACCGTCGACGCGGGACAGACCAATGCCGAAACGGAAGCAGTTGTGGTTTGCACGCTGGACAAGCCGGATGCCAAGACCGTGCCGTTGCTGCAGGCGGCTGCTACGCTGCGTGAACTGGGTGCCCGACGCGTCGGACTGCTGGCACCCTACCTCCCCTACATGCGACAGGACCAGCGGTTCGCTCCCGGTCAGGCGGTTTCCGCGCGTGTCTACGCCAAACTCCTGTCGGATCACTTCGACTGGCTGCTGACCGTGGATCCGCACCTGCACCGGATCCGCAATCTCGGTGAGGTTTACGCCATTCCCGCGCAGGCCCTCTCCGCAGCGTCACTCCTCGCCGAATGGATCGGCCGTAACGTCGATGCGCCGCTGATCATCGGACCCGACGAAGAGAGCGCCCAATGGGCGGAGAGCGTCGCCCAACGGGCAGACGCGCCAGTCCTGGTCCTCCGGAAGACGCGCCTGGGCGACCAAGCCGTACGCGTCCACCTTCCCAACCTCGCCGCTTGGCCCAACCATACCCCCGTACTGGTGGATGACATCATCAGCACCGGTCGCACGCTGCTCTCCGCGGTCGAGCAGTTGCGCCGCGCCGGCACGGCAGCGCCCGTGTGCGTCGCAGTGCATGGCCTCTGCGCCGGCAACGCAGTGCCCTCCCTGCTGGCCGCAGGAGCCGCCCGGGTGGTCTGTACGAACAGCATCGCCCATGGCGGAACCCCCATCGACCTGACCAGCCTGATGGCCGACGCCGTGCAGTCCATGCTGGCAAGCACATGATCCGCTTTTCAGCGCACGGCGCTGCCAAGCAGGTGACCGGGTCGTGCCACCTGATCGAAACCAGTCGAGCGCGAGTGCTGGTGGATTGCGGCCTGTTCCAAGGAAGTCGCGAGCTGGCCGAAGACAATGGCGAGGCATTCGCGTTCGACACTGCGGGCGTGGATGCCGTCGTACTGACCCACGCGCATCTCGACCACTGCGGACGGCTACCCCTGCTGGGCATGCGCGGCTTCCGCGGCGATGTCTTCTGCACCGCCGCAACCCGGGAGTTGACGCGATTGGTGCTCCTGGATGCAGCCAGCCTGCAGGAGGAGGAGGCCCGGAGGGCTCGCCGGCGCGCCAGCGGCAACTACGGCGGCAGCACGACCCAGGCGCCTCTGTACGGTGTCACGGATGCCTTGCGATGCATCGACGCATTCGCTCCACCGGTGACCTATGGGGAACGGCGACGGATCGCACCGGGTATCCATGCCACGTTTGTGAATGCGGGGCACATCCTCGGATCGGCCTCTGTCCTTCTTGAGATCCAGGACGATGCTACGGACTTGCGGGTCCTCTTTTCCGGTGACATCGGCAATCCCGGACGACCGCTCCTGGACGACCCAGCCCCTCCCCCCGTGCCTCCGGACGTGGTCGTCATGGAAACCACCTATGGCGACCGAGACCATCGCCCATGGCCGGCCTCCGTTGACGAGATGCTGCGCGTCGTGGCGGCAACGCAGCAACGCGGCGGGAATGTCGTCATCCCAAGCTTCGCGCTGGAACGCGCGCAGGAGATTCTCTACGCGTTGGCCAGCGGCATTCGCTCCGGTGCGCTGCCGGCCCATATGCCCGTGTTCCTCGACTCGCCGATGGCTATCTCGGCGACCGAAATCTTCCTCAACCATCGGGCGGCGCTCCGCGCGAGCTTCAGGCGGGAGCTCGAGGGCGCCCATCCGCTTGATTTGCCGGGCCTTCGCCTGACCCGGGAAACCGCCGAGTCGATGGCAATCAACCAGATCCGCGGCGGCGCGGTCATCATGGCCGGCTCGGGCATGGCCAGCGGCGGGCGCGTGCGCCACCACCTTCTGCACAACCTTGCGCACGCTGACAACAGCATCGTGTTCGTTGGCTACGCAGCCTCCGGGACCTTGGCACGCCAGATCATCGATGGCGCGCACAGCGTGCGGTTGTTCGGGGAGGACGTCGCTGTCCGGGCCCAAGTACACACCATCAACGGCTTTTCGGCGCACGCGGGGCAAAGCGAATTGCTGGCCTGGCTGCGTCGCTGCGGAAACCCACGCCAGGTGCTGCTGGTTCACGGAGACTATGCCCGCGGCATGCAAGCCTTCGGCAACGTGCTCGACAAGGCCGGTTACCGTTGGCAGATGCCGGGACCCGGCGAACCGATCCTGCTGGGATCCACTTGACCGCGGTCAAGCCTCAACGCGCTGGTCGGCCGCACACTGCATCCGACACCAGACGCACGCCGGGAGGAGAAACAATCCATGAACACACCGAAGCCCGCTGACCTCGTGATCATCCTCATCACGGGGCCGGAAAATCCCAAGCGCCTGCCCTCAGCGTTCTTCCTTGCTGCCACCGCGGCGGCCGCAGAACAGGAGGTGGTGATGTATTTCACGGGGCCGGCCACGGAACTGCTGGCGAAGGGCAAGGCCGCAAGCGTCGTCCCGATGGCCGGCGGCAAGAGCATCGCCGACTTCATGAAACTGGCCATCGACAACGGGGTGCAAATCATAGGCTGCCTGCAGTCGCTGGAGCTCAACGGCATGACCGAAGCGGACCTCGGCTACCCAGTGCCACTGATGGCTCCAAGCGCAGCGCTGCCTTCACTGGCCTCCGCCGGTCGTCTCCTGACCTGGTGACAAGGCCGGCGACTTGTTTAGCAACTGCTTATAGGGCAACAATGGTGCCTGCGGGGGCGCTCGGCATTTCGGCCCCGACCTCGGCTTGAAATCCGTCAGTCCCCAATTCCGTATCCGCATCAGGAGATCGATCATGGCGACCGTACGCGGTTGTAACTTTCCCGACGAGCTTTACTACGACGTGCCCAACAATATGTGGTATCGCGAGGAAGCAGATGGGACCGTTGTCACGGGCATGACCCAAGTGGCGGTGGCCATGGCGGGGCAGTTGGTCGCGGTCACGCCCAAGAAAGCCGGCAAGGAGGTCCAGGCGGGCAAGTCCTGCGCCACGATCGAATCCGGCAAATGGGTAGGCCCTGCCAAGATTGCCTTCGACGCCGAGGTGGCTGCAGTCAACGATGCCCTGGTGGCGGATCCGAAGATGGCAAACAGCGATCCGTACAACACCGGCTGGTTGCTCCGTGTGAAGCCGGGCGACTGGGCGGGCGCCAAGGCGCACCTGACTCCGGGCAGCCAGATCGCCGCTCCCTACGAGGCCAAGATGGCCAGCGACGGCTTCGCCGGCTGCGGTTGAGCAGCGCGCGATCGGGCCGGGTCCGCACCGCCCTCTGTCCTCCGGCCGGGGTAGCGGCTACAGCCACCCCGTCCAGAGGAGTGCGCCAGCCAAGCACAGCGCGAACCAGGATACGACCGGCAGCATTCGCCGCTCCCGCGAGAGCACGAGTGCGTAGCATGAGTTCACCAGGTTGTTGCCGATCGACGCGATGAGGATGGCATCCACCATGAGCGTCTGGCCAATGCTGCTGTGCTGCGCGACGAGCGAGAGAATATAAGGGTTGATGTCAGTCAACCCCACTGCCAAGCTGAGAAGCTTCAGTGCACCCGCGCCAAAATGCGCGTGAATGAATTGGGTCAAGGCTGCAAAAACGACAAAGAGCCCGCCGAACAACAGCGCGATTGGAAGGTCTAGTGGATTGTGGGCTTCCAGACGCAGCGGCTCGGCCACTGCCGGCGCGACCGACGGAACCGCGCGCCATCGCATCCAGGCCGCAAGCGCGCCGGATCCGACGAAAATGGTGCCATACGGGACGAGCAGTGCCCTCACCGTTCCGAAATGGCCAAGAAGTGCGATCAGCACGAGAAGCCGCGGATACATCACCATCACTGCCAGCAGGATCGCAGTGGGCGCCTGCGCAGCGACCGCCGGATCAGTGCGCGCCTGTCGACCCAGCACAATGGACACTGCAGTGCTCGAATACAGGCCACCAATGAGTCCCGTCAGGAGCGCGCCAGCACCGGGCCACACGTACCGGTGGGCCACGTAACCCAGGTACGCCAGGCCCGAGATGGCGACCACCGCGGTCCAGACCGTGCGATAGGTCAACATGGGCAGGCCGGGCAGCGCTACATCCGGCATGAGCGGAAGCACCAGCCCGGCAAGCAGCAGGAATTTCGCGAGGGTGATGCCTTCGCTGGCAGGGACCGCATCGGAAAGGCGCCGGATCAGCGGCTTTTCAGCCAGCATCAGCACCGCCACGATCAGGACCGCGGCGACGAACCAGTCTGGCTGCGTCTGCACGATCGGCCCGAGCGCATACGCCAGCAGCGCGATCATCACGGGCAGCAACGAACCGCCAGCGGCGGCGGAGTCGTCAGCCGTCCTGCCTGCGCTCTGTCGGGCGAGGTCGACGGCCAGCCACAGGGACAAGGAAGCCAAACCTGCCAAATACAGGAGGTGCGGCACGCCGACGTCAAGCAACCAGAGCACGAATCCGGCCGCTGCAATCAGCGTCAACGTCCGTGTAGTGCCGAAGCCGACGCCTTCGTCCTGTGCCCGCCGATAGCCGTGGAGCTCCAGCCCCAGCACGAAGGCGAGGACCGATGTAACGCCAAATTGCAGCAGCAGCGGTGGCAGGTCAAACACGTCCATGCCACATCATGCCCTCATCGAACTCCGCAAAACAAAAGCCGCGCCCACCGATCGGCGGACGCGGCCCGATGTAGGCCTTGGGCTTCCGTTCAGAAGGCTGTCCAGACGTAAGCGTACAGCGTGTTGTTGGCGTGCGCGTTGGTGCCGGCGCCATCAAAGTTGGTCGCCGCGCCATCGAACAGCGTGTAGTACGTGTACTGCAGGCCGAAGCGCAGGTTCACCCACGGGCGATCGAAAGAATCGAACTTGCCGAATGGATTGATGTTGAACTCGACCATATAGCCCTGGGTCAACGGCGAGCCCGTTCTGTTGGCGTACAGCACCGCGTCAGACGTCCCATTGTTGCGGAACCCGGACAGGGTGACTCCATACGTGTTGTTGTACCAGTACGAGCCATTGATGTTGAACGAGTTGACCGTGTTGCGCAGGTTGCTCGAACCGCCATTGGCGTACGTGCCGTTGAGGGTCTGCCGCTCGGTCACGTACAAAGCCTGTGCCGTGAATATGTTCTTGCCGCCACCCAGGTACTGGTAGCTCGCATCGGCACCGAAATCCTTGTACTCGTTGTAGGGTCCCGCGACGGGAACGGCCGTGACGCCATCGGCGGCCGTCCCGACCTGACCCTGGCGCGCATCAAAGAAATAGCCACCCACCTCGAAATCGCCACCCGGCACGGCACGTGTGTAGGCTAAGCGGACGTACGGCGCTGCACCGACGATTCGACCATTGAATCCGGCGTTGAAGAAACGTCCCTGCAACAAGCTGGCAGACAAGGTCTTGTAGAAGCCCGCCTCGGCGTACCAGTTCTGGTCGAACATCGTGTAGGCCGTTGCGCCCACCACCTGCTGGCCAAACCCGCCCATGAGCATCGGCGTTGCCGGCGGCCCAGGAACCAGATCGGTCGAGAAGTAGGGATACATCCAAGCCGGCGCGGTGTTGAACACGTCCGTCACCGTCGGATTATTGTTGAACGACACACCGAACACACCGCCTTTGCCGGAAACGGTGTAGTTGTGCGCGTAACGCACGTCGGTGTTGTCCCAGCCCCACATCCCGCTGGCCTGTTGGTACGTGAACTGACCCAGCATGCCCCAGTGCGACGCCAGCTTGCCGCCAAAGAAGATCGAGGCCTGCTGCAGTTCGGTGTTGTTGTTGACACCGTAGTTCGGTGCCGGCGGTGCCGCCTGCGGCTGCTGGGTGTGGGTGAAGGACTCCACTGCCATCGCCGACAGATGCGTGTCCCAGCCCTTGTTCACGTCCAAGCGATAGCCATCGAGCTTGAACTGGCGCCCGAATGGCGTCAACTGCGGCCCGAAACCACCGATGTGGCAGGCCGCACAGGGCTGTCCGGTCTCGCGCGCGAACATCGGCACTGCGTGCGCCGCGTTCGTTGCCGCGAAGCCCGCCAGTGCCAGCACGGACAGGGCGGCGCCCCGCCACGCGTCCATTCGCCACCATCGAATGTTCATTTTCATCTCCAACAAAGCACCCCCAACGGTGCGCACGTAGTGTGGTGAGGAGCTGTCGTTGCGGGCTTGATATGAATCAAGAAAAACATGCCGCAACGTGAGACGACTCGCCGCAGCCCGCCGAGGTCTATTGTAGTTCGCTGCGTCAACCTGACGCGACTGCGTCGGCGTCTGCCGGAGTCAGTACGTCGAGCGAACAGCATGCAGCGATGGCATCCGCATCCAAGCCACGCGTCTCCAGCGCACGCTGGTGCGGACCATAGGGACCATAGCGCGCAGGATCCGTCGCCTGGAATAGTCCGAGCAGCGGTACGCCACTGGCGGCGGCGAGATGCATCAACCCCGAATCCGCGGCGATCACTGCGTCAAAGGCCGCGCACACAGCGGCCGCCTCGCGTAATGCCGGCGTATGAAGCCCCGGCAGCGGCAGCAGCGCACGACCATGCGCGGGAACAATTTCGGCCAGTCGAGCGCGCGGCACGCGCTCACGCAACGCATCGATCAGCGCCTGCCAGAACGTGAGCGAATAGCGCTTGGCGCCGGTAGCCTCTGCAAAGAGTCCGATGCGCGGCGAATCGCCAGCGCGCGGCCCCATCAACTCATCCAGCCGTGCCATTCCCGCCACACGCTCGGCGTCAGTCAGCCTCACGGCCAGTGGGGCGACCGGCGCATCCCGGGGCAGGCCCAGTGCCGCGCGCAGCATATAAACCGGCATCTTTGCCTGATGCACTCCACATGAGACGTTGGGCACCCCATGAGTCAGGCCTCCGCTACCGTAATCGGCATCCGCAATCCCGACCCGCCACCTCGCGCGGCTACGGCCCACGGCCCAGCGGGCGGACTGCGATCGTTCGGCTGCATCCAACGCGAGCGCGTAGCCGCGGCCCGGCAATTCACGCCACAGCGACCACAGTGCGTGCGGGTGGTGCAGCGGTCGGGCGCTCAACGTGTCCACGCGCGCCACGCTGGGATAACCCTGCAGGAGGCACGCGGCAAACGGTGGGCCTGCGAGCACATCCACCCGCGCGTGCGGCAGCCATTGTTCGAGTTCCTGCAGCAGCGGCGTCAGCAGCAGCACGTTTCCGAGGCGATGGTTCGGGCGCGCCACGAGCACGCGTCGGATCTCTGCAGGATCAATCGGGGTCGACCCCTTTCCACTAGGCGCGCGCAGCAGCCTTCGGGCCAGCGCACGGCGCGCAGCCTGCCAGTCGACACTCATCGACGGCGTGGTGTCCAAGTCATCCGCTCAGTTTATATGCTCGCGGACCCGGACCCATCGCTCAATCGCAACGAGCTGGAACGGCAGGCCGACGCAATATGGGCCTTCCAGCGCATATGCCTCGCCTAACGGCGCGGTGTCGGGCACACTGGTCGACGGCGACGGGGCGACAGGAATGGCGCATGGACGAGATAGGCGGTGGGGGCGGTTACCTGCGGCGCATGGGTGTGTTCTCCTCGACGATGCTGGTGGTCGGTGGCGTCATCGGGGCGGGCATTTTCCTCAACCCAGCCGTGGTAGCCGCACACACGCATTCGGGTGCCGAATTACTGCTCGCCTGGGTGCTCGGGGGCATACTCACGCTGCTCGGCGCGCTGTGTTTCGCCGAGCTGGGGGCGCGCCGACCCGAGGCGGGCGGCAGCTACCTTTACATCCTGGAGGCTTTCGGCCCACTGCTGGCATTCCTCTTCGGATGGACGATGCTGGTTGCCGACCTGCCGGGTTCGCTGGCGGCCGTTTCCCTGATCCTGGGCCGTTATATGGCGGTGGCCGTGGGCTTGCCCGTGGGCTTGGCACCGATCCTTGGCAGCAGCGCACTCCTGCTGGTCGCGCTCGTCCATGCACGCGGGATTCAGAACGGGGCCATGCTTCAGAACGCGATGAGCATCCTGAAGCTGGCCACGGTGGCGGTACTGGCTGGCGCTGGCCTGTGGCTCGCGGCACCGCGACTTCCGTTGGCGCTTGCCGCCGATCCAAAGGTCGCCCACCCCAATTTCGCGCTCGCCTTGCTACCCGTGCTGTTCGCCTATGGCGGGTTTGCCTATCTCAACGCCTTGGCCGGCGAGGTCCGCAGGCCTCGCCGTACGCTCCCGCTGGCCTTGGTGATGGGCCTGCTTCTGGTGATGCTGGCCTACGTCCTGGTCAATCTCGGCTACCTCGCCGCACTCGGGCATGACGGGCTAGCCCACAGCCAGGCGCCCGCCGCCGCGGTCATGGGCTTGGCCCTGGGCGCCGTAGGTGGCCGCATCATCGCCGCGGGCATTGCGCTATCGACGTTCGGTTACTGCGCCGTGGCACTGGGTGGCGCTGCGCGCGTGCTCCAGACGATCGCGGCGCAAGGCCTGTTCTTCCGGAGCCTTGGCATGCTGCACCCAGCGCGGCGCACGCCTCAGCGCGCGCTGGCCGCCCTCGCTGGATGGTCCATCGTACTGGCGTTGACCGGCAGCTTCAGTTGGCTGCTCAACTACACGACCGTCGTCGACTGGCTGGGCTATGCCGCCGCCATCGCCGCGCTTTTTGCTTACCGTCGCCGCCAACGCGACTACGAAGGGTTCCGCACGCCACTGTACCCTCTCGAGCCCCTGTTATTCATCGCACTGGTACTGGCCGTCGTGGCGGTAACTGTCGGCTACAGCCCGTTCAATGCCGGGATGGGCATCGTCGTGATGCTTCTGGGCCTGCCTGTTTACGCCTACTGGAAGCGGCGCAGTGCGGCTTGAGACGTCGCAAGGGCGACGCCATATTGCGGTGATGAGCCGCGCCTTCACCAAAGAAACCGAAACGCCCGCCGTCCTGCCTGAGCGCATCGCAGAGCCGCATCCGAACTACGTGACCCCGCAAGGCCTCGAGAAGCTCCGGGCGCGGATCCCGACACTGCAGCAGGAGCTGCTCGACGCCGGTTCCCGCGGTGACAATGCCGCGCAACAAGCCATCGCGAATGAACTGCGCTGGCTGGAAGCGCGCTGTGCCACCGCGATCGCGATTGACCCGGCTCGGCAGCCGCAAGGGCGGGTGGCCTTCGGCGCGAAAGTGGAGGTGGAAGACGACAATGGAGATGTCAGTCGCTGGCGGATCGTTGGCGAAGACGAGGCCGATGCGGGCGCGGGCAGCGTGAGCTGGCGATCGCCGCTGGCGCGCGCGCTCGAGGGCGCTTGCATTGGCGACACGGTGACCTGGGTACGTCCGGCAGGACCCCGCGAACTGACGGTGCGTGCCATCGCTTACTGAACACTGCGAGAGCCGGTCGCCGACCGCATGGCGTGCGCTGGTGAGAGAATGCGTACTCGCCCCGAGTCGCCGCCCATGCCCCAGCCCCCACCGCAAGTTCCGCCTTCCACGATCACGCCGCACGCGCGACGCTCGGGCATCCATCTCAAGGTCAATGGAAAGCCCTACCTCCATGCAGGGGATCCGCAGATGCCACTGCTTTGGTGGCTTCGTGACTACCTGCAGCTCACCGGGACGAAGTATGCCTGCGGCATCGGTGCATGCGGTGCCTGCACGGTTCTGGTCGATGGGAAACCCGAGCATGCCTGCCTCTTGCCGATGCAGACGCTCTCCAATCGATCGGTAACCACGATCGAAGGGCTGGAGGGGCCTGATGGCACGCTGGACGCGCTGCAGGAAGCCTGGATTGCCGAAGATGCCATCCAGTGCGGCTACTGCCAATCCGGTCAACTGCTGGCCGCCCACGCGCTGCTGCGCACGCATCCGCATCCCAGCGACGCCGATATCGATGCGCTCGCCAATCTATGCCGCTGCGGCAGCTACCCACGCGTGCGGCGAGCGGTCCTGCGCGCCGCTGCAGCCCTCAGGCGCCCCGACCGATGAACGGCATGGATCGACGCCACTTCCTCAAGGTCATGCTCGGCGCGGGCGGTGCCTTGATTGTCGGCTTTCCGGCCCGCCACGCGCTGGCGGCGTCGCCGCCGGTGCCGCTCGCCCTACTGGGCGATTCCTGGACGCGCCTGAACGCGTTCGTAAGCATCGAGCCCAATGGCCGCACGCTGATCGGCGCCCGCGCACCCGAGATCGGCCAGGGTGTGCGGACCGCGCTGCCGCGCATCATTGCCGATGAGCTCGATGCAGACTGGACCCGCGTTGAAGTCATACCCCTGTCGCTGGGCGTCGAGGACAATGACCAGGATCAGCCGCACTGGACGTACGGCCCGCAATTCGCGGGAGGAGGACGCAACATCCCGGCGGCATGGGCTGATTTGCGCCGGGTCGGCGCCACCGCACGCTGGCTTCTGTGCGAAGCGGCCGCGCAGCAGTGGAACCTGCCTGCAACTCGCCTGTCCACTAGCAGCGGCAGGGTTATCGCACCCGACGGCCGCCGGCTCGACTACGGCGACCTCGCTTCCGCCGCTGCCCAGATCGATCTGCCAAATCACGACATACCCTTGAAGGCGGCGACGGATTACCTGCTGATCGGTCAGCCTGCCGGGGATGTCGACGCGCGCGCCATCGTGACCGGTCGCCTCCAGTACGCCAGCGACTCCTACTGGGGGGATGGCTACGTCGCGGTGGTCGCCCGCTGCCCTTATGTCGATGGCGAACTCGATCATCTGGACGATACCGCGGCGCGTGCCGTCGCGGGAGTGGAAAAGATCGTCGTGATCCCCGCTCGTGCCACCCTGGGACCCATCGGACAGGTCCCGCTGGCGCCCGGGGTCGCCGTACTCGCGCGCGACACATGGTCAGCGCTGAAAGGTCGCGCCGCGCTCGCGCTGCGCTGGCGCCCCCGCCATGGCGGGGCTGCCAGCACGACGCTGCTCGCCGAGCAGGCAGCCACGCTGCTCAAGGGCGAACCGACCGCACGCGTCCTCACCAGAGGTGATGTATCGAAGGCATTGAAGGCGGCGGCGCACCGGGTCGAGGCCAACTATGAGGTTCCGTTCGTTGCCCATGCCACCATGGAGCCGATGCACTGCCTGGCACGTGTCACCGCCGATCGTGCCCATCTGATCGTGCCAACACAGGAACCACGAGCCGCACTCGAGGTCGTCCGCAAGCTGACGGGCCTGGATCCCGGCAGCATCCTCATCGAACTGCCACGCATCGGCGGTGGATACGGGCGGCGACTGGACAACGACTACGTCGCCGAGGCCGTCCTGTTGGCGCAGGCAGCTGACAAGGCCATCAAACTCATGTGGACGCGCGAGGACGATCTGACCCACGATGTCTTCCGACCTTTCGGACTACATCATCTCGAAGCGGGCGTCGACCGCAAGGGCCGGATCACCGCATGGCGGCATCACCTCGCCAGCACCTCGCGCCTGTGGCACAGGGATGTACCCGTCGGCGCACTCTGGCAATCGGAACTCCAGCCCGACGCCTGGCCGGTCGTTTCGCTGCCTGCCGCCGACTTGGCCTGGTTTGCGCTGGATTTTCCGCTATGGCGCGGTGCGTGGCGTTCTCCCGCGCACGTCTCCAGCGTATTCGCCATCGAGAGCTTCCTCGACGAGATCGCGCACGCCTCGCATCAGGATCCCCTCAAGCTGAGGCTTGCGCTCCTCGCACCGTCGCGGCAGATCTCCACCGCACATGGAGCGCTGGACACATCGCGGATGGCGAATGTACTCGAAGCGGCGGCCCATGCCATCGACTGGGGCCAGCGGGCTCCCGCCGGGCACGGACGGGGCGTGGCCTGCGCCTTTGTTGCCGGCAGTTACTGCGCGCACGCATTCGAGGTCTCGCTGCAAGGCGGCCACCTGCGCTTCCATCGTGCCGTCGCTGCGGTCGATGTCGGCCGCGTGGTTAATCCCCTGGGCCTCGAGGCGCAAATCACCGGCGGCACCATGGATGCCCTGTCAACGGCGCTGAAGCTCGAGATCACCGTCGCCCACGGCATCGTCCAGCAGCGCAACTTCCCCGATTACCCCATCGCCCGCCGCCATGAGCTACCCCGCGAAATCTCGGTCATCCAGATGGCCTCCGCCGCCAGCCCCAGCGGCGCGGAAGACCTGGGCGTTCCCTCGGCTGCTCCAGCCCTCGCCAACGCAGTCTTCGCAGCGCGGGGCATCCGCATCCGGACGATGCCGATCGCACGACAACTAGCGCATCTGGGTTGAGCACGGCTTTGGGGGGAGGGCGTCATTCGGTAACCCGCTTACGACTTTGGCGCGCTGGCAGCGGGCGCCGGATCGCCCGCGCCGGGGGCCAGGGGCCGCTCGGGCAAAAACTGGATGGACGTTGCATTCTTGGGCGGCGTGAAGTGTGAGAGCTGGTTGGGCCCCGCGATACCGCAGGCGCCACCCGGTGGGAACGGCAACACCACACACTTGATTTTGTTGTTACCCGGAAGACGGACTGGCACCGTCACGGTCTGCAGGGTCTGTCGCACGTACTTGTCGAGCAGCGTTTCGCTTTTCGGTACCCAATACTGCGAAAAAACGGTCTGCCGAGGCGGCGCCACCACCTGACGCGGAATGAGGTCGACGTTGCCACGCGGGGCCTGCGGGGTGAATGCCGCGACCGGCGGTGAAGCGTCGTTCCGCGGCAGGATCAGGTTGCCGCCTGGCGAATAGAGACGCAGCACCCCAGCTGGCCGGCTCGAAGGACGAATCGCTGCCGCGGGTGCCGGGCGTGCCGCAGGCGGGGCCGGCCGCGGTGGCGAATGCGTTGCTGGCCGGGGGGCCGCCAGCGGGGGTGGCAGCACAATGGCCGGCGGCGGCGGGATGGGCCTGGGCGATGGAATCAGTCGCACGATCAGTGGCTGCGCGTGCGGATGCGGCTCCTGGATCGGATAGGGTCTGGATGCGACGATCAGCCACCACGCCAACAGGACATGCAGCAGCACGACGACCGATGCGGCCAGCCAGCGTAGCCGGGGGTCTTCCCGCCTCCCCGCGTACAGCGCGCGCAATAGCGCGTGGCCTTCCGCATCAAAAGGCCGCTCCAGCTCCGGAGCTCCGCGGCCCCGGGCGGGACGGTAGGCGTACACAGCCTCGGGGCGAAGCGGATCGGCTTGCATGCAACTCTGGAAGTGGCGCGGCGCACGATCAGCTTAACGTGGCATCGAACGGCGCACGCTAAACGGGCGTTTCATGCCGACGCCACGGCGAATGGAATCAGAGCCCTTCGTGATGGTGGCCTCCGACCGGAGGGCGCTTTTGCCAGGATGCTGGTGCGATCCCCGAAACGGGGGGGGCGGGGTGCTCGCGCGCCCCGCCCCGACGCCGCGTTGCCGTCAGCCGCCATCGCGGCCGCCGTACCGCCCATCTTCTGAACCAGCAAACCCGCCTACGGCGACTCGAATCCTGTCGCGCGGCGGATAGTCGGTGCGGGTGTGGAAATAAGCCCCACGCCAGCGATAGGTGACGTCATAGCCAACAACCCGCTCGCCGCCCCGCCAGCCCTGCTGGACCTGGCAGCGCTGGTAGCCTGGCTGATACTGCTGGCCTTGCGTGTAATAGCCCGGTCCGCGCGTCGCCGCGTTGCCGATGGCCCCGCCCGCCACCGCGCCGGCAATGGTAGCGGCCGTACGCCCGTCGCCGTGACCCACCTGGTTACCCAAGGCGCCACCGATGACCGCACCGAGCACCGTGCCGGCCACGCTGCCGGAGCCAGAGTGGTACTGCTGCTCGTTGACGACATAACCCGGTTGCTGCGCGCACACCTCGCGCCGGACCGGGTAGCCCGCTCGCGCATAAATAGGCGTGACGCGCTCGACCCTGGCCCAGACATAGCGCGGACCACCGTCCTCCGCATGGTGGTCGCGCCAGCCATCAGCCGGCGCCCAGCGCGGCGGATCCGCGAACGCAGGCGCGGTAATGGCGGCAACCGTCAGACCCAGCAACATGGACCGCATCAGGTTATTCATGTCTCCTCCTTGCGCGCAGTTCGCGCGCGGTTCACACGCTAGCTGAATGCGCTGAATCAGTGTTGAACCAGAAGGGTCAAAACGTGACTTCAGTCCCGCTCTCGCATGACCCCGATGCCATGCGCTGGCTCCGGCCCATGCGCCCGGAACGGGCCGCACGGGATGGGTAGCGGAACCATCCCTCTTCCGCTATCCGCCCACCGCGGGTGCACGCGCCGATTTGGAGGCGCATAGACGAAGCCGACAGCCAGGACCGCGGGATGATTCATGCGAACCGCTCTGAAAGACGATCGATCAAATAGGCGCTCTCGTTCCGTGCGCGATCGGCGTAGTCGCCAAAGAATGCCGCAACATCGCGGAACTCGCGCACGAACGACTCGCGGTCGTTGTCGGCAACCATGCGTGCAAAATCCTGTTGTAACCGGAGGTAGTCCAGAAGCAGCTGGCGGCGTTCCGGATCGGCCAGGACAATGTCGGCATAAAGGTGCGGATTCTGCGCGAACATTCGCGCGGTCATGGCCAGCTCCATGCGGTAGACAGGGCTCGAATGCTGCAGTAGATCATCAGGTCGAAGCCCGCTTTGGCGCAGGAACGCGCCATGAAGCAGCGTGCTGAAATGGCGAAGGCCCTGGATCTGATGCATCACTCGATCGTGCGCATCCGCGGCGATCGGCGCCGTACGCATCCCCCACAGCCTGCACTGCTCGATGAACCAGTCGCCGGAGCCCGAACCCGACCCGCGTGCAGCGCAGTAAAGCATCAGCTGGCGCCCCAGACTGCCGGCGTCCGGACCGTGCATCGGATGCAGGCTCAACACCGGCCCTGGATGGGCTTCCAGCATGGTCTCGATGACGCCACGCTTCGTCGACGTGAAGTCGGCCAACGTGGAACCCGGAGGCAGATGGGGCGCAAGTCGACGAATCACCCCAGATGTATCGGCGATCGGGACACTGACGATGGCCAAGTCGACGTCTGCGGCCAGCGAATCCGCATGCGCCCAGTCGTCGCGTTCCAGAACACGCACCTGATGTCCGCTGCGCTCGAGCATGCGCCTGTAAAGCGAACCCATGCTGCCGCCACCCCCCACCAGCAACACCCGGCGCGATGCCCCTTGCGACCGGGGAAACCTGCCTTGCGACTGCCGCGCACGCGAGCTGCTCATGACCATGCGAAGGAAATCCTCGGCCCAGTCCGGATCAAGGTCCCGCTCCACCGCCTCGCTGCGGAAGCGCGCGATCTTGGCGTCCTCCCGCACACCATCGAAAATCGGCAACTGTCGTTCGAGCTTCGCGGCAACCACCTCGCCAATCAGCCGGTTTCGCGATTGCAACAGCACCAGCAGGTCGCGATCGATTGCATCGAGGCGTTCACGCACGTCCGCCAGCGGGTGCGCCGGTTCCACCGGCCCGCTCATGCCAGTGCCCCCTGCAGGCCCGGCGTCGCCGACGCGTCCGACAGGGCGAGGTTGATCGCACGCGCAGCCTCGCGGCCCTCGCGAATGGCCCACACGACCAACGATTGGCCCCGGCGGACGTCCCCGCACGCGTAGACACGTGGCACGCTGGTAGCGTAAGCCAGCGGCGATCGCGTTGTGGCCTTCGCATTCCCGCGGCCATCGCACTCCACGCCGAAGGCATCCAGGATCGCTTGGCGTGGATGCGCGAAGCCGAGTGCCAGAAGGACCAGGTCAGCCGGCAATTGCGCTTCGGTCCCGGCGACCTCCCGCATGCGGCCACCGAGCCACTCCACGCGCACCACCCGCAGCGCGCCGACCTGCCGGGAATCGGCAGGCGACGGCAGGAACGCCTGGGTCGCAAGGGCCCAGTCACGCGAGCATCCCTCCTCGTGACTGCTACTTGTGCGGACCCTCACGGGCCAGTAAGGCCAGACCAAGGGCTTGTTTTCGTGTTCGGGTGGGCGAGGCAGCAACTCGATCTGGGTGACGCCACTCGCTCCCTGGCGATTGGCAGTTCCCACGCAATCGCTGCCTGTATCGCCACCACCTATCACCACCACGTGCTTGCCGGCGGCACTCGGCGCATCGGACACGACCTCGCAACCGATCCGGCGATTCTGCGGCACGAGGAAGTCCATGGCGAATTCGATGCCAGCGAGTTCGCGTCCTGGAATGGGCAGATCCCGCGGTTGCTCGGCGCCAATCGCCAACAACACGGCATCGAACGATTCGAGGAGCGCAGTGGGCGCGTGCATGCCTGCACCGGATCCGACGTCCACGCCGCAGATGAAGCGCACCCCTTCCTCGGCCATCTGCTCGAGACGTCGGTCAACCAGCGACTTGTCCAGCTTGAAATCCGGTATGCCGTAGCGCAGCAGGCCACCCGGCCGAGCATTCTTCTCCAATACGGTCACCGCATGGCCGGCGCGAGCCAATTGCTGCGCGGCAGCCAGCCCCGCCGGACCGCTGCCAACGATGGCAACGCTGTGCCCGGTGCGTTCGCCCGGGGGTTGCGGCGTCACCCACCCCTGCGACCACCCCCGGTCGATGATGGCGTGCTCGATCGCCTTGACGCTCACAGGCTCCTGGTTGATGCCCAGCGTGCAGGACGCCTCGCAGGGCGCGGGACAGAGGCGGCCGGTGAATTCCGGAAAGTTGTTCGTCGCATGCAGCCGCTCGAGGGCCTCCCGCCAGCGCCCCTTCCAGACTAGGTCGTTGAACTCCGGGATCAGGTTGTGGACCGGACAGCCATTACTGCAGAAAGGAATGCCGCAGTCCATGCAACGCGCCGATTGCGTGCGCGCCTGTGGATCGGCCATCGCCGGCACGAACTCGTGCCAATGCCGCAATCGGGCATCAGGCGCCTCTCGCGCCTCCTCCTCGCGGGCAAATTCAATGAAGCCGGTGGTCTTGCCCATGTCGAATCCTCAGTGCGCCTCGCTGCTGGCGCGTTCAAGTTGCACCGCCGTGGCACGGCGCGCGGCGACATCGCCGAGTGCCCGACGATATTCGTGTGGAAACACCTTGACGATCCGCGTGCGCGCCATGTCCCAGTCGCGCAGAAGCTCGCGCGCACGCAACGAACCTGTCCAGCGATGGTGGGATTCGATGGCGCGTCGCAACTGCGCCTCATCCGTTTCCCCCCTGTGCCAGATCGCCGACGGAATAGAATCGGCCTGTTCGGCGCTGGAAAGTAAGCGCTCCAGTGCCACGTGCGTCGGGTTGCAACGCTGCGCGAATCGGCCATCGGCATCGTAGACGTAGGCAACCCCGCCACTCATGCCGGCGGCGAAATTGCGACCCGTGGCCCCCAGTACCACGACGGTCCCCCCGGTCATGTATTCGCAGCCGTGGTCGCCGACCCCCTCGACCACGGCGAGCGCACCGGAATTGCGAACCGCGAATCGCTCACCCGCCACGCCGCGAAAGAAGGCCTCGCCCTGGGTGGCGCCATAAAGCACTGTGTTGCCGACAATGATGTTCTCGTGCGCCTCGCCCCGGAAGTCGATGCTGGGCCGGACCACGATCCGCCCTCCGCTCAGCCCCTTGCCCGTGTAGTCGTTGGCGTCGCCAATCAGGTAGAGAGTCATGCCGGGCGCCAAGAACGCCCCGAAACTCTGACCGCCGCTGCCTTCCATCTGGATGTGGAGCGTGTCGTCGGGCAATCCATCGGGCCCGCGCCGGCGCACGAGCTCGCCCGCGAGCATCGCACCGACGCTTCGATTGATGTTGCGGACGTCCTGAATGAAGTGCACGCGCTCGGCGCGGGCCAGTGCAGGTTCGGCACGCGCAATCAGCGCATGGTCGAGTGCATGCTCGAGACCGTGGTCCTGGGTACCGACCTGACGGCGCGGGCCGTCTCCCTCCACTGCAAGCAACCTCGACAAATCCAAGTGCGCACCTTTTGCGTGCGCCCGGCCCGGATGGACATCCAGCAGTTCGACACGCCCCACGAGCTCGTCGAACCGGCGCGCACCCATTCGGGCCATGAGCCCACGGACCTCTTCGGCCACGAAGAAGAAATAGTTCACCACGTGCTCGGGCGTGCCCTTGAAGAGTTTGCGCAGGCGCGGATCCTGGGTGGCAATGCCGACCGGGCACGTGTTCAGGTGGCACTTGCGCATCATGACGCAACCGACGGCAACGAGCGGGGCCGTGGCAAAACCGAATTCATCGGCACCCAGCAACGCGGCAATCACGACGTCGCGGCCCGTGCGAAGCTGGCCATCGACCTGCACGCGCACGCGCCCACGCAATCCGTTGCGCATCAATGTCTGCTGTGTCTCGGCCAAGCCGATCTCCCAGGACGACCCGGCGTGCTTGATGCTCGACAGCGGAGCGGCCCCAGTCCCGCCGTCATGTCCTGCGATGACGATGTGGTCGGCCTTGGCCTTGGCGACGCCCGCGGCGATGGTGCCTACGCCGACTTCGGAAACAAGCTTGACACTGATCGAAGCCTGCGGATTCACGTTCTTGAGATCGTGAATAAGCTGTGCGAGATCCTCGATCGAATAAATGTCATGGTGCGGCGGCGGCGAAATGAGGCCGACTCCCGGAACTGCGTGCCTCAGGCACCCAATGTAGTCGCTAACCTTGTTGCCGGGCAGTTGTCCACCCTCGCCGGGCTTCGCCCCCTGCGCCATCTTGATCTGAATCTGCGTCGCGCTGAGCAGATAGGGCGTGGTCACGCCGAACCTACCTGACGCGACCTGCTTGATCCGCGAACGCAGGGAATCACCCTCCCGCAAAGGCATATCGGCCACCACGGCGTCCCCGCCGAGCACCCCGGCGAGCGTATCGCCTTCGCGAAACCTGGACCCGTGCCACATCTCGGCCTGGTAGCGCGCCGGATCCTCACCGCCTTCCCCGGTGTTGCTGCGGCCGCCAATGCGGTTCATGGCCAGGGCGAGGGTTGCGTGCGCCTCCGTGGAAATAGAACCCAGCGACATGGCGCCGGTACTGAACCTGCGCACGATCTCGCTCGCCGGCTCCACCTCATCCAAGGGAATGGGCCCTTCCGGACGAGCGCGGGGCTCGAGGAGTCCACGCAAGGTAGCCAAATCGCGCGAAGCGCCATCTATGTGCGCGGCATACTCGCGATAGGTGTCCGCGTGACCTGACCGCACCGCGTGCTGGAGCCTGGCGACGGCATCCGGCGACCACAGGTGGCGCTCACCCTCCGCGCGCCAAGCGTACTCGCCACCCAGCAGCGCGCGATCCTCCTCCGAGTGTCCCCAGGCAGCACGGTGCAATCGCATGGCCTCCTCGCCGAGATCAAACAGCCCCATGCCGTCGACGCTGGAGGCCGTGCCGCAGAAGTACCGATCGATAAGGGACCGCGAAAGGCCGACGGCCTCGAAACATTGGGAACCGCAGTAGCTCATGAAGGTAGAAATGCCCATCTTCGACATCACCTTCAGCAATCCCTTGCCGACTGCCTTGATGTAGCGCCGCTGCGCCTCTCCCGGTACCAGCGGCTTGTCATCGGTTTCAGCCATCTCCGCTGCCATCCCAGCCACTGTGTAAAGCGCGAGGTACGGATGGATAGCCTCCGCACCGTATCCGGCGAGCGTCGCGAAATCGTGCACCTCGCGCGCGGCTCCGGTTTCCACGACCAGGCCAGTCTGGGTGCGCAGTCCACGTGCGGTCAGGTGCTGGTGGAGCGCGGAGACGGCCAGCAATGCGGGCATCGCCACGCGGGTCGCCGCTTGCGCGCGGTCCGAGACGATCAGGATGTTGTGCCCCCCGCGCAGGGCATCGACTGCCTCCGCGCACAGCGAGGCCAGCCGCGCCTCAATGCCCTCGGCACCCCAGTCCACCGGATAAGTGATGTCGAGCGTGTAGCTGCGAAACTTGCCATCGCTGATGCGCGCGATCTGCGCCACTCTCGCCATGCCCTCGAAGTCGAGGATGGGCTGGGCCATCTCCAGGCGCAGCGGCGGATTGACCTGGTTGATGTCCAGCAGGTCCGGACGCGGGCCAACGAATCCGGTCAGCGACATGACAAGGTATTCGCGGATCGAGTCGATGGGCGGGTTGGTCACCTGCGCAAACAATTGCCGGAAGTGGTCCGAAAGAGGTTTGGGACGCTCGCTGAGAGCGGCCAACGGGGTGTCATCGCCCATCGAACCAACCGCCTCCTCCCCAGTTGCAGCCATCGGCGCCAGCACGCGCGCCAGTATCTCCGCGCTGTAGCCGAGCGCGCGCTGCCTCTGCAGCAGGTCGGATGGCGCTGGAGGGGCAGCCACCGCACCTTCCGGGGCGTCGAGCGCGTCAAGCCGGACGCGCAAGTCGTCGACCCATTGGCGGTATGGGCGCACCGCGGCGAGCTGCGCCTTCAGTTCATCGTCATCAACGATGCAACCGGCTTCAAGGTCGATCAGCAACATCCGTCCAGGCTGAAGCCGCCATTTGCGCACCACCCGACTCTCGGGCACCGGGAGTACGCCGACTTCCGAGGCAAGGATGAGGCGATCGTCGTCCGTCAAGATGTAACGGGCGGGACGCAGTCCGTTGCGATCAAGCGTTGCGCCGATCTGGCGTCCATCGGTGAAGGCAAGGGCCGCAGGGCCGTCCCAGGGTTCCATCATCGCCGCGTGATACTCATAGAACGCGCGCCAGCGAGGCTGCATCTGGGCGTATTGCTCCCATGCCTCGGGAATCATCATCATCACGGCCTGCGCCAACGGATAACCTGCCATCACCAGCAGCTCAAGCACGTTGTCGAAGCAGGCGGTGTCGGATTGCTCCGGGTAGATGAGCGGCCAGAGTCTGTCGAGGTCATCGCCCAGCACTGGGGAACGCACCGCGCCTTCACGGGCTCGCATCCAGTTGTAATTGCCGCGCACCGTGTTGATTTCGCCATTGTGGGCGACCATGCGGTAGGGATGGGCCAATGCCCACTCGGGGAATGTGTTCGTCGAAAAACGCTGGTGCGCCAGCGCCAGCGCGGAAACGCAACGCTCGTCGGCGAGGTCCCGGTAAAACCGACCCACTTGGTTGGCCAGGAGCAGACCCTTGTAAACCACAGTCCGCGTCGACATCGACGGCACGAAATATTCGGTGCCATGGCGCAATCCCAAGCCCCGGATCGCGTGGCTGGCCGTTTTTCGGATCACGTACAGGCGGCGCTCCAGCGCATCCGTCACGACGACCTGGGCCCCGCGCCCGATGAACACCTGGCGGATGACCGGCTCACGAGCGCGAACCGCAGGCGACATGGGCATGCCAGCATCCACAGGCACGTCGCGCCAACCAAGCACACGCTGGCCGCAACTCCGGACTGCCCGCTCGATCTCCTGCTCGCAGGCCACGCGGGAACCTGCCTCCCGAGGAAGGAAGACCATGCCGACTCCATATTCCCCCGGCGGAGGCAACCGCACGCCGCGCGCGGACATGTCCTCTCGATAAAGCCCATCCGGAATTTGAATCAAGATACCGGCGCCATCGCCCATCAACGCATCAGCGCCGACCGCACCTCGGTGGTCGAGATTCTCCAGGATCGCAAGGCCGTCGCGGACGATGCCGTGTGACCGCTTACCCCGCAGATGGGCAACGAAGCCCACACCACACGCGTCATGCTCGAAGCCGGACCGGTAAAGGCCCGCATTAGCTCGCGGCGGCAGGTCTGCGGAATGCTGCGGCATGGCAATCTCCAGTGCGGAAGGACCGTGCGCCATGGCCATCCCGACCGGGACTGCCGCAGTGCACCATCGATGGGTACACGCCCAGACTGTCGGCGTCAAGTGTCCTCGTCCAGACGTCGTCCCGCGGCATGGCCGCGCAGGCAGCGCAGCGCGACTTGACCGCGGCCGCTACGCGCACAAGGCTATGGGGTAAGCGGTTGCCGCTGGCAGCCCCAACCAAGCCCGCCCGCGCCGGCCGCGCCGGTGGCGGCATCCACCCCGTGGACGGGCCTTGATGCGCACTCGCGCCACCGGCGCGCCGCAACGGAGGCTGCCCACCGTGCTCATCACATCCCGCGATATCCGCAACATTGCCTTGGTAGGACATCCAGGCGCCGGCAAAACCACGCTGTTCGAAGCCCTGCTGCATGCCGGCGGCCAGATCCAAACGGCGGGCAGCATCGAACGAGGCAATACAGTCGGCGATTTCGATGCTGAGGAGATCGCGCGTGGCCATTCGGTCCAGAGCGCGCTGGCCAGCATCGAACAACCCGGGCTGCGGATCAATCTGATCGACACCCCAGGCTACGCCGACTTTCGCGGACCCACGCTGGCGGCGCTTACGGCCGTGGAGACAGTTGCGGTCGTGGTCAATGCCGCCGCCGGGATTGAATACGGAACTCGCCGCATGATGCACTATGCGCACGAGCGAGGCCTTGCGCGGATCCTCGTGATCAACCGCATGGACGCCGAAGGCACCGACCTGTCCGGCGTGGTTGAATCGCTACGCGCCGAATTCGGGCCAGAATGCCTGCCCGTCAACCTTCCCGAACGCGGGCGCCAACGGGTCCTCGATGCATTCTTTCACCAGGAGGGTGAAACGGATTTCGACAGTCTGGCCCTAGCCCACGCACGCATCCTCGACCAAGTGGTGGAGATCAACGAGCGCATGATGGGTCGCTATCTCGACGAGGGCGAGCAGGCGCTGTCCGCTCAGGAACTGCACGACGCCTTCGAGCAATGCCTGCGCGAAGGCCATTTGGTGCCCATCGTCTTCCTTAGCGCCCGTAACGGTGCGGGGGTGCGCGAATTCATCGAGCTGGCACGACGCCTTTTGCCAAACCCCGGCGAATCGAACCCGCCGCCCTATCGGCGCGCCTCCGATGGTGTGCAGATCGGCGTAGGCCCCGATCCCGCGCAACACGTCCTGGCCGATGTATTCAAGATTCAGCACGACGCTTTCCTAGGGAAAATCGCGGTCTTCCGCGTGCACCAGGGCACCGTGCGCCGCGATGGCCAGTTGTTCATCGATGATGCCCGCAAGCCGTTCAAGGTTGGACATCTGTTCCGCCTCCGCGGCAAGGATACGGTGGAGATCACCGAAGCGATCCCCGGCGACATCGTCGCCGTCGCCAAGGTCGACGAGATCCATCCCGATGCGGTGCTGCATGATTCCCATGACGAGGACGGGATCCGACTGGATCCGATCGCCCTGCCCCAGCCGATGTTTGCACTGGCGATCGAGGCCGCCAGTAAGGGCCAAGAGCAGAAACTTGCACTTGCGCTGTCCCGACTTGCGGAAGAAGACCCGTGCTTCCGGATCGAGCACCACAAGGAATTAAATGAGACTGTCGTCCGCGGCCTAGGCGAATTGCACCTGAAGGTCACCCTGGCGCGGATGCGGGCACGTTTTGGCGTCGAGGTGACGCAGCGCGCGCCGCGCATCGCCTACCGGGAAACCGTAGGCCGTGTGGCTGAAGGCCACCATCGCCACAAGAAGCAGACCGGTGGCGCCGGCCAGTTCGGCGAAGTGTTCTTGCGCATCGAGCCATTGCCACGCGGCGCCGGGTTCGAATTCGTCGACGCCGTCAAGGGCGGCACCATTCCCGGACAGTTCATGCCCGCGGTCGAGAAGGGTGTGCGTCAGGGTCTTGGCCGGGGCGCCGTGGCCGGCTACCCGATCGAGGACGTGCGCGTCACCATCGTGGACGGCAAGAGCCACCCGGTGGATTCGAAGGAGGTGGCCTTCGTCAGTGCAGGCCGCAGGGCCTTCCTGGATGCAGTCCTGAAGGCCGACCCACTGTTGCTCGAACCGATCGTCGACCTGGAGGTCAACGTACCCGAAGCTCACGTCGGCGACCTGACCGGCGCACTGGCGTCGCGTCGCGCGCGCATTCTCGGAACCGACAGTCCGCGTGCCGGCGAGGGCCTCATCCGCGCGCAGGCCCCCCTCGCGGAACTCGACGGCTTCGCAACCGAACTGAAAGCTACGACCGCCGGGCAAGGCCGGTACACCATGGAACTGGCCCACTACGAAGCAACGCCTCCGCTGGTTCAGAAACGGCTGGCGGCAGCCTGGAAACCGGGGGCCGAAGAGGATTGAAGGCACGCGCCCCGGCGTTGCGCTCTGCCGGATTCCCGGATGCGTAAGCGGCGCCCTGAAGAACGCGTCGTGGCGTCAGCCGCCGACGCCACGAAGGATGACCACCACGCGGCGATTGCGTGCGCGACCTGCTGCCGTTGCGTTCGAGGCGATCGGATTGGCTTCGCCCAAGCCCTCCACATGAAGGCGTCCCGCGTGCACGCCCTGCGCCACCAGGGCATCCGCTACGGCCTGCGCACGCTGGCGCGACAGCGACAAGTTGGCCGTTGCACCGCCGGTGTCATCGGTGTACCCCCTGACCAGAACAGCCGCGTGCGGATGGGACTGGACGAACTTGACCAGCGTGCCAAGATGGCTGGCCGCCTGTGGTCGCAGGGTCGCTGCACCGGGTGCGAACGCATCACCCTCCAGCGTCATCTGCATGCCCTGGGGTCCGGGCTGCGCCCGCAGGTTGTCGAGTCGGCCCTGCATCGCGGCAATGGCCTGTTCGGCCAGTTGCGCCTCGCGCCGAGCCAACGTTGCAGCCCGTGCCTGCATGGCCGCGAGCTGCTTCGCCTGGGCAGCTTCCTGCTGTGCCTGCTGCGCTTGCGCGGCATAGCTCTGACCCTGTGCTTGCAAGCGTTGGGTCTCTTCGCTGGCGGCGGCGTTCTGCAGATGTGCCTGTGCCAATTCCACGCGCAGGCTCGCCAGTTCGCGTTGCCTCGCCTCAAGGTGGATCCGGTCGCGTTCCCGCTGCAATTGGACCAGCTTCGCCTGGGCGTCGTCGATCTGTGCACTTGTGTACGCCAGATCCACGCGTTGCTGCGCAATGTAGGCCCAATAGGCGTGCAACGTCGCATCACCCTCGGTGGCACGCAGTTGCAGCAGCGCGTCATGCGCACGCGCCTGCGCGCCAAACGCATAGCGACCCAGCACCGGGTCCTTCTGCAACTGCGCGAGGCTCGCGGACAACCTCTCGAGCTCGAGGTCCGGGGGAGGAGCCGCCCAACTGACGCTGGCCGACGACAAGGCAAGCAGCACCGCTGCCGCAAGGACGAGCTTCATCGGCCACCTCCGCTGCTGCTGGCGCTGGCCGGATAGGTCTGGGTCCCGCCGGACGGCGCCGGTGGCGCCGGGATTGGCGGCGACGCCTGCGACCCGAGCAGGCGGCTCGACAGATCCGCGTTTCGACGCGTCTCCTGGCTGATCTGCAGCCGCAATTGACCGAGTCTTGCCTTCGCCCGCGCCAGTTCAGCAGAGGCTTCCGACTCCGCAGCGAGGCGTGAAGCACGGCCATAGTGCTTACCGGCAAGCGCCTGCTGCGCCTGCGCGTAGCGGGCTTCCGCGGCGCCCAGATCCAGTGGCGCAAAGATCGGCGCCTGCGCCGCACGCGCCGAAGCGAGCATGGCCGCGGCCTGGTCCATGGCATCCGTGGGCGGCGGCGTACTGGCGCAGCCAGCCAGCAGCAGGCCGGCCCCGATGAGGGACAGCAGCGCGACGCGCTGGAATAATATTGTCGACCGTGCCATAACCTGCGCATCAGAGCGGGGGAATGCGCCTATTGTCGGCATGCTTGCCCGCGCTTGGCAATTCGGCCGGCACACACCAACCCTGGACGCACGCGATGGATATCGGCTACTTCCTCAAATTGATGGTGGACAAGGGCGCCTCGGACATGTTCCTGACAACCGGCGCGCCGGTGAACATCAAGGTCGAGGGCAAGCTTTACCCACTTGGAAGCACGGGTCTCCCCGGCGGGATGGTGAAGAAAATCGCCTATTCGCTGATGGACGAGGGGCAGGTACCCCAGTTCGAACGCGAGCTGGAACTGAACATGGCGGTAGCCGTGAAGGACGCCGGGCGATTCCGAATTAACGTCTTCAAGCAGCGCGGCGAAATCGGGATGGTGATCCGCGCGATCAAGAGTGACATTCCCTCGATCGAGCAACTCAGGCTCCCCGCAATTTTCAAGAACATCATCATGGAGCCACGCGGGCTGGTTCTGGTCGTCGGCGCCACCGGATCGGGCAAGTCGACCACGCTGGCATCGATGATCGACCATCGCAACCAGAGCACCCCGGGCCACATCTTGACCATTGAAGACCCGATCGAATACCTGCACCGCCACAAGCGCTCGATCGTCAACCAGCGCGAGGTCGGCCTCGACACCCACAGCTACCACGAGGCGCTGAAGAACGCCATGCGCGAAGCGCCGGACGTGATCATGATTGGCGAAATTCGCGATTCGGAGACCATGGAAGCGGCGATAGCCTTCTCCGAAACCGGGCACCTTTGCCTGGCCACGCTGCACTCCAACAACGCGGACCAGACCATCGAGCGCATCCTCAATTTCTTCCCCGAGGCCGCGCACAGGAACGTACTGATGAATCTGGCGCTCAACCTCAAGGCCGTGATCAGCCAGCGACTGGTGATTGGCAAGGACAACCGGCGCCTGCCCGCAGCCGAGGTGTTGATCAATACGCCGCATATCCGCGACCTGCTGCGGCGCGGGCAGGTCCATGAGGTCAAGCCAGCCATGGAGCGCAGTCTCCAGGAAGGCATGCAGACCTTCGACCAATCACTGTTCAAGCTCTATCGCGAGGGCCGCATCGAGCTGGATGAGGCCCTCAACAAGGCTGACTCGCGCGACGGCCTGGCCCTGCGCATCCGCCTGGCCGAGGGCGGCAGCGCCCAGGAAACGGACCTGCCGGTCGAAACGGACGATGCCTTCGGCAGCGGATACTGAGCGGGCGCACCGCAGCGCCTCGCGGAAGGCCGTCCAGCTACAGCGAACAGCGCGGCGTCGCCCTCCCGGGGCCATCATACGAATTCATCACGTCAACGCGCGAATCCGTAATACTGCCAGATAAGGATGCCGCCAGAGGGCGTGCTAGCGTGCACGGCCTCTTAGCCGCATGGAGAGCGCCATGATGCGCGCATCGTTGACCTGGATCCTCGCCGCAGGCTTGACGCTTGCGGGCGCTGTCCACGCCGCCGGCCCTGCGCCGCTGCAGTATCCGCCGGCTCCGCGGGACAATGTCGTCAATACCTATTTCGGCACGCGCGTACCGGCTCCCTACCAGTGGATGGAGAACCTTGAAGACGCCCGGCTTGGACCGTGGATCGCCAGCGAGAACGCGCTGACCGATCATTACCTGGCCGGCCTGCCGCTTCGCGATGCGTTCTACACGCGGCTCAAGGCCTTGTGGAACTATCCGAAGGAAGGCACTCCGGTCCAGCGCGGCAACCTGCTGTTCTTCAGCCGCAACAGCGGCATCCAGAATCAAGCATCGGTCTACGTGCAGCAAGGACCGACGGGGACGCCACGCCTCCTGATCGACGCCGACCGCATATCACCCAACGGCGATACCGCACTTGCCGCCTGGGTGCCGTCTCCGAACGGCAAGTACCTCGCCTATGCCCTGGCCAAGGGTGGCTCGGACTGGCAGACGCTCCATGTCCTCGATGTGGCGACGGGACAGACGCTCCCCGATGCCGTTCGCTGGGTGAAGTTCTCCAACATCGCGTGGAGCGGCAACAGCGGCGGATTCTTCTACTCCCGGTACCCGAAGCCGCCACGAGGCAAGGCCATCCAGCAGCGACTGGCGGGACAATCCCTCTACTACCATTGGCTCGGCCGCCCCCAGCAGGATGACCGGCTCGTCTATCGCCGGCCCGACCGCCCGCAGTGGATCATCGGTGGCAGCACCACCGAAAACGGCCACTACCTGTTCATCGACTTCCAGTTCAACATCACGCGCAACGAACTCTACGTGATGGACCTCGGCAAGGGTCCCCAGCCTGACCTCGATGCACCGGTACGTCCGCTGTTCACGCGCAACGACGCGCAATACGAGCCCATCGGGGTCATCGACCACACGCTTTACGTGCAGACCGACCTGGATGCGCCCATGGGCCGCCTCATTGCGACTCCCCTGGACGCACCATCCCCCGCCCATTGGCGCACGGTGATTCCGCAGCGCAAGGATGCCGTGCTGGAATCCGTGCACCTGGCCGACGGCCATCTGCTGGTGCACCGCGTGGTCGCTGCGAAAAGTCGCCTCGCGCTGTACGACACCCGCGGCAAGCTGCTCCGCACCGTTTTGCTTCCCGATGCGATGGGCACGGTGGGCGGCATCTCGGCGCGGGTGAGCAGCAAGCAGGTCTATTACGCGTTCACCTCCTTCCTGCGTCCCGGCGAAATCGTCCGCTACGACGTCAGCGATGGCCGACTGCAAACGGTTTTCAAGCCCAAGGTGGATTTTGACCCCGCCCACTATGCCGTGACGCAGGTGTTCTACCGGTCAACTGGCGGCGTCAACGTGCCGATGTTCATCGTGCACCGGAAGGGGCTGAAGCTGAATGGCCACAATCCCACCATCCTCTACGGCTATGGCGGCTTCGATATCACGCTGACGCCTTACTTCAGCCCGACACTGGCCGTATGGCTGAAGATGGGGGGCGTCTACGCGATGCCCAACCTCCGCGGGGGCGGCGTCTACGGCCAAGCGTGGCACCACGCGGGCATGCTGCAGCACAAGCAACATGTCTTCGACGACTTTGCCAATGCCGCGCGCTGGCTCATCTCGCATCGCTACACCAGCACGCCGAACCTCGGCATCATGGGTTATTCCAATGGCGGACTGCTGACGGGCGCGAGCGTCACCGAGAACCCGCACCTGTTCGGCGCGGTCTACGTTGGCCATGGCGTGCTCGACATGCTGCGGTTCCAGAAATTCTCCGGCGGCGAATACTGGATCTCCGAATATGGGGATGCCGACAAGAACCGGGCTGATTTCAAGTGGCTGCGCGCGTACTCGCCATTGCAGAACATCCGCAAGGGCGTCTGCTATCCGCCAACGCTCATCACGACCTCGACGGACGATGACCGCGTGGTACCGAGCAATGCCTACAAGTTCGCGGCCCAGATGCAGCGCGACCAGGGCTGCGACAATCCCGTCCTCCTGCATGTCGCCACGGCCACCAGCCACATCTACATGCCCGTGCACAAGCAGCTTCGGCACGACGCCGACAATTGGTCCTTCATCGGCAGCGCCATTGGCATGCACGCTCCCGACTGAGCAAGCAGAATCCCCCCGGGGCGCACCCCCGGGGGCATCCGGCCCTTGCCCGGGCCGCTGCGGGCAGGCCTTGGCATCACCGGACTAAAAGGAATGCGCATCGGGCCCCCGGCCAACAGCCGGGCGCCGTCCCAAGGCGCCGCATCAGGCGCTTGCGCTCACGTTTTGTTGACGAATCGGACGGCGCCGCGCGGCAGCGCGCTAAAATCGCGTTTTCCTTAAGCAAGGCGCGTCGTGCATGATCGTCCTGGATGGCCCTATCGCCCTTTCGCCATTCCGGCTGGAGAGGCTCAACGCACGGCTTGAGGCCGCCGCACCGGGGACGCGCGTGCGCCAGGCATGGTTCGTGTACTTCGTCGATGAATGGCTGGATGGCGCGTCCGATGACATGCCCAGGCTACGCGAGGTCCTGGCAGCGCGCGGCAGCGCCCCCGCCGCGGCCAGCCTGTGGGTTACGCCGCGCCTGGGGACCCTTTCCCCGTGGTCTTCCAAAGCGAGTGAAATCCTCCGCAGTTGCGGGTTCCGCGTGGACCGCGTCGAGCGAGGGATCGCCTATGCCATCGATGCCTTGCCCCAAGCGGGGTCCCCGTCGCACTCCTCCGTCCTTGAGGCCCTGCACGACCGCATGACGGAATCCGTGTTGAGTCGGATCGAGGATGCGGCAGGCCTGTTCCTGCATGGACACCCTGGTGCTCTGGAACATGTCACGCTGGGTGACGATCCGCAGGGGGCGCTTGCAGCGGCCAATGCCCGCCTCGGGCTGGCCTTGATGCCGGATGAAATCGCCTATCTTGCCGATGGCTATGCGCGCCTCGGTCGCGATCCCACCGACGCCGAATTGATGATGTTCGCGCAGGCCAATTCCGAGCATTGCCGCCACAAGGTCTTCAACGCGCACTGGACACTCGACGGCGAAGCCCGCGAGGAGACGCTGTTCGGGATGATCCGGGCTACCCATGCCGCCAGCCCCGACTTCACGCTCTCGGCGTACAGCGACAATGCAGCCGTGATCAGCGGCAGCCGTGGACGGCGGCTTGGCGTCGACCCCGGCAGCGGGACTTGGCGCGCCCAGACGTGCGAGGTTCCCTATGCCATCAAGGTGGAGACCCACAATCATCCGACCGCCATCGCCCCTTGGCCGGGTGCGGCGACCGGCGCCGGCGGCGAAATCCGCGACGAGGGCGCGGTGGGTCGCGGCGGCAAACCCAAGGTCGGCCTGACCGGCTTCAGCGTCTCGCACCTGCGCATTCCGGGGCTTCCCCGTCCCTGGGAGTCGCAGCGCCCGCTGCCACCCCGCTATGCCAGCGCTTTCGAGATCATGCGCGACGGGCCCCTCGGCGCCGCGGCATTCAACAATGAATTCGGCCGGCCTTGCTTGGTCGGCTACTTCCGAAGCTTCGAACAGGAAACTGGCGACCCGCACCTGCACCGCGGCTATGACAAGCCCATCATGCTTGCGGGCGGAATCGGCAATTTGGCGGCCATCCACGTCCAGAAGGGGCACCTGCAACCCGGCGATGCGGTATTGGTACTGGGTGGGCCGGCAATGCTGATTGGCCTCGGCGGCGGCGCGGCCTCATCCCTGGGCGCTGGCACTGCCAACGCGTCACTCGACTTCGCGTCGGTGCAACGCGACAACGCCGAAATGCAGCGTCGCTGCCAGGAAGTGATCGACACGTGCTGTGCACTGGGTGATGGCAACCCGATCGTGGCAATCCACGATGTCGGCGCAGGCGGGTTGTCGAACGCGATCCCCGAGCTGCTCAATGATTCCGGCGTCGGCGGCGAAATCGAGCTTGCCGAGGTTCCCTGCGACGACCCGGCGCTGAGTCCCATGCAGCTCTGGTGCAACGAGTCGCAGGAACGCTATGTCCTAGGCGTGCGTCCATCGCAAGTGGACACCTTGCTGTCAATCTGCGCACGCGAGCGCTGTCCGGTCGCGATCGTCGGTCGGACAACGGGGGAAACGCGCCTGCGGGTCACCGATGGCCGTACCGGCGCATGCGAATCCGTGATCGACATGCCGCTCGAGATGCTGCTCGGCAAGCCGCCACGGATGCATCGAGACGCCACGCGCATCAAGCCACGCGTCGAGGTGATTCCGGACCTTGCGGGTATCGCCTTGGAGGATGCCATCGCAAGGGTACTGCGACACCCGACGGTCGGCAGCAAATCCTTCCTCGTCACGATCGGCGACCGCAGCGTGGGCGGCCTGTGCGCGCGCGACCCGATGGTCGGCCCCTGGCAGGTCCCCGTGGCCGATTGCGCCATCAGCCTGATCGACTTCGAAGGCTATGCCGGCGAGGCCATGGCGATCGGCGAGCGAACTCCGCTCGCGTTGCTCGGTGGCGCCGAGTCGGCGCGAATGGCCATTGGCGAGGCGCTGACCAACATCGCGGCCGCGCCGGTCGCCGAGCTCGGCCTAGTCCGGCTGTCCGCCAACTGGATGGCCGCAGCTGGCCAGCCAGGCGAGGACGCCCGACTATTCGATGCAGTATCCGCGGCATCCATGCTGACCCAGGCACTCGGCATATCGATTCCTGTGGGCAAGGATTCACTTGCCATGCAAACAACATGGGAAGACGCTGAATTGGGAACGCAGCGAACCATCGCGCCCGTGTCTCTGGTCGCCAGCGCATTCGCACGCATAACCGACGCCCGCCGTGCGCTGACACCCCAGTTGCGACTGGACCAGGGCGAAACCGATCTCTGGCTACTCGATCTCGGCGGCGGTCGCGACCGTCTCGGTGAATCGACGCTGGTCCAGGTCTACAACCGCGGTGGCGGCGTGCCACCCGATGTCGATGATCCACACCTGTTGCGCGCGTTCTTCGCCTTCATCCAGCAGTCAAATGCGCAAGGCCTCCTGCTTGCCTATCATGATCGAAGCGACGGAGGCCTGATCGTCACGTTGCTGGAAATGGCCTTCGCAGGGCACTGTGGCTTTGTCCTGCAACTG
>JAKAEJ010000038.1 GCA_021818335.1 Pseudomonadota bacterium | reverse complement strand
CGGCCTGCGCCACGCCGGTGGCCGAGGGCATGAAGGTTTTCACGCGCTCGGAAAAAGCCCTGCATTGGCAGCGCGACGTGATGGAGTTCCTGCTCATCAACCATCCGCTGGACTGCCCCATCTGCGACCAGGGCGGCGAGTGCGAGCTCCAGGACGTCTCCGTCGGCTACGGGCGATCGGTATCGCGCTATGTCGAGCGCAAGCGGGTCGTCGCCGACGAAGACATCGGCCCGCTGGTCGCCACCGAAATGACCCGATGCATCCAGTGCACCCGCTGCGTCCGCTTCATCAGTGAAATCGCCGGCACCCATGAGTTGGGCGGCATGAATCGCGGCGAGCACCTGGAGATCGGGACCTACATTGGCAGGGCGATCGAGAGCGAACTCTCCGGCAACATCATCGACGTCTGTCCCGTGGGCGCGCTCACCAACAAGGTGTATCGCTTCAAGGCCCGTGCCTGGGAGCTGATCGCGCGGCCATCGGTCGGCTATCACGACGCACTGGGATCCAACCTCTGGTTGCATACCCGCCAAGGCGAGGTGATGCGAGCGGTCCCGCGCGACAACGAGGCGATCAACGAGTGCTGGCTGTCGGACCGCGACCGGTACAGCCACGAGGGGCTCCAGGCGGGCGATCGGGCGGTGAAGCCGCAGGTCAAACGCGACGGAACATGGTCCGATTGCAGTTGGGAAGACGCGCTCGACGCCGCGGCCGGCCACCTGCGTGGGGCCGCGCCGGCCGACGTCGCGCTGCTGGTCCATCCCGCCAGTTCCTGCGAGGAAGGGACGCTGCTGGCGCGCCTGGCGCGTGGTCTGGGGACGACGGGCATCGATTTCCGGCTGCGGACGCAGGATTTCGCCGACGCGCCGGTTCCGCAGCCCTGGTCGCGATCGGTCGTTGAACTGGAGAAGGCCGATTTCGCGCTGCTGGTCGGGTGCGAGCTTCGCGATGAACTGCCGCTGGTGAACCAGCGCCTGCGCAAGGCGGCCAAGGCCGGCGCGCGCATCCGGTCGATCGGTCTGCGTCGTGCGGACTTGCATTTCCCCGTCGACAGCCAGGCCGTATCGCCGAGTGCGTTCGTGCGGGCGTTGGCGACGCTGGCGAGGGCGGTCGCCGCAGCGGAGGGCGCGCCACCCTTGCCGCCGTCGCTGCAAGGTGCCGGCGCGAACGAACCCGACCCGTCGGCGCAGGCGTGGGCCCAGCAAATGCGACAGGCCGGTGCCGGCACCCTCATCTTTGGCCTGGATGCTGCGCGCCACCCGCAGGCGTCATGGCTGCGCGCGCTGTCGCGCTACATCGCGCAGGCCACCGGCATGGCGTACGTTGAAGTCCCCGACGGCGCGAACGCGCTGGGTCTTGCCCGGACCGGGGTTCTGCCGGGACCGGGCGAGTCGCTGGATGCCTTGCTGGCGAGGCCGCGCAAGGTCTACGTGCTTTATGGTGCAGAGGCGCCCGAGGATTTCGCCGCGGACCGCGATGCCATGGCCGCCCTGCAATCGGCCGATGCCGTCGTCGCATTTGCGTCCTTCGCGAGCGAGCGCCTCCGGGAGCTGGCGGACGTCATCCTGCCCATCGGGCTGACCCCCGAGATCGACGCGACGATCGTCAATCTGGAGGGCGCCGTGCAGCGCGTGGCCGCTGCGGCCCGATTGCCCGGCGAGGCGCGGCCTGGCTGGAAAGCCCTGCGCGCACTGGGAGCGCAATTGGAGCTACCGGGATTCGAATTCAACGCACTGGCTTCATTGGTCGCGGACCTTGCGCCCGTGCTGGCGCAGCAGCCAGCCAGCGGCCATGGCTTGGCCAGCCTGGCCTCGACCGGGAAGGAGGGCGCGTTGCATCGGGTCGCCAGCGTGCCGATCTATCGCGGCGACGCAGTCCTGCGCCGGTCGGCGGCCCTGCAGGCCCATCCGCTCAGCCAGCCACCGCAGGTATGGATGCACGCGGAGGATGCGCTGGCGCTGGGGCTCCATGCAGGCGGCCTGGTCCGGGTAGGCGACTGCACATTGCCGGTCGCGCTGGACGCTCGTCTCCCGCGCGGTGCCGTCCGCATCGATGCAACCCATCCGGAAACGGAGGCGCTGCCGCCCCATGGCGCTGCGCTCGACATCTCAAGGGCCTGAGCATGCTTGCCGAACTGCTGCTGGTGCTGTGGACGCTGGCCAAGGTCTTGGCCATCGTCCTGCCTCTCGTCATCGCCGTGGCGATGTTCGTCTACTGGGAGCGCAAGGTCATTGGCTGGATGCACGTGCGCATGGGACCCAACCAGATCGGCCCGCTGGGGTTGATGCAGGCCTTCGCGGACGTGGCCAAGCTGCTGCTGAAGGAGATCGTCGTCCCGACCAACGCCAATCGCTTCCTGTTCTTCCTGGCGCCGATGCTTGCGCTCGTGCCAGCGCTGGCCGCCTGGGCGGTGATCCCGTTCTCCGATGGACTGGTGCTGGCCAACATCAACGCCGGCGTCCTGTACCTGCTGGCGATGACGTCGATGGGCGTCTACGGCATCATTCTCGCCGGCTGGGCATCCAATTCGCGCTATGCATTGCTCGGCGCCATGCGTTCCGCGGCCCAGGTGGTGTCGTATGAACTGGCCATGGGCCTGGCCCTCGTGTGCGTGCTGGTGCTTGCGGGAAGCCTCAACCTGAGCGACATCGTCACGGCCCAGTCCGGCGGGTTGCTGCACTGGTTCTGGCTGCCGCTGCTGCCGATGGCGGTCGTGTATTTCATCTCCGGCGTGGCCGAGACGAATCGCGCGCCCTTCGATGTCGCCGAAGGCGAAAGCGAGATCGTCGCCGGGTTCCACGTTGAGTATTCCGGATCCGCGTTCGCGCTGTTCTTCCTGGCCGAATACGCCAACATGATCCTGGTCGCGTTCCTGACCTCGATCCTGTTCCTGGGCGGCTGGCTGAGCCCTTTCCCCGCGACGTGGGGCCTCATCGGCCATGGCAGCTTCTTCTGGCTGCTCGCCAAGGCCTTCGTGGTGGCCTTCCTGTTCCTCTGGTTCCGTGCCTCCTTCCCGCGCTACCGCTACGACCAGATCATGCGGCTGGGCTGGAAAGTGTTCATCCCGATCGCGCTGGTCTGGGTGTTGGTGGCCGGGTTGCTGAAGTACTTCCACATCGTCGCGCCGGGTGCATGAGATGAACCGTGTCACGCGCTACCTGAAGAGCCTGCTGTTGCTCGAACTCCTGCAGGGCATGGGCTTGACCATGGCCTACATGTTCAAGCCCAAGTACACGATGCGCTATCCGATGGAGCACATCCCGAAGTCCAATCGGTTCCGTGGACTGCACGCGCTTCGCCGCTATCCCAATGGCGAGGAGCGCTGCATCGCCTGCAAGCTCTGCGAGGCCGTGTGCCCAGCGCTCGCCATCACGATCGATTCGGCGCCCCGTGCGGATGGGCAGCGCCGCACGACCCGGTACGAGATTGACCTGTTCAAGTGCATCTTCTGCGGTTTCTGCGAAGAGAGCTGCCCCGTCGACTCGATTGTGGAGACCCACGTGCACGAGTACCACTTCGAGCAACGCGGCGAGAATGTCGTCACCAAGCCGCAGTTGCTCGCCATCGGCGACCGCTTCGAGCGCGACATCGCCGCAGCCCGCGCCCAAGACGCGGCATTTCGCTGAGCGCTGGAGAACCGCATGAGCATCGAGCTGCTGGCGTTCTACTTCTTCGCATTCTTCGCCGTGCTGGGCGCGCTGCTGGTCATCAGCCTGCGCAATCCCGTCCACGCCGTCCTGAGCCTCGTGCTCACGTTCTTCAGCATGGCCAGCATCTGGATGCTGCTGCGGGCTGAGTTCCTCGCCCTCGTGCTGATCGTCGTGTATGTGGGCGCCGTCATGGTGCTGTTCCTGTTCGTCGTGATGATGCTCGACATCAAGGTGGCGGCGGCTCGCGAGGGCTTCATCCGGTACCTGCCGGTGGGTATTGGCGTCGCCGCGGTGATGCTGGCCGAAATGGTGGCGCTGCTCGGGGTCCGTGCGATGCACGTGGCGCCCCCGCCCAGCGCGGCGGTCATGGGCGGGCAGGCCAACGTCGTCTGGATCGGCAGGGCCCTCTACACGGAGTACCTCCTGCCGTTCGAGCTGGCCGCCATGATCCTGACCGTGGGCATCGTCGCAGCCGTCGCATTGACGCTGCGTCGCCGTCCGGGCGTACGCCATCAGGATGCGGCGCGTCAGGTGGCCGTATCGGCGCACGAGCGCGTGCGCCTCGTGAGCATGCCCGCGGAGCGCGGCGGCAATGGAGCCCAGCCATGATCAGTCTCGCGCACTTCATCGTCCTGGGGGCCGTGCTGTTCTGCATCGCCGTTGCCGGGATCTTCATCAACCGCAAGAACGTCATCGTGCTGCTGATGGCCATCGAGTTGATGCTGCTCGCGGTCAATACCAATTTCATCGCCTTCTCGCGTTTCTTCGGCGATGTCTCGGGGCAGGTGTTCGTGTTCTTCATCCTGACCGTTGCAGCAGCCGAATCGGCGATCGGACTCGCCATCCTCACGCTGCTGTTCCGCAACCGGCGCACGATCAACGTGGCCGAATTCGACGACCTGCGCGGCTGAGGACGCCATGATTTCAACCGCAACGCTGCTTGCCATCGTTCTGGCTCCGCTGGCCGGTGCCATCCTCGCCGGATTGCTCGGGCGGAAGATCGGCCGCACGGGTGCCCATAGCGTCACCATCCTCGGCGTGGGCATCGCCTGCATCCTGTCGATCCGCGTGCTTTACCAGTTGGTCTGGGGTGGGGCGCCGGCGTACAACCAGGACATCTACACGTGGTTCCAGATCGGGGGCATCGGCGCCAACGTCGGGTTCCTGGTGGACCGCCTCAGCGCCATGATGATGGTCGTCGTCACCTTCGTTTCGCTCATGGTGCATGTCTATACCGTGGGCTACATGGCGGATGACGATGGCTACCAGCGGTTCTTCAGCTACATCGCGCTGTTCACCTTCTTCATGCTCATGCTGGTGATGAGCAACAACTTCCTGCAGCTGTTCTTTGGGTGGGAAGGCGTGGGCCTCGTCTCCTACCTGCTCATCGGCTTCTGGTTCAAGAAGCCGAGCGCGTCCTATGCGGGCATGAAGGCCTTCATCGTCAATCGCGTGGGCGATCTGGGTTTCGTGCTGGGGATCGCCGCGGCGCTGCACTTCCTCGGATCGCTCGATTACAGCACCGCTTTCGCGCATGCGCCGTCGCTCACGGGCCAGACGGTCGAGGTGATCGGCGGACATCCGTGGTCTGCGGCGACCCTGATCTGCATCCTCCTGTTCATTGGCGCCATGGGCAAGTCCGCACAGGTGCCCCTGCACGTGTGGCTGCCCGATTCGATGGAAGGCCCGACGCCGATCTCCGCACTGATCCATGCGGCGACGATGGTGACCGCCGGCGTGTTCATGGTCGCGCGCATGTCGCCGTTGTTCGAGCTTTCGGGGACAGCGCTCAGCGTCGTCATGGTGACGGGCGCGACGGGCGCCTTCTTCCTGGGACTGATCGGCATCACCCAGTTCGATATCAAGCGGGTCATTGCCTATTCGACGCTCTCGCAGCTGGGCTACATGATGGCCGCGCTCGGCGCATCGGCTTATGCCGCCGGCATTTTCCATCTGATGACCCACGCGTTCTTCAAGGCGCTGCTTTTCCTGGGTGCCGGGTCCGTGATCATGGCGATGCACCACGAGCAGGACATGCGCCACATGGGCGGGCTGCGCCGCTACATGCCGATCACGTACGCGACCATGTGGATCGGCTCGCTCGCGTTGTGTGGGATTCCGCCGTTCGCGGGCTTCTATTCCAAGGACGCGATCATCGAGGCGGTGGGGGCCTCCCACGTCTGGGGCGCGGGCTACGCCTACTGGTGCGTGCTGCTGGGCGTTTTCGTCACGGCGACCTATACCTTCCGGATGATGCATCTCACGTTCCATGGGGCGCCCCGGTTCCGCGTCGATCCCCATGCCGGTCACGGGCACGATGGCCATGCCGAGCCGGGCGTCCTAGCCCATGCACCGCACGAAACGCCGTGGGTGGTCACCGTGCCGCTGGTGCTGCTCGCCATTCCCTCCTTGGCGATCGGCTATTTCGCTGCGCGGCCGTTGCTCTATGGTGGCTTCTTCGGCAGCGCAATCAGCGTTCTGCCGGCGCATGACGTCTTGGCGGGCATGGCCGCGGAATTCCACGGTCCGCTCGCGCTCGCGGTGCACTCGCTCGCAACCACCCCATTCTGGCTGGCGATCGCCGGCATCGCGTTGACGAGCTACATCTACCTGCTCAAGCCGACGCTGGCGGGAACCATCAGCAAGGCCCTCGGGCCCCTGTACCGCATCGTTGACCACAAGTTCTATTTCGACGAGCTCTACACCGCGTTGTTCGCGCGCGGGAGCGTGGCGCTTGGCAAGGCCCTCTGGAAGGGCGCCGATGCCGGCGCCATCGACGGGCTGGTCGTGAACGGTTCCGCCTCGCTGGTCGGTCGCATCGCGCGCCGCGCGCGCACGCTTCAGTCCGGCTACCTCTACCACTACGCCTTCGCGATGATCGTCGGGCTGATCCTGCTCCTCGCAGGTTTCGTGCTCGTGCCTCACGCCTGAGCCCATGCAGGGAACATCCCATCCATGACCCACTGGCCTTTCCTCAGCCTGCTGATCTGGGTGCCGATTGCAGGCGCCGTGCCCGTGTTGCTCGCTGGCGATCGGCGTCCGCAGTTGGCGCGCTGGCTCGCGCTCCTCGCGGCGCTGCTCACGCTGGCGGTCAATCTCGCCATGTTGCCCGGCTTCGACTACCACAGCGCGGCCATGCAATTCGTCGAATCCAAGCCGTGGATCCCGATGTTGCATGTGCACTATGCGCTCGGCGTCGATGGCATAGCCATGGCGCTGATCCTGCTGACCACGATCACGACGGTGCTGGTCATCATCGGGGCATGGCAGGCGATCAACAGCCGTGTCCACCAGTACATGGCCGCGATGCTGGTGCTGTCGGGATTCATGACGGGCGTCTTCGCGGCCACGGATGCGCTGCTCTTCTACGTGTTTTTCGAGGCGCAGCTGATCCCGATGTTCCTGATCATCGGCGTCTGGGGCGGTCCCCGCCGCGTCTATGCCGCGCTGAAGTTCTTCCTGTATACGTTCCTGGGCTCGATCTTCATGTTGCTCGGGCTCATCTACCTGTACCTGAAATCCGGCACGTTCGACATGGCCGCGTGGCAGGCGTTGCCGCTTGGGATGAATGCCCAGACATGGCTGTTCTTCGCCTTCCTGCTGGCATTCGCCGTCAAGATCCCGATGGTGCCGGTCCATACCTGGTTGCCGGACGCGCACGTCGAGGCGCCCACCGGCGGCTCGGTGGTGCTGGCGGCGGTGATGTTGAAGATCGGTGCCTACGGGTTGATCCGCTTTGCCTTGCCGGTGACGCCCGACGCCGCCCAGCACTATGCCTGGCTTGTCGTGGCGCTGAGCTTGATCGCCGTGATCTACATCGGCTACGTGGCGCTCGTCCAGGAGGACATGAAGAAGCTGGTCGCCTATTCGTCGATCGCGCACATGGGCTTCGTGACCCTGGGCCTGTTCATCGTGTTCATGTTGATCCGGGCGCACGATGGCGACGCCGCGCAGCTCGGCCTGCAGGGCGCGATGGTGCAGATGATCTCGCACGGCTTCGTTTCCGGCGCTTTGTTCACCAGCATCGGCGTCATGTACGATCGACTGCATACGCGGCTGATCAAGGATTACGGCGGACTCGCCCGCGTCATGCCGTGGTTCGCGGTGTTCATGGTGTTCTTTGCCATGGCCAACACGGGCTTGCCGGGAACATCCGGCTTCGTCGGCGAGTTCATGGTCATCCTGGCGAGCTTTGCCGCCAGCCCCTGGCTGGCTCTGCTGGCCGCGTTTACGCTGGTCATCGGCGCCGGCTACACGCTCTGGCTCGTCAAGCGGGTCGTCTGGGGAACGCCGGCCAGCAGCAAGGTCGAGGCCATGCCGGACATCAATGCGCGCGAGGCGCTGGTGCTCGCGGCGTTCGCGGCCTTCACGCTACTCATCGGTATCTGGCCCGAGCCGCTGGTCAAGCTGCTCGACCCCGCAGTCAACCAGCTCGTGCAGACGCTGGGCCACAGCAAGCTTTGAGGATTGCCTTCAATGAGCTGGAATGACCTGATCAACGTCCTGCCGGAACTGTACCTTACCGGTTCGATCTGCGTCCTGCTGTTGTTCGATGCCTTCGCCGGCGCGCGCTATCGCAATGCGATGCACTGGCTTTCGATGCTCGTCTTGATCGTCACTGCCTTGCTGGTCGTCGCCGCCCAACGCGTGGGCCCGGCAACGGCCTTTTCGGGCATGTACATCAACGACGCGCTGGCCGGCTTGCTCAAGCTCTTCTCGATCCTCGCGGTGGCGCTGGTCTTCGTCTTCGCGAGTCCCTACTTGCGCATGCGCAAGCTGGCGGCCGGCGAATTCCATACCCTGGCGCTGTTTGCCTTGCTCGGGATCATGATGCTGGTGTCGGCCGGCAACCTGGTGATGATCTACCTCGGCCTCGAGATGTTGACGTTGTCCTCCTATGCGCTTGTTGCGCTGGATCGCGATTCGCCGCGAGCGACCGAGGCGGCGATGAAGTATTTCGTGCTGGGCGCCATGGCATCCGGATTGCTCCTCTATGGGATGTCGATGATCTATGGCGCCACCGGGACGCTCTCCCTGGCGGGGATCGGCGCGACCCTGCCGATGAGTCCGCATTACATGCTGGCCGTGTTCGGCGTCGTATTCGTGCTGGCGGGCATCGCGTTCAAGTTTGGCGCCGCCCCATTCCACATGTGGCTGCCGGACGTTTACGAAGGGTCACCCACGGCGGTGACCCTGTTCGTCGCATCGGCACCCAAACTCGCTGCCGTGGGAATGGCGCTGCGATTGCTGGATCTGGGGGGGGGGCTGCATCCTCTCTTTCCGTATTGGCAGGACATGCTCGCGGTGCTGGCAGTCGCCTCGCTCGCGATCGGAAGCCTCGTCGCGATCGTGCAGAGCAATCTGAAGCGTATGCTGGCCTACTCGACGATCGGCCACATGGGGTACCTGTTGATCGGCCTGTGCGCAGGCACGTCCTTCGGTGCCGCTGCGTCGGTGTTTTACGCGATCGCCTATGTGCTGATGTCGACCGCGGCCTTCGGCGTCATCCTGGCGCTGGCGCGAACAGGCTTCGAGGCAGATCAGATCGAGGACCTGCGCGGACTGAACCAGCGTTCGCCCTGGCTTGCGGGCCTCATGGCCCTTGCCATGTTTTCGCTCGCCGGCGTGCCCCCGTTGTTTGGCTTCTGGGCCAAGCTGCTGGTGCTCCAGGCGGCCATCCAGGCGAATCTCCTGTGGTTGGCAATCGTGGGAGCCGTCGCCGCGATCATCAGCCTTTTCTACTATCTGCGGGTAGTCAAGGTCATGTATTTCGATTCGCCTGCTGAAGACCGGACGCTCATTGCGACCAGCGATGCATCGCTGCGCTGGGTCCTTTCGCTCAATGCCCTGGCGCTGCTTGCACTGGGCGTCTTCCAGGGACCCTTGCTCGACTGGTGCCTGCGCGGCATCACCGGCTGACGGAGCGCCTGTAGGCCCGTGGTTTGGCGTGCCCGCGCGGGCGATCTTCGCCCTTGCGATCCAAGGGGTGGCCTCTGCGGGCGGCGACATGCCGCTGAGCCCTGGACGATTCGCGTCCCGCCCTCCGTCGCCGATGCGCGGCATTGCCTCCGGGGCTACCCGGAGGCAGCGTCCTGGGCCATGGGCGCAGGGCGAGATGGTGGAATGCACTTGCGCAAAGCCGTTGAGCGACTGCACGCGTCGCGCGGAAGGACATCAGCCTACGGTCATGCTCCGAGGCGCGGCGCCATGGGCGCAGTCGACGTTGCTCGCGGCATCATGCACGCGCAGGACTCCTGGCCCGCCCTTCATACCCGGAAGCCATTCAAGGTGTTCGTTCGAGGCCATCGTGGATCGCCCGCAGGAGGGTGCCGCCCGGATCCAGGCTTTGCTCCCAGTACATGACGCCGCCGAGATGGTGGCGTACGACATAGCGATCCTTGGCGGCTATCGACCGCGGGCTGTCATAGGTGATGAACGTGCGCGTGACCGGATTCCAGAGAAACGGCGCGTGCGCCCGCACGTCCCAATGGCGCTTGAAGCCGTGCTTGTTGATGTAGTCGGCGACGAGCTTCGGCCACGGGATCATCGCGATGAAATGCCCATAGGGCTGGTAGAGGCCATCGTGGATCGGCCGGACGTCGCCGAATGCACGGCCGTAGAAAGCGACGCCAATGATCAGCTTCCTGGAGGGGACTCCTGCCGCAAGGAACTGGTGGACTGCGCGATTGGTCGTCCTCGCGTCCGCAGGCGCCCATCGGGAAGCATAGAGACCCGTGTGGTTCCCGGTTGTCATCGTGAGGCCGTTGACGAAGTCATAGGTCATGAGGTTGAACCAGTCGACATACCGGTTGACGGCGGGGATGTCGACGTAGCGGACGAACGGACCGTCGGCGATGGCGACGCTCAAGGTGTAATGTTCGTGCGCCGCCTTCTCCTGGGCATCGAGTGCCTGGCGAACCGCGGCGAGCATCAACGTGAAGTTCTGCTGGTCATGCGGACTCGAGCGAATGCCCGATTGGCTGATTCCGGGATATTCCCAGTCCACATCGATTCCGTCGGCGCCGGTTTGCCTGACCATTGCGGCGGCCGATTCGGCAAATAGCCGCCGTCCAGCCGCAGTGCTGGCCGCCTCGGAAAATCCACCGGCGCCCCAGCCGCCAACGGATATTTCGACCCGGAGGCGTGGATCGCGTCTTTTGAGGGCAATCACTGGGCGGAGCCGATTCTCGGCAGCGGGGGAGAGGCCCACGGCCCCGTGCTTGATTTCGGCGAATGCGAAGATCAGCGTGTTGATCATCCCGAGCCGCCGGTCTTCGACAGCATTCCAGCGGGTCACGTAGCCGACCGTCTGGAAGCAGGGGTGGCACGGCCGGGAGGACCGGCTTGTCGAAGCGGCAGCGCCCGGAGTTGGCGCGATGGCCATGGCTGCCGCGATCGCGATGCTGCACAGGACGTTGCGAAGATGCCTCTTAGCCCTTGTCTTCATGGAGATCCTCCGCCGCTTGACCTCTGATGATAAAAAAACGGGCCGGGAGGGGACCGGCCCGCAAACACACACACCACGTCAATCAGAATTTGTAAGTGAGCCGACCGATGTACTCACGTCCACTCTTGTAACGCGCGTAAATCTCGGACGGATTGCCCTGCGCGTACTCCTTGTAGGTCGAATCAAGCAGGTTCAGGGCATCGAAACTGATCGAGAAGTGGCGATTGATCCGATAGCTGGCGTTGAAGTCCAGCTCCGCCCATGGCGCAACCATGGCACTCGGCGCCCCTGCAACGTAGCCGCCCGCCAGGTACTTGCTCTGCCAACTGTAGGTCAGCGTTGCCGTGATCGGACCCTTCTCGAAGTAGGGCGCCAGCGTGTAGGAGAGCTTGGAGTTGTAGGGCAATAGTCCTCCCGTATGGGTGGAACCATCCGTATAGGTGAGGTTCGTGCGAAGCCCGAAGCCCGTGGTGCTGAAAGGCTGCTGGTAGCTGACCTCAATGCCCTTCACGTCGGCCCGGCCGCCGTTCTGCGGGCGGATGATGCTGTAGTTGCAGATCCCGACGCTGTTGCAGCTCCCTGCCGGCAGCTGGGCATAGAGATTGGGCGCGGTCTTGAAAAGCCCGTTGTACAGTGCCTCGGTCGACGTTCCTTGCGTGATGTAGTTCGCCAGGTTCTTGTAGAACAACGAGAACGCGAGGACCGACTGGTTGTTGAAGTACCAGGCGACGGACGTGTTGAAGTTGAACGACTTGTACGGGCTGAGGTGGGCGTTGCCACCGGCGCCGGTCAAGACCGTGTCGTTGGTTTCGGTGTAGGGCGTTTCCTGGTTATACGGAGCCCAGGCGATGGTCTCGGCCGCCGCGCCCCGCAGCACGACATCGGGCGTCAGGTTGTACGCGATGTTGAAGGACGGCAGCACGTTGTTGTGCGAATTGGGCACGGTCTGGTAACTGCCCGGGGGTGGGGGCAGGCTGCCGACGTCCGCCTGGCTTACGACGAATCCTGACGCGTTGATCAGGGTGTGGACAAAGCGCAAGCCGAAGTTGCCCCGGAGGTTCTCGTCATTGCCAAAGTCGACCTGGGCATATCCCGCTTCACTCTTTTGGGCGACGCCGAAGGTGTCGGCATAGACGAACGGCGGGTACAGATTGTTGAACAGCCCCGGCGTGGATAGCACGTAGTCATAGATGGCGTTGGGCCCAGAGGGCTGGACGTGGTTGATGCTGCCCGGGAAGAAATTGAGGCTCGATAGACCCGATAGATTGGTCAGGCCGCCAGCGCCGATTTGCGCGAGCGTCGCGACCGGGACACCCGTGTAGACGTCCAGCGTCTGGCCCTCATGATGCACGGCCCAGCGGACGCCGAGGCGAAAGTCTTTGAAGAATCCGTTGAGGTCGTAGCGGAAATCGGCCTGTGCGTAGTTATCCCGTGCGTAGTAGGGAAGGCTCGCGTAATTGCCCATGAAGTAATAGCCAGCCCAGTTGGCCGGATTTTGCGCCGCCGCGGGGTTGCTGAATTCGACGCCCTGGGGAATGCTCCAGTTGAAACCGCCGAAATACACGGGCTCGATGAACGCCTGGGTGATCGGATCGTGCGATGTGCTGACTCCGGCCTGGCCGCTGAGCTTCCAGCCATAGCCGTGATAGGCGGCCCGCAAGTCGATGCCCTTGGTCGTGATCGTCGCGCGCCGCGCGTTGTTGTCGAATACGGTGGCGCCAGCGGCTCCAGCGGGGCAGGTGGGCTGGGTCGACGGGTCGCACTGGCTGCCGGCGATGATGACGCCATTGGGGCCTTGGACCAGACCGCTGATGCCCTGCTGGGTGCTTGCCAGCCAGACGGGAAAGGCATACATCGACTGGTTGTAGTTGTTGAGGCGGTCGCGCAGGTACATCAGGCCCAGCGTCGCGTCGAAACGATCATTGGGCCGGAACTGGATGTTGCTGACGAGGCTGTCGCGCTTTTCCGTCTGCTGGAAGTTCGCGATGTTGATTTCATTGGGCATGACGGCCGTCGACTGAATCTGGCCATCCGTGATCTGCTGCTGCACGGCCGGATTCACCTTCGCGATCTGGGCGACGGGCGTATAGCCGAAGATCTCCTCGCCTTGCCGGTTCGTGACCTGCTCATAATGTTCCGCGGCGACGTCGATGCCCCAGGTATCCGACTGGTTCTTCCAGCTGTAGATCAGCGAGGCATTGGGCTTTCCCTTGCTTGCCATGTCGTTGTAGTTGTAGCCGATGGATGCGCGCAGCGTGTTCGCCGGCAGGTTCAACGGCTCCAGCGTGTGCATGATGATCGTGCCGCCGATGCTTCCCTCGGGAAGGCGGGCCTCGGGCGACTTGTAGATTTCAAGGTTGCCGAGGATCTCCGGCGGCAGCAGGGAGTAGTTGAATCCGCGGTTCGGCTGGTCGCCATAGAGCCATAGCGCCTGGGCGACCGGATGGCCGTCGAGGAAGCTGAGATTGAGGCTCGGGTCCATGCCGTCGATGCTGACGCGCTGTGTTGCGCCCAATACGCGATCGATGGTCACGCCGGGCATCTGGGCGAGCGCCTCGGCGACGTTGGTGGCGGGAAATTTGCCGATGTCCTCGGCCGTTATGACGTTGATGATCGCGTTCGCGTTGCGCTCCGTATCGAGCGACTGCTTGAGGCTTTGCCGGAGTCCCTCGACCTTGACGACGGCCAGCGTCTTGACGCCGTTGTCCTTGCTCGCGTCCTGCTGGTTGGTGTTGCTGCTTTGCGCATGGACCGGTGAACTCAGACACAGCGCGGCCATGATGCTTGCCGAAAGGATCGAAATCGAAAGTTTCATGCCTAGATCTCCCTGTTCTGGTGGTGCCCTGGTATGGGGTCAGTTGTGTGGGCTATGTACCGCCTCCCCGGATGGGGAACGCGGCCTCTGGGTGCTTCAGTGACGGGCCTCCATGGCCAATGCCGACTGCGGTCGGTGCTGCAGGAACCAGGACGCCGCGCCAAGCGCCCCGAGATCGTTGCGTTCGAGCAAACGGATCGGTACCTGCTCAAGAACGGGGCGCATGAGCCCCTTGTCGACTAGCCGTTCACGGAACGTGCTGTGGCGCAGGAACTGAGCAATGCGAGGGAGGATTCCCCCGGCGAGAAAGACACCGCCCTCGGCTCCGTAATAGAGGACGAGGTTTCCGATGGTGCTGCCCAGGAGCCCGCAGAAGATCTGCAGCACCCGGCGCGCGAAGGGGTCATCGCCGCCGATCGCTGCCTCGGTGACGTCGGCAGGAGTTGTCAGCGAGGGCGGTTGGTCCTCGATCGAGGCCAGTGTGCGATAGAGCAGCAGAAGGCCCGGACCCGAGACGATCTGTTCGATCGGCACATGGGCGCCCGGAACGAGAAGCCTGGAGAGGACCCGAAGCTCCATGTCGCTGCTCGGGGCAAATGCCGCCTGGCCGGCTTCGGTGGTCAGCACCGTTCGGTCGCCGGCTTCGCTCGGGACGCTGAGAGCGGCACCCAACCCGGTGCCCGGCCCGACGACCAGCATTCGACCGCGCGCAGGCCGGTCCGGACCAGCGATCCATGTGCTGGCGTGTTGGTCGAGATGTGGCGCAACGTGAGCAAGCGCTTCGAAATCATTGATAAGGCAAAGGTTCTCGAACCTCATTTTTTCCTGGAGATGGGGAACGCCGACTTCCCAGGGGAGATTGCTGTTCAGCACCCGTCCGTCGGTCAGGTAACCCGCGCAGGCAATCGAGGCGTTATGGACGACTCCAATGCGATGCTCCTGCAGGTAGTGCGAGAGCATGGCGTCCAGGCTTGCGTAGCGCGCGCATTCGTACGTGGCGAATGACTCGAGTTGGCCGGGGACGGCGCATGGGCTGGATGCGCGGACGATGCCGATTCGCGCGTGCGTCCCGCCGATGTCGGCGGCAAGCAGGGTGAACTCGCTCGATGGCTGTCCCAGAACCCACGTCGAACCCGGCATTGCATTTCCCCGTTGCGCGGACCGGCCGACGTTGGTGTGGCGTCGCCTCCGTGGCTTGAGTCTGTTCCATCAATGATAACGTTGTCAAATGATCCCGGACGACGGAGCCGATGCCGGGCGCTGGGACGCAGGACGGGCCCTCATGCGTCCGTCCGATTCACGCAGGTTACTGAATTAGCGACAATTAATGTGCGATTGCAACACGCCATGGAATGCCAGGCATTGAGCGATTCCCGGCCTTGCGTTGCTTGGCGCCGCGCGTCTACGCTTCCGATGCCATCGATGGATGACAACGATAGTCATGGCATGGCAGCATGCGACGCAGACGGATGTTCATAGCCACGCGCCTCGCGAGTCGTCCGTTGTGCGAGGGCACAGCCAGCAACCCAGGAGTCGATCGATGTCTGCAAGGCAACCGGATAGGTCGGATCGGGACTACCTCAGCTCGATGGTCATCGTCGGCGGGCTTTTCTTCGTCTTTGGCTTCGTGACCTGGCTCAACGGTCCACTGATCATTTTCGTGAAGCTCGCCTTCAACCTCGACACCGTGAATGCGTTCCTCGTCCCGATGGCCTTCTACCTATCCTATTTTTTCCTCGCCTTGCCGTCGGCGTGGATCCTGAGGGCGACCGGCATGAAACGCGGCATGGGCATCGGACTGGTCGTCATGGCCATGGGGGCCGCCGCATTCGGGGAGTTCGCGGCGCTTCGGGACTATCCCGGCGCACTCACCGGCCTGTTCGTGCTGGGGGCCGGTGTGGCCTTGCTGCAGACCGCGGTCAACCCGTACGTCAGTATCCTGGGACCGATCGAAGGCGCTGCGCAGCGGATTGCGATCATGGGAATCTGCAACAAGTTCGCGGGCATCCTCGCGCCGTTCGTGATTGGCACCCTGGTCCTGCGCGGCATCGGCCAGTTTGAATCGGCGATGCATGCCGCCCACGGCACGCAAGCGAAGGCGGCGATCCTCAATGGCTTTGCTGCCCACATCCAGATGCCGTACTTCATCATGGCGGCGATCCTGGTCGTCTACGCGCTGACCGTCGTTCGATCGTCGCTCCCGGATATTCGGGGCGCCGATGCAAACGCCGTTCCGGATGGCCCGGCCAGCGATGGCCGTTCGCCGCGAGGGCTTTTCCATTTCCCGCACCTCTGGCTCGGCGTCTTGTGCCTGTTCCTCTACGTTGGCGTGGAAGTGATGGCCGGAGACGCGATCGGAACCTATGGGCTGGCCTTCCACCTGCCCCTCGATCAGACCAAATTCTTCACGTCGCTGACGCTGACGGCGATGCTGCTGGGCTACCTGACAGGCATGGTCGCCACGCCGAAATTCGTGTCGCAGCAGCGCTACATGGCGGGATCGGCGATCCTCGGAACCATCCTGGTCGTTGCCGCCTTCCTGACGACGGGTTATGTGTCCGTCGCATGTGTCGCTGCGCTCGGATTCGCCAACGCAATGATGTGGCCCGCGATCTTCCCGCTGGCAATCAAGGGCCTTGGCGACCGAACCGAGTTGGGGTCGGCGGTACTGATCATGGCCATCTGCGGCGGAGCGGTCATTCCCCAGCTCTTCGCGCGCCTCAGTCAGTACTTCGATTTCCAGGCCGTATTCCTCGGGCTCATGGCGCCCTGTTACGTCTATATCCTTTATTACGCGGTCGCCGGATATCGCGTTGGATTGCGCCGCAATGCGATGATCAAGGCGGGCGAGGGGACATGATGCGTCCCGGAGATCGGACCCACGCCTCGTCGCTGCGGTTTCCCGTCGCGACACCGATCCAGGCGAGCGCAGCGGTTATCCTTGCGGGTAGGCCATCGGCGAAATCGAGTCCAGCTCTTGCGAACCCCTACCATCCGCGACGTCGCCCAACGCGCCCAGGTTTCCCTCAAAACGGTCTCGCGCGTCATCAATCGCGAGGAATCGGTATTGCCAACGACGCAGGAACGGGTTCAGCGCGCCATCAAGGAACTGGGCTACCAACCCAATCTTGCCGCACGCAACTTGAGGGCAGCACGCTCGTACGCGATCGGATTCGTCTACGACAACCCCAACCCGTACTACATCATCAGCGCGCAGACGGGCGTTCTGTCGGCCTGCCGCGAATCGGGATTTGGACTGCAGATTCATCCCTGCGATTCATCATCGCCAACACTGCTGGCGGAGCTCGCCAATCTGGTCAAACACTCCCATCTGGCAGGTTTGGTCCTGGCGCCGCCGATGTCCGAGCGCCAGGCATTGCTGGATGGACTCAAGGGCCAGGGGATTCCCTTCGTGCGCATCATTTCCGCCGCGTCGGACCCTGGCGGTACTTATCCGAGCGTTTTTGTCGACGACCGCGACGCGGCCTACGAGATTACCAAGCATCTGATCCAGCTCGGCCATCGTCGCATCGGCTTTGTCTGGGGCGGGAAGTCCCACGGATCAAGTTCCGAACGCTACCTGGGCTACGAGCATGCACTGAAGGATTACGGTCTGCCCATCGACCGGAAGCTCATCGTCCCGGGGGATTATTCTTTCGACGACGGGTTCCGGGCCGCGCGCAAGTTGCTCGCCTTGCCCGAACGGCCGACAGCGATATTCGGTTCCAACGACGAGATTGCCTCCGGTGTGGTGGCCGCTGCACGCTCGGGTGGTCTCGAGGTTCCCTTCGACCTCTCGGTGGCGGGCTTCGAAGACAGTCCGTTCTCGAAGCAATCGTGGCCTGCACTGACAACTGCAAACCAGCCGACCGAAGACATCGCCCGCCATGCGGCCTTGTTGCTGATGGCACATCTCCGGTCATCGCATGCGGCTGGGATGTCCGATCCCCTGCCGAAAAATCAGGGATTCAGCCCGCGGCTCGTCGTGCGCGGGTCGACGGCACCGCCGAAAATGCCGGAGCGTCGGGGCTGATTCTCGCCTTCCGGCCGACCGGCGCGCCCGGCTCGACGTCGGGATCGCCACCGTCGAGCAAGCCATTGGAAGGCCACGGTGCCCGCCCCGGCGACCTGGCGACGCCGATGCGTTCGCCAATGCGCGGCGATCGCGCCGAGCGGGTGTCCGACACCGCCGGCCTTGAGGGGCATGGCCGATGAGCGACCACGAGCCGGCGGCCATCGACAGGAATCGCCACTGCACGCACATGCTGGCCGAGGCGAAAGAATCGCCGGAGGCGGTTGCACGCATGTTGCAGGGAAATGCCATTTCGGTACGGCGACTCGTGGATCATCTTCGCCACCGGCCACCGCGCTTCGCGGTCACCTGTGCGCGAGGAAGCTCCGACCATGCGGCGACCTTCGCCAAGCACATTTTCGAGACGAGACTGGGTCTCATGACGGCCTCGGCGTCTCCGTCAATCGCGTCGGTTTACAAGGTGGCTCCGCGCCTTGACGAGGCGCTTTACTTGGCGATTTCGCAGTCGGGACGCAGCCCGGATCTGATCCGGAGCGCCGCAGCCGCGCGGCGTGCGGGCGCGACCGTCGTCGCCATGGTCAACGACGAGGCGTCACCGCTGGCGGATGCCGCCCAATTCGTCCTCCCCCTGCATGCCGGTCCCGAATCGAGCGTCGCCGCAACCAAAAGCTATGTGTGTGCATTGGCTTCCGTGCTGCAGCTGGCGGGTCATTGGGAACCATCTTTCGAATTCGACGAAGCGTTGGCCGAGTTACCCGAACTGCTCCAGCGCGCGTTGCAATGTGACTGGTCCTCCTTGCTGGACGGACTGGCGTCGGCGCATGATCTGTTCGTCGTAGGGCGAGGCCCCGGATTTGGCGTTGCCCAGGAAGCTGCGCTCAAGTTGAAGGAGACTTGTGGCCTGCACGCTGAGGCATTCAGCGCAGCCGAAGTGCGGCATGGGCCCATGGCCCTTGTCAACGAAGGCTTCCCCGTTCTGACATTCGTGCAACGCGACGAGTCCTGCGAGGGCACGATCGCCATGGCCCGGGAGTTCAGGGCGAGGGGTGCGCCGGTCTGGATTGCCGGTACGGATGCCCATGGACTGAATTCCTTGCCCGTGCCGGTCTCCGAGCACGCAGCGTTTACGCCCGTCGCACAGATCGTGGCCTTCTACCGCATGGTCAACGATCTGGCCCTCCGCCGCGGCTTCGACCCCGACTCGCCGCCGCACCTGCGCAAGGTCACGGAGACAACCTGATGGCGACAGCCCTGACGCGTGGACGGGTCCTCACGGACCATGGTCTAGATGAGAACCTCGTGGTGGTGATCGAAGGCCCACGGATCATCGGAGTCGCACGGCAGAACGAATTGAGCCTCGAAGGCAGCGAGTGCGTTGATCTGGACGGCATGATCCTGGCCCCCGGTTTCATCGACCTCCAGGTCAACGGCGGTGGTGACATTCTCTTCAACGACGAACCTTCGTGGGCCTCGCTGGAACGAATGGTCGCGGCGCATGCGAGATTTGGAACGACCTCGATGCTGCCCACCTTGATCAGTTCGGATCGCAACACATTGGCGAAGGCACTTGCTGTCGTGGAGGATGCAGTTCAGTCGAAGTTGCCGGGAGTCCTCGGTCTGCATGTCGAGGGACCTTTCATTGCCGTTGACCGTCGAGGCGTGCATGACGCGGGCCACTGCCGAGCCATGGACGACGCAGATTTGCAATCGCTGACCAGCGCCCATCGTGGGATACGGCTCGTCACCCTCGCGCCGGAGCGTGTGGATCCGGCGCAGATTACGGCCCTGCGTCGTGCCGGCGTGTTCGTTGCGATTGGACATTCCGATGCGACGTATGAAGCCACCCGGAGCGCGCTCGAGGCAGGGGCGGGCGGCTTCACCCACTTGTTCAATGCGATGTCTCCGCTGCTCGCCCGCGCCCCGGGTGTCGTCGGCGCTGCCCTCGAGGATCGACACGCATGGTGCGGCATCATCAACGATGGACATCATGTGCATCCCGCAGCACTCAGGATTGCCCTGGCTGCCAAGCCAAGGGGAGCGGTGTTTTTCGTGACGGATGCCATGCCTCCCGTCGGTGGCAGCTGCGAGACATTCGCACTCGATGGTCGAGAGATCCGGTGCAGCGGAGGACGTTGCGCGACGGCAGGAGGCACACTCGCTGGCTCAGCGCTTGACATGGCGACTGCGGTCCGCAATGCCGTAGCCAATTTGGGCGTGGGGGCCGCGGAGGCGTTGCGAATGGCTGCGGAATATCCTGCACGAGCCATCGGGCTCGCGCACGAACGCGGGCGTATTGCCGCTGGCTGCATCGCGGACCTGGTGGCATTGGACGATTCATTCCGTGTCAAACAGGTGTGGCGGAATGGTGCAAGGATCTTGCCTTGATGTCGGCGGGGAACGGAATGCCTGATGGCGGTTGGCGTCCCCCCCCCAAGCCTTCGGGCCGGTGAGGACGCCACGGACGATTGCCGCGGGGCATGCTGTCTGGGTCTCGGTATGCATCGGCTGGATCGTCCCAACTCCGGCGCGTGGCCGGAAATAGCGCTCGACACGCACGGTAGTGCGCTCATCACCACGGGACGGTTTGACCGGCGCGGTCAAGAAATCTCAGCCCGGGCTTGCCCCTCTGCGCGAGAAGCATGTCCACGATCTGTGGCACCGTCTCCTCGATGGTGAATGGTGCGTCCGGTCCGCCCAAGTCGGTCCGGATCCACCCCGGCGCGACCAGCAATAGTGTCCGCGAGTCGTCGGTATGCCGTGCGGCATAGCTGCGCATCAACTGGTTCAGCGCCGCCTTGCTGCCGCGATATGACTCGTGGCCGCCCTTGGTGTTGTTGGTGAGACTACCCTGGCCGGAGGACATGACGCCGATCATTCCATCGGTGGCGACGAGATCCTCCAGTGTCTCGATAACCCGCATTGGGCTCAAAGCGTTCGTTACCATCACGCGAATGAAGTCCTCAGTCGAGGTTTCGGCAATCGTCTCGGCCGGATTCGCATTTGTGGTGCCCGCGTTAACGAACAGGATGTCCAGGTGAAGCTCCCGCAGCCGTTCACGTAGCTTCACGATCTCATCCGGCACGTTCACATCCAGTTGCTCAATCTGCAATCGCTCGCCATGGACACTGGCAAGCTCATGCAGCGCGGTACGGCGATTGCCGCGCACGGTGGCAATGACCGTCCATCCCTTCTTCAAGAATTCAGTCGCCATCGCGTGGCCCAAGCCGCGCGAAGCACCGATGATCAGAATGGTGCCAAGCGCGTCCCTCGATCTTGGTACTGGCATCGCCTTGCCTCAAAGGGTTTTGCGCCGATGTTAATTGGATTGATGAGCCCAATTGCGCGCCGCACTGACTTGCTTGCCGCTGACCCGGTGCGCGGGTAGCGGTCGCGCCTCTGCCACGGGTTCGGCGCCGCGGGGCCTGCAGCGGCCATGGATATCGTCATGCCTGACGGTGGCTGCGATCCAGAGACCCCTGCCTTGCCGCGCGCAGTAGAGTCAGGCCCAGCGTATCCACGGAAATGGCCTGACTGCAAAGCACCACGACCCCCAACCGGCGTGCCGGCATGAAGCCCATGAAGCTTCTTGATCCGCGCGTTCCGCCGTTATGCCAGACCACGATATCGTCGCCGTGGCCGTCGACATGCCAGCCCAAGGCGATGCGCCGGCCCGCCGCAAGACCATCAGCGCATGGTGAATGCATCGCGGCTCCAACCGGTTCCGTCAATGCAAGGTTCGCATGCAGCCAGCGAAGCATGTCATGCAGCGAGCTACGCAGGCCGCCCGCCGCCTCCAGTGCGCGCAGGTTCCAGGCCGGCACCCGTCTGCCCAGGATACTGTGTGGCTGCGCCAGCGACGGATCAACTGCCGGCGAGGACCCCGCCAGCAACGTGGAGCGCATGCCCAGTGGCTCGAGAACGCATCGATGCAGCGCCTCGCCGTAGCTGGTTCGGGCTTCGCGTGCCAAGAGTAGTCCCAGCACGCCAAACGCCAGGTTCGAATACCTGTAATGCTGCCCCACGCCTCGCACTCGCCGACGCCGAAGCCAGGCAAAGACGACGCGCTCGCTGATCCAGGCATAAGGCTGGCGTGGATAAAGATAGAGCCCTGCGAGCATCGGCAGTCCCCACGGCAAGCGGGGCAGGCCGGAACGGTGGGTCGCAAGGTCCTGCAGGGTCATGGCCCGAGGTTCTTGGCGACCAAGGCGTTGCGATGGCGAAAGCAAGCGATCGACGGGCGTGTCCAGTTCGACGTGGCCCGCGCGTTGCATGGCCAGCAGCAGGGTCGCCGTGAACGTCTTGGTGATGGAGCCTATTTCAAAGCGGGTCTCGCCGTCCGGCTTGGGTGCGTGGCGGCCGTCGACGTGGCCGGCGAAGTAGCACTTCTCGCCTGTTGGCATCACCAGCGCCGCGGCCATCGCCCCGTCAGGCGCCTCGACGGCATGGAAGCGCTCCACCGCCATCCCGAACGGATCGCCATCGGTCGGTGGATGCCAGCGTCGCAATCGCAATCGGCGAAGTAGCGGATGCACCAGCTTCGGGACCACGAGGGCATGCCACGCCAGCCAGATCAGCCACAGGCGAACGATCCACTGCAAGATCCACGCGG
>JAKAEJ010000037.1 GCA_021818335.1 Pseudomonadota bacterium | reverse complement strand
ACAACCAGTCCATCCCGCAGAAGGCGCTCGGCCATATCACTCCTCAAGAGGCCCTCAAAAACTGGTACGCTAAACGCCCCGATCTGTTCAAAAAACGTGTTTACAATCAGGCGGGACCTGACACGTATCAATAGCGCATTCCCTGTCCACGCCGTGCTGATCTCATGCTCGCGATGTACTCGTTGAGCGAGTTGGACCCCTGTCGCAGTGAGCGCATGGGCAAGGGCTGCTTGCGCCGCTTCGTGACGCTGGTCTCCGGTTGCTGCGGGCACCAACTATCGCAAGGCCGTGCGGGCATTCAAGGAAACTGGCTCACGCCAGTCCTGTGCCTTGCGCATCCCCTGTACGTCGCTCAGCGTTCCTGTCCGCTGCACGTTGAGAGTTTATTCACATCCGCCTTTGAGTTCCTGACGATGAACCGGCAAGCGCCGCCACCGTCTACCACCACGTCGCCGCAAGGCCGTCTGCTAGGCGATCGGGTCAAGCCGTTTGGGGGTGAAGCGCACGCAGCCGGGGAGCAGCGCTAGTACCATCATCGCCAACCGGCTTTCTGCGCCTTGATCGAAGCACTTCCATTGTTCTGAGAGCCGCCACCACGCAGGGCGCATCATCGGCGGCAGCGACACATGTGCAAGTCATGGTCGGAAAAAATCGGGTGTTTGCTCCGGGAAAGAAGTGTGTGCGGCCTCGAAACGACGTTTGCGCGCTCGATCTTGATACGGTCTTGATATCAGCGCCCGCAAATCGAACCCTGTCTTGATACCGATTTGTCGATCATGACGGCCTCGAATGTCGTGATCGGGAGGCAGCTAATGGTACTGGATCTGATCTATTTGGCAGGGGCCATAGGTTTCGTCGCGTTCGCGTTGGGCGCCATCGTCGGCTGTGACTGGCTCAAGCATCGCTGAGGATGGCATATGGAACCCATGTGGTTGCTGGGACTTTCGGCGCTGCTAGCGGCCGGTTTGTTGGTCTATCTGGTGTACGCGCTGTTCCGAGTGGAGGATCTGGAATGAACGCCTACGACAATCCCTGGGTCGCGTTAGCGCTATATCTCGCGCTGTTGCTGGCGCTGTCGTGGCCGCTGGCACAGTGGTGCGACGCGGTGTTCAGCGGCCGGCTGGCGCAGCGCTGGCGGCCACTGGGCAGTTTGGAGTCGAGTTGGCTGCGGCTTCTGGGCAGCCGCGCCGACGAAGACATGAGCTGGCGGCGCTACGCCGTGGCGATCGTGCTGTTTAACGGCATCGGGCTCTTCTTTCTCTACGTGCTGCAGCGTCTGCAAGGCGTGCTGCCATTGAATCCTTCGAGCATGGGTGCGGTGTCGCCGGATCTGGCGTTCAACACCGCCGTGTCTTTTGTGACCAATACCAATTGGCAGAGCTATGCGGGCGAGAGCACCATGAGCAATCTGACCCAGATGCTGGGGCTGGCCGTGCAGAACTTTCTGTCGGCAGCCACGGGCATCGCCGTGGCGTTGGCGTTGATCCGCGGCCTGGTTAGGCACTCGGCGCAGGGGCTGGGCAATGCATGGCTGGATCTCACGCGCGCGACGCTCTGGGTGCTGCTGCCGCTGTCTGCCGTCTTTGCGCTCTTCCTCGTCTGGCAGGGCGTGCCGCAAACCCTGTCGGCTTCACACACGGCGCAGCTGCTCGATCCGGTGACCTACACCGTGCAGCAGGGTACGCAGACCGTGAGCCAGACGGCCACGACCCAGACGATTCCGCTCGGCCCGGTGGCAACCCAAGAGGCGATCAAGCTGCTCGGTACCAACGGCGGCGGGTTTTTCAACGCCAACTCGGCGCATCCTTTCGAGAACCCGACGGCGCTGACCAATCTGTTCGAGATGCTAGCCATCCTGCTGATCCCAACGGCGCTGGTATTTCTGTTCGGCCGCTGGCTGGGCAACTGGCGGCAAGGGGCGGCGCTGCTCGGGGCGATGCTTGTACTGTTCATTGCTTTGTACGCCGTCGGTGCGAGCGCCCAGGCCACCCCGAATCCGCTTCTGTCGAAACTTGGTGTACAGGGTCCAAGCATGGAAGGACTGGAGCAGCGTTTCGGCGTCGTCGGCTCGATGTTGTTCGCAGCGGTCACCACAGCCGCCAGTTGCGGCGCGGTCAACGCCATGCACGACAGCCTGATGCCGATGGCCGGCTTCGTGCCGATGGTTTTGATGCAGCTGGGCGAGGTGGTGTTCGGCGGCGTGGGCTCTGGGCTTTACGGCATGCTGTTGTTTGCCGTCGTCGCGGTCTTCCTCGCCGGGCTGATGGTGGGCCGCACGCCCGAGTATCTGGGCAAGAAAATCGGTGCCTTCGAAATGAAGATGGTGGCGATCGCGCTGATCGTCGTGCCGACGTTGGTTCTGGCCGGCACGGCGCTTGCGGTGCGCCTCGAGCCGGGCCTGGCTGGTTTGCTCAACCCGGGCGCGCATGGCTTCTCCGAAGCGCTATACGCGCTCACCTCGGCGGCCAACAACAACGGCTCGGCCTTCGCCGGGCTGTCGGCGAATACGCCGTTCTACAACGTGCTGCTGGCGGCAGCGATGTGGTTCGGCCGCTTCCTGGTGATCGTGCCGGTGCTCGCGCTGGCCGGCGGCCTCGCGTCCAAGCCGCGGGTCGCGGCATCACTAGGCACTTTGCCTACCGATGGTCCGCTGTTTGTGATGCTGTTGGTGGGCACGGTGCTGTTGGTGGGTGCCTTGAACTACGTGCCCGCTCTGGCGCTGGGTCCGGTGGCCGAGCATCTCGCGCTGTTCGGCATTCGCTGAAGGAGTCCGTCATGACAACCCTCACGCAAAAAAACTCATCGTTATTCGACCGCAAGCTGCTCGAGCCTGCATTGCTCGAATCCCTCAAACGGCTAACGCCGTGGGCGCAATGGCGTAATCCGGTGATGTTCGTGGTCTGGGTCGGGGCAGCCCTAGTCACCTTAATCGGCTTTTTCGCCGCCTTCGGACGCCTGGCGGCGCCGGTTGGCTTCACCCTGTGGGTCGCTGCCTGGTTGTGGTTGACCGTGTGGTTCGCGAATCTGTCCGAGGCCCTGGCCGAGGGCCGCGGCAAGGCGCAGGCCGCAGCCCTGCGGGCGGCGAAAAAGCGTGTCTATGCCAAGGTTTTGCAGGAGCCGCGCCACGGGGCGTCCTGGATTCCCGTGCCCAGTGATGAACTCACGGTGGGTAAGGTGGTGCTGGTCGAAACCGGGGACGTGATCCCCGCCGACGGCGAGGTGATCGAGGGGGTGGCCTCTGTGGACGAGTCGGCCATCACCGGCGAGTCCGCGCCGGTGATCCGCGAGTCCGGCGGCGACCGCTCGGCCGTGACCGGCGGCACCAAGGTGATCTCGGATTGGATCGTGGTGCGCATCACCGCCCAGCCGGGGCAGACCTTTCTCGATCGTATGATCACCATGGTCGAAGCGGCCAAGCGCCGGCGCACGCCCAACGAAATCGCGCTCACCATCCTGCTGGTGGCACTGACCCTGGTGTTCCTGATCGTCTGCGCCACGCTCTTGCCGTACTCGCAATACAGCGCACAGGCCGCGGGTCAGGGACAGCCGGTCTCGGTCACGGTGCTGATTGCGCTTCTCGTCTGCCTGATTCCCACCACCATCGGCGCCCTGCTCGCGGCCATCGGTATCGCCGGCATGAGCCGCATGCTGCGCGCAAACGTAATCGCCACCTCCGGCCGCGCCGTGGAGGCCGCCGGTGACGTGGACGTGCTGCTGCTGGACAAGACCGGCACCATCACGCTCGGTAACCGCCAGGCCGTGGCTTTTCATCCCGCGCCCGGCGTGGCTGAACGCGATCTGGCCGACGCCGCGCAACTCGCATCGCTGGCCGATGAGACGCCGGAAGGGCGATCCATCGTCGTGTTGGCCAAGCAGCGCTTCAATCTACGCGAGCGCGAGACCCATGGCCTGCATTTCGTTGCATTCTCGGCGCGTACCCGCATGAGCGGTGTCGACATCGACGGACGCAGTATCCGCAAGGGCGCGGTCGACGCCATCGAACGCTTCGTGCACGAGGCGGGGGGCGAGCTGCCAGCGGCAGCGCGCGAGCGCGCCGAAGCGATCGCCCGCCAGGGCGGCACGCCGCTGCTGGTGGCTGACGGCGCGAGGACCCTGGGCGTGATCGAGCTCAAGGACATTGTCAAGGGCGGCATCCGGGAGCGTTTCGCACAGTTACGGCGCATGGGTATCAAGACGGTGATGATCACCGGCGACAACCGGTTCACCGCCGCGGCCATTGCCGCCGAGGCAGGGGTGGACGATTTTCTGGCCGAAGCCACCCCCGAGGACAAGCTCACGCTGATCCGCAAATACCAGGCCGAAGGGCATCTCGTGGCGATGACCGGCGATGGCACCAACGACGCGCCAGCGCTGGCGCAGGCGGACGTGGCCGTGGCGATGAACGCCGGTACCCAGGCGGCCAAGGAAGCGGGCAACATGGTGGACCTGGACTCCAACCCGACCAAGCTCTTGGAGGTGGTGGAGGTGGGCAAGCAGATGCTGATGACCCGTGGAGCGCTCACTACCTTTTCCATCGCCAACGATGTCGCCAAGTACTTCGCCATCATCCCGGCAGCATTCGTTGCTACTTACCCACAGCTCGCCGTACTCAACGTAATGGACCTGCATAGTCCACAGTCAGCCATTTTGGCTGCGGTGATCTTCAACGCACTCATCATCGTCGCGTTGATCCCGCTGGCACTCAAGGGTGTGCGCTGGCGGGCGGAACCAGCCGAGCGGCTGCTGCGCCGTCACCTGCTGATCTACGGCCTGGGTGGGCTCATCGCGCCATTCATCGGCATCAAGCTGATCGATCTGGTGCTGGTGGCGTTCGGCTGGGCGTAACCACAAAGGAGGAACGTCATGAACGAACTCAAATCCGTGCTGCGCCCGGCCCTGGTGAGTTTCGCACTGCTGGCGACACTCACTGGATTGGTCTTCCCACTCGCCCTCACTGGCATCGCTCAGGTCGCCATGCCTTGGCAGGCCAACGGCAGTCTAATCAAACAGGACGGAAAAATCATCGGCAGCCGGCTGATCGGCCAGGACTTCAGCGATCCGCGCTATTTCTGGGGTCGGCCATCGGCTACCGCGACCTTGCCCTACAATGGGGTCGCCTCCGGCGGCAGCAATCTGGGGCCGAGCAACCCCGTACTCGTAGAAACTGTGCAGGCGCGCCTCGCCGCCTTGCGCGCGGCTAACCCGGATGCAAAAGGGCCGGTGCCAATGGACATGGTCACCGCCTCGGCCAGCGGCCTGGACCCGGACATCTCTCCCGAAGCAGCACAGTGGCAGGCGCCGCGCGTGGCCAAAGCGCGCGGCCTGCCTTTGGCGCAGGTCGTTACGCTGGTGCGCGCACACACCGAGCAGCCGATGCTCGGCGTGCTGGGTGCGCCCCGCGTCAACGTGCTCGAACTCAATCTTGCGCTCGATCGCCTCGCAGGCCAATCCACCAGTGGATCGCGTTGAGCGCGTCAGATTGGCATTTTTTCGGAGAAGACACGATGTCGAAAAATCCTTCGATCATGGCGGCAGCCGCCGCCATGAGCTATGCGCTCCTCGGCCTTTGCACACCTGCGCTTGCCAGCGAGGTATCCGAGGTGACTGTCAGCGGCAACTTGGGTCTCTACAGTCAGTACGTTTTTCGTGGCATGACCCAAACGGCCCACAAACCGGCGCTTCAGGCTGGCGTCGAACTCGTCCACCCCACCGGCTTGTATGCAGGGCTCTGGGGTTCCAATGTCGCCTGGCTCCAAGACTATCAAGGCTACCGCACGGGCAGCCTGGAACTCGACATTTATGGCGGATGGCGCGGAAATGTCGACAATAGTCTCAGTTACGACCTCGGCGTGATTCGTTACAATTATCCCGTAGACGTCCGACCGGCGTGGTAGCGGCCGATACCAACGAGATCTATGCCGGAGTGGGCTGGAAATGGCTGACCGCAAAGCTCTACTACAGCCTGGGTGACACCTTCGGTTTCAGTGCGCCGGTGGGTAGTACCTATCTCGACATCGGCACCAGCATACCGCTGGCTGACACGGGTCTGAGCGTTGGGTTGCACTGGGGAAAACAGCGTTTCCGTGGCGACGCACGCGCTTTCGGTTACGAGGACTGGAAGCTTGCCGTGAGCTATGACCTGGGAAGATCCGGTGCACTCTGGAAAGGCACGAGTGTGGGCGTGCAATATACCGGCACCAATGCCGACCATGCGTTATGGACTGATCGAAACGGGCTAGAAATGGGCCGATCGCGGGCCACCCTCTGGATCGCACGCAGTTTTTGAGTTCATGCGGATGCGCTTTTCTCCCAATAACTCTGGACGGCGCTACCTGTGAATACAGCTGGCGATGACGTGCGTCCCGACCCAGATCGGCTGCTCGCCGTCGTCCAGGCGGAGGAAGCCCAGCGTCGTCGCGGGCGGCTGAAGATTTTTTTCGGCGCCTGTCCCGGCGTGGGCAAGACCTATGCCATGCTCCAGGCGCTGCACGAGCGCCGGCGCGAGGGCGTGGCGGTGCTGGTAGGGGTGGTCGAGACCCACGGGCGCAAGGAGACGGAAGCGCTGCTCGAGGATCTGCCGCGGCTTCCCCGGAAGGCTGTCGAGTACCGCGGCCGTACCTTGCCGGAGTTCGATCTCGATGCGGCACTGGCGTCGAGTGCATCGCTGATCGCGGTGGACGAGCTCGCGCATACCAACGTGCCCGGCAGCCGCCATGCCAAGCGTTGGCAGGACGTCGAAGAACTGCTCGATGCCGGCTTCGACGTCTATACCACGTTGAACGTGCAGCACCTGGAGAGTCTGCACGATGTGGTGGCCGCCATCACCGGCGTCCGAGTGCGTGAGACTATCCCCGATCGGGTGTTCGATCGCGCCGACGAAGTGACGCTGATCGATTTGCCGGCAGAAGACCTAATCCAGCGGTTGCATGCTGGTAAGGTCTATATGCCGGAGACCGCGCAGACGGCAATCGAGCGCTTCTTTCGCCCCGGCAACCTGATCGCTTTGCGGGAGCTGGCGCTACGGCGCGTCGCCGACCGGGTGGACGTACAGATGCGCGAGTACCGCGCGCGCGAGGCCATCGAAACCGTCTGGCCGACCCGCGAGCGGATCTTGGTGGGCATCGGTCATCCGGGAGATGAATCGCTGGTGCGATTCGCTGCGCGTTTGGCCACGAGGATCGAGGCCGAATGGATCGTCGTTTACGTGGATCGCATCGGTGCTCGTACAGCAAAAGAGGAACGCGAGCGGACGATGGCGATTCTCTCTCAGGCGCGCCGGCTGGGTGCGGAGGTGACGACGCTCGCCGGCGACGATGTCGCCCGCGCGCTCATCGCTCATGCACGCCAGCGCAACGCCAACCGCGTGGTGCTGGGCTGGCGCCCGCGTTCGGCGTGGCTGCGCCTGTGGCGGTCGCCCACTACGGAGCGTGTTAGCCGCCTTGCGCCCGACATCGAACTACTGGTCGTCGGTCTACCAACACGTGGCCGGGCTGCACGGCGGGTGCTTACCGAGGATGCGGGACGCACCCGCCATCCCTATCTGTGGGCGGCGCTTGCCTGTGCGGCGACCACACTGGTCGCCTGGCCCCTGTCCCGGATCTTCGATTTGTCCAACATCATCATGCTGTTTTTGCTGACGGTGGTGTTGGTCTCCTTGCGCTGGGGGCGTCGGGCAGGTGCACTGGCCGCCCTGCTGGGGGTGCTGTGTTTCGATTATTTTTTTGTGCCACCCCGTTGGTCCTTTGCCGTCAGCGACACCGAGTATCTGTTGACGTTCGTTTTGATGCTGACGGTGGCCTTGATCATAGGCCAGCTCACGGCGCGACTGCGTCTCGCCGTGATCGCCATGCGGCAACGCGAGCAGCGTAGCGCTCTGTTGACACGCCTGTCCACCGCCTTGTCGGGTGCGTTGACCGCCGAGCGCATCGTCGAGATCGCCGTACAGACACTCGAGGCGTATTTCGAAGCCAAGGTGTCCCTCGCGCTTGCCGATGCCAATGGGCGCATCACCGGCCGGACCGGCGGCTCCGCACAGGTCGATGTCAGTGTGGCACAATGGGTACACGATCATGGCGAGATGGCAGGCGCCTGCACCGGAACCTTGAGCGCCGCCACCGGGTGCTACCTGCCGTTGAAAGCGCCGATGCGCGTGCGCGGGGTGTTGGTGGTCGAGCCAGCGGCAACGGCGCCATGGGAACTGCCCGAGGATTTGGCAGCGTTGGAGGCGTGTGCCGGTCAGATTGCCGTGGCCATCGAGCGCGTCCACTTCGTCGATGTCGCTCGCGATACCCTGGTGCAGATGGAGGGTGAACGTCTGCGCAACACCCTTCTGCTCACGCTGTCTCACGACCTGCGTACTCCACTGGCCGGCATCCTGGGCGCCGCCGAGGTCGCTGTCCAGCGCTCGGGTGGTGGCGAGCTCGCCGAGTTTTTGCAACGAATCGTCGTTCAGGCGCGCGACATGCAGCGGCTCCTCGACAACCTGTTGCAGCTGGCCAAGCTGCAGTCGGGGGCGACACGCATCGACAAACAATGGCATTCGCTGGAGGAAATCATCGGCAGCGCACTGCGGCACGTCGAAGCCGCGCAAGGTTCCCATCGCTTGCAACTGCAACTGCCGCCTGAGCTGCCACTGATCGAGGTGGACGGATTGCTGCTCGAACGCGCCCTCGTCAATCTCCTGGACAACGCCTTCAAGCACACGTCCGCCGACACGAACGTCGAGCTTCGTGCCCGACTCGAGGGCAGCGAGGTGATCATCGACGTGGCTGATAACGGCCCGGGTTTCCCTGTCGAAGAGCCGCGCATCCTGTTCGAGGCCTTCCGCCGCGGCAGTCCGGAATCCACCGTGCCCGGAATGGGGCTGGGCTTGGCCCTGGTCGAGCGGATCGTGAATCTGCATGGCGGCAAGATCGATGTCCGGCAGAAACAACCACATGGCACGATCGTCACGCTGCGGCTGCCTAAAGGTACATTGCCACCCGAAGGAGCGGTATGAACGCCGCTCACATCCTGTTGGTCGAGGACGATGCGCAGATCCGCCGCTTCGTGCGCATGGCGCTCCAAGACGCGGGCTATAGGATCACCGAGGCCGATGGTGTCAAGCGCGGTCTGATCGACGCCACCACGCGGCAGCCCGATCTCGTCATCGTCGACCTGGGCCTGCCCGACGGCGACGGCAAGCGTTTGATCACGGAGGTACGTGGCTGGTCGGATCTTCCCATCCTAGTGCTCTCTGCCCGAGATCAGGAGCGGGAAAAGGTTGCGGCCCTGGACGCCGGCGCTGACGACTATCTGACCAAGCCTTTCGGCATGGACGAACTGCTGGCTCGGCTGCGCGCTTTGCTGCGCCGCTATGAGGTGAAGACCCCGGATGGCATCGTCCGCTTTGGCGATGTCGAAGTGGATATCGTGCGCCATGAAGTACGAAAACGAGGCGAGCCGGTGCATCTCACGCCGATCGAATATCGGCTGCTTGCGGCGCTGATGCGTGCCAAGGGCGCAGTGCTCACCTACCGCCAGCTGCTTCTTGAAGTCTGGGGACCAGGCCATGCTGAGCGAACCCACTACCTACGTGTGCATATGGCCAATCTGCGCCAAAAGCTCGAAGACGACCCGGCACGTCCACGGTATTTGATTACCGAGCTGCAGGTAGGATACCGGCTGATGGGGCTTTGATCGACGGGTCTCATGAGATCGATCCCTTGAGGCGCGGTCACGCCGACTTTCCCAATATGATCAACGTGTTCCAGCGCCACGGCGCCTCCTTCGGACACGCAGCAGTTCCACAGCACCACCTCGATGGGGTGATTGATGCTCAACATCCTGCTCTTCTTCGCCCATTTCGAGCGCGAGGTGACGACGCCGATCCAGCTCGCGCTTTCCGCGGCCACCGCTGGTGGGCGTCAGTGGAGTTCGGCCAGGCACGCACGCTGACCGAGGTGGCCGAACGCGAGGGGATGGACCGGGCCGATGTGAGCCGGATGGTGAACCTCACCACCCTGGCGCCGGACATCGTCGCCGCGATCCTCGACGAAACCTTGCTGCCGGAGGTGACCCTGTTCGATCCGGCCTCGGGGACGTCGTTGTCGTGGGAGGAACAGCGGGCGAAAGCGAGCAGGATCGTAGGATCCCCCGTGCGAGGGTAATCGGGGGCATTGGATCCGTTTGGACATCCTGTCCCTCTATCCGTAGGGGCTTGACAGGCCATTGCAAACCCATAAGATAGTAATAAGTTACTGACTTTAGGTTTAAGCCATGAGCCCCCATCCCAGGCACCTGCCTGCAGACGAGCGCCGCACCGCCACGGTGGAAGCCGTGGTGGAACTGGCCGCGAAACAGAATCCGAGCGAGATCACGACCACGGCGATCGCCAAACACATGGGCGTCACCCAGGGCGCCCTGTTCAAACACTTTCCGAGCAAGGACGCCATCTTGCAGGCCGTCATGGAGTGGGTGGCGGAGCGCTTGCTTGCGCGCCTGGACAGGGCGGCGGAGGCGGCCGCTTCACCCTTGGCCGGGCTCGAGGCCATGTTCATGGCGCACGTGGCCTTTGTCGTCGAGCACCCGGGTGTGCCCCGCATGTTGTTCGGCGAACTGCAGCGCGCCGAACCAACCGTGACCAAACAGATGGCGCAGACGCTCCTCCGCCGCTATGGCGAACGTCTGCACCACCTGATCGAGGCAGGCAAGGCCCGTGGGGAGCTGGATGAAACGCTCGATACGGAGGCCGCCGCCACCCTCTTTATCGGCACCATCCAAGGACTGGTGATGCAGTCGCTCTTGGCGGGCGATGTGGAGCGCATCCATCGCGATGCGCCACGCGTGTTTGCCATCTATCGGCGCGGTATCGGAGCCAAGACATGAAAATTCCAGCACTGCAACGCCGTACCCTGGCGCTCATCGCGGTCCTCGTCCCGCTCGCAGCGCTGCTGGTCTATGTCGCCCTGCGCTCCGGCCCGCTGGCGCCCGTGGCGGTGACGCAGGCCAAGGTTGAGGCACGGTCGATCCGTCCCGCGCTGTTCGGTATCGGCACCGTCGAGGCGCGCTACACCTACAAAATAGGCCCCACGTTTGCCGGGCGGGTGAAACGGCTCGAGGTCCACGTCGGAGACCGCGTCAAAGCAGGACAGATACTCGGTGAAATGGATCCGGTGGATCTCGATGACCGGATCCGCTCACAGGAGGCGGCACTCAAGCGTGCGCAGGCGGCGCTCACTGAGGCAACGGCACGGCAAACCTACGCCGAAACCCAGGCGCGCCGCTACGAGCAGCTCCACGCCGCGCGTGCGACCAGCGAGGAGATGCTCCTCACCAAACGGCAGGAAGCGCAAATTGCCGATGCCGCCCTGGCCGCTGCGCGGGAAGACCTGGCTCGCGTCCGATCTGATCTGGAAGGCTTACGCGCGCAGCGGGGCAACCTGCGCCTGATCGCCCCTGTGGATGGCGTGGTCACCTTGCGTGATGCCGAGCCGGGCACGACGGTCGTCGCAGGCCAGGCGGTCGTGGAATTGATCGATCCGAAGAGCCTGTGGGTCAATGTGCGTTTCGATCAGGTGAGCGCCCAGGGGCTTGCTGCGAACCTTCCAGCAAGGGTCGTTCTGCGCTCGCGCAGCGGGGAGGCATTGCGCGGTCGGGTGTTGCGGGTGGAGCCGAAGGCAGATGCCGTCACCGAGGAATTACTCGCCAAGGTGATCTTCGACGAGGTTCCCGAATCCTTGCCACCCATCGGTGAACTGGCTGAAGTCACGATCGACCTGCCGGCGCTCCCCGCCGCGCCGGTCATCCCCAACGCAGCCGTGCAGCGCCAGGGCGACCAGGTGGGCGTCTGGCAGATCACGGATGGCGAGCCGCGCTTCACCCCGCTCAAGCTCGGCGCATCCGATCTCGATGGTTACGTGCAGGTACTCGAAGGGTTGAAGGCCGGCGACCGGGTGGTGGTCTACAGCGAAAAGGCGCTCGGTCCGCATAGCCGCATCCACGTGGTCGAGCGCATTCCCGGGGCATCGAAATGATCAGCCTGGCGGGACGCGACATCCTGTACGCCTGGGGGAAGTTCGTCTTCACCGGCGTAGGGCTCGGTCTGCTGATCGGCGTGACGCTGGTCATGGCCGGGGTGTACCGGGGCATGGTGGACGACGGACGCGTGTTGCTCGACAACAGTGGCGCCGATCTCTGGGTGGTGCAAAAAGATACCCTCGGCCCTTACGCAGAATCGTCCAGCGTGAACGACGACCTCTACCGTGCCATCCTCGCCATGCCGGGCGTGGCCCAGGCAGCGAACGTGACCTATCTGACGATGCAGGTGCGAGAAGGCGCACGCGACGTGCGTTCCATGGTGGTCGGCATCGCTCCTGGCACGCCTGGCCTGACCCCCGGATGGCCGCCTTATCTCGTGGCGGGACGCCAGCTCACGCGCGGCCACTATGAGGCGGTGGCCGACATCGCCACCGGGTTCAGGCTGGGCGATAAGCTCACGATCCGGCGCAACCAATACACCGTCGTGGGACTGACGCGGCGCATGGTGTCGTCCAGCGGCGATCCGATGGTATTCATCCCGCTCAAGGACGCCCAGGAAGCCCAGTTCCTCAAGGACAACGACGCCATCTGGCAAAGCCGCCGCGCGACCTCCGCCAACCCGGCGCTCAATCGGCCCGGCGTGCCGGGTCTGCTGGAGGCGGTGATCGCATAGCAGAGCACCCATCCGTATGTCAATGCTGTGCTGGTCACGCTCAAACCCGGACACGCGCCCGAAGAGGTGGCCGAATCCATTCGCCGCTGGAAGCGACTGACGGTCTACACCCGCCCCCAGATGGAAAAGATCCTCATCGGCAAACTGATCGCCACCTCTGCCAAGCAGATCGGCATGTTCCTGGTCATCCTGGCCATCGTCAGCGCCGCCATCGTCGCCTTCATCATCTATACGCTGACCATGGACAAGATCCGCGAGATCGCGGTGTTGAAGCTCATCGGCACCAAGAACCGCACCATCGCCGCCATGATCCTGCAGCAGGCGCTTGCCCTCGGGATAATCGGCTTCGCGGTGGGCAAGATCAGCGCGACCTATGCGGCACCGTTGTTTCCCAAGTACGTGCTGCTCATGCCGCAGGACTCCATCGCGGGCTTCTTCGCCGTCATGGCGATCTGCGCGCTGGCGAGCCTGATTGCCATTCGCATGGCGCTCAGGGTCGATCCGGCGGAAGCGATCGGAGGTTGATCGTGACGACCAAGGGCATACGCATCGAGGGATTGAAAAAGCGCTATGGCAGCGGTGAGACCGCGGTCGACGCACTCAAGGGCGTGGACATGCGGGTGGAGCCCGGCGAAGTGGTGGGGCTCATCGGGCCGTCCGGCTCGGGCAAGAGCACGCTGCTCAAATGCCTGGGCGCGGTGATCGATCCGACCGCCGGTCGCATAACCCTGGGCGGCGAAGTCATTTACGACAACGGCTGGAAAGTCCGGGATCTTCGTGCGTTGCGCCGCGACAAGATCGGCTTCGTGTTCCAGGCGCCCTATCTGATCCCCTTTCTCGATGTCACCGACAACGTGGCGCTGCTGCCCATGCTGGCCGGCGTCCCCAACAACGAGGCGCGCAGGCGTGCGCTGGAGCTGCTCACCGCGCTGGACGTGCAGCACCGGGCGCGGGCCATGCCCTCGCAGCTTTCAGGCGGCGAGCAGCAACGCGTCGCCATCGCCCGCGGCCTGGTCAACCATCCGCCGGTGATCCTGGCCGACGAACCCACCGCGCCGCTCGATTCCCAGCGCGCCATGACGGTGATCCGCATCCTCAATGACATGGCCCGGAAATTCGAGACCGCCATCATCGTCGTCACCCATGACGAAAAAATCATCCCCACCTTCAAGCGCATCTACCACATCCGCGATGGCGTGACGCATGAAGAGATCGGTGAAGGGCGGGGGTTTGAATGACCTTTCAAAGTAAAGGAGCGGGCGCCATGACGAGCGACAGCATGAATCGGTTCGAGCAGGAGCACCTCGAGCGATGGTGGGAAACCACGCGCTCCTACCTGCTCGCGGATAGGGGAAGTCTGCCTGGGGCCGCCGCCGTGGCCGAGGATGGATGGTCGCCTCCGCAAACAGACAGCCGCGGCGGTCGGAAAAAATTCATCGCTAGGGTGAGAGGCCGGCTCTTGCGTTCGATCGGGCAGATCGAACAAGACAATCCGCTGCGGGAACTGGAGCGCGCATTCCAGCAGCAGATTGCGTTCATCGCCAGGCACCCCGACGTCCCCAGGCGCCTGTTGTCGTGGTTGGCACAGGACGACGATCGCGGTCTTCAGCGGCGCGTCCGGATGCTCATCGCCAACTATGTTGGCCGTTTGGCCCTGATTATTGCTCGCGCCAAACAACAGGGCCTGGTCAGGGCAGACGTGCAACCAAGCGCCGCGGCAATTTCCCTCGTCGGCGTCATCCAGGGACTGGTGCTTGGAACCCCTGCCGCGCCGCAGTGGAGGGAGTGCTTCTTGCGGGATGCGGCCGAGGCTTTCGCCCTATACCGGGCGAGACTGGCTGTTTCTTCGGGCTGAAAGCAGCCAGAAAGCTTATGGGGAAATGACTATGCGAGAACCCATGCAACAGAGTGGATTTCTCATCCAGGCAATATCCCTGGCCGCGGTCGGCTTCGGCCTGCTGACCATCAAGGAAGGCGGCGCGATCCTGTTCGGCGGCGAAGCGGCGCGCGTTGCCGTCGGCAACTATGTGCCGTTCGTGCTCTGGTTCAACTTTCTGGCCGGCTTCGCCTACGTCATCGCTGGCGCTGGATTGTGGCTGCGGCATCGCTGGGCGGTGTGGCTGGCCGTTGTCATTGCCGCGGCGACGACGTTGGCCTTTGCGGCATTCGGTGCGCACGTCTATGCCGGGGGCGCTTACGAAATGCGCACGGCGATTGCCATGAGCTTGCGAACGCTGGTGTGGGTGGCGATCGCCGCCATTTCCTGGCGCGGCCTGTCGCGCGGGAAACCCGTCATAACGGCGAGAGATATGAAATGAACCTGAAGAAGCATCTCGCCATCGTGCCGTGCCTCGGTTTGGCATTGGCCGCCAGCGCCATGGCCGCGCCTCCTTCCCCGGCGCAAGGTCATGGCGGCGGTGTCGTTACGAGCCTCGTCACGGGGGAGGCACAGGAGGATGGAAATGTATCCGCCGCTCAGGCGATCAGTGACGCGGAATCGCAATGCGGGTCGGTTGGTGCGGCTCACTGGGCGCTGTATCAACGTCTTAGAGATCGGATTGCGCCTGCATCGCCGCCCAGGCCGAATTTCTCCGGTGACTGGATCCTCAACGCCAAGGCCAGCGATGACCTGCTGGAAAAGGCAAGGGAGGCCATGCAGGCATCGAGGCGGGCCAGGATCGGAGGCTCGGGCGGAATGGCCCGGGGCAGAGGCATAGGCGGCGGCCGCCAGGGCCGCGGAGGTATGGGTGGCATGAGCGGAGGCAGTAGCCTTTCCACCAGTGAGTTTGAGTTGCCCGCGGTGTTGGCCCCAGCGCAGGAGCTGCATGTCAGCCATCAGGAACCGATGCTGCTGATCGCCGATGAGCACGATCGACGTCAGCGTCTTTTCACCGACTTTCGCGGCGCCAGCGTCTCCGCCAGCGGCGGGCTGCAGCCGCAGGTAGCCGTCGCGGGCTGGGAAGGCGAGGCACTGGTGGTCGAGACGACGACGCTTGGGAAGAAAATGACCCAAGACTACCAGATCGATAGCGGAACCGGGCGGCTCGTCATCTTCACCGTGGCCCAGGTTTCGGAAGGGCAGCCGGTCTCATATCGCCTGGTATATGACCGGCTCAAACCTGACCCAGATGAGAAACAGGCGCGCCGGGGCGTCAGAGCTGAACAAGGAGGAACGCGATGAACATACATTGCCTGCAGCACGTGCCGTTCGAAGGGCTCGGAAGCATCGAGGAGTGGATTCGGCGCGGTGGGCACGCGCTCGGCGCAACGCGCCTCTACCGTGGCGATCCCCTGCCAGGCATCCATACGGTGGATCTGCTGGTGGTGCTGGGCGGCCCCATGAACATTTACGAAGAGGCCGACTACCCTTGGCTGGTGAACGAGAAGCGCTTCATTGAGCGGGCCATCGCCGCTGGCCGGCGCGTGCTCGGCATCTGCCTCGGGGCGCAGTTGGTTGCCGATGTGCTTGGCGCAAGGGTCTACGCCAACGCCGACGGAGATCGGCTGGTTTCCGGTCGAAAAGACGGAGGCCACCTCTGGCGACGGTCTGTTTGAAGCCTTCCCACGGCAAATCGATGTGTTCCACTGGCATGGCGACACCTACGACATTCCGACCGGCGCGGTGCATGCCGCTCGCAGCGCCGGCTGCGCGAACCAGGCCTTCGTCTACGACGGGCGAGTGGTCGGCTTGCAGTTACCTGGAAACAACCCTGGACAGTGCACAACAGCTAATCGCTCACGGCGCCAACGAACTCGTCCAAGGCCGCTACATCCAGACGCCGCAGGAAATGCTTGTGGACGCAAGCCGGTTCGATGCCATCAATCGTGTCATGCATGACCTGCTCGACAGGCTGGCGACAGACAGACCGGACCGGATCGCACCAGCGGGTGGGGAATCAAGATGAACATCACCTTTCTCGGTGCGGCGCGCGAAGTAACCGGCTCGTGCTACCTGGTGGAGACCACGGACACGCGCTTCCTGGTGGACTGCGGCATGGTGCAGGGCGGGCGCGAGGCACCGGCGCGCAACCGCAAGCCGTTCGCATTCGACCCGAAATCCATCGATTTCGTGTTGCTGACTCATGCGCACATCGACCACAGCGGCCTGCTGCCCAAGCTCACCCGTGCGGGCTTCCAGGGGCCGATCTATACCACCGCAGCGACCACCGACTTGCTCCAGGTGATGCTGCCCGACAGCGCGCATATTCAGGAGGGGGATGTCGAGCGGGCCAAGCGCAACAACAAGTCGGCACATGACAGGAGCGCGGCGCCGACTCCGCTCTACACGATGCAAGACGCGCGTTACTGTCTGCGCCAGGTGCGGCCCATCGCCTACGACCAGGAACTCACGCCACATCCGGTCGTGCGCTGCCGCTTCCGCGACGCCGGCCACATCCTTGGCTCGGCCATCATCGAGGTCTGGGTCACCGAACACGGCCAGACCACCAAGCTCGTGTTCAGCGGCGATCTTGGCCAACCGGGACGCCCGATCCTGCGTGATCCGACGCCCATCGAGGAAGCGGACATCCTGCTCATGGAGTCCACCTATGGTGACCGCACGCACAAGGATCTGGCAGCAACAGAGGACGAGTTGATCGGGATCGTCGAGCGCACCCTGCACGAACAGGGGGGCAACGTGATTGTTCCAGCGTTCGCGGTCGGCCGCACTCAGGAGATCCTGTATCACCTGCACCGCCTCACCCGCGAAGGCCGGTTGCGTAATCTGAAGGTGTTCGTCGATTCGCCCATGGCCACCGAAGCCACGCGCATTACCCGCCAACATCTGGAACTGTTCGACGATGCGGCGAAACACCTCGCAGGCTGGTACGCCCTGGGCAAGGACGTGCCCTATCTCCATTTCACCGCGAGCGTCGATGAATCCAAGGCCCTGAACCAGATCCGCTCGGGCGCCATCATCATTTCCGCCAGCGGCATGTGCAACGCCGGGCGCATCAAGCACCACCTGCGCCACAACCTGCCCCGGCGCGAATGCGGCGTGCTGATCACGGGATTCCAGGCGCAAGGCACCCTCGGCCGGCGTCTGGTTGATGGTGCGAAACGGGTGCGCATCTTCGGCGAATACATCCCCGTGCGCGCAGCGATCCACACCGTGGGCGGACTGTCGGCACATGCCGACCAGTCCGCATTGCTGGGCTGGTCGGCCAACTTCCGCAAGCCTCCAGCCCGAACTTTCGTGGTGCATGGCGAGGCCAGCGCCGCGCTCGCATTCGCCGAGCGGCTGCGCGCCGAACGTGGCTGGGACGTGGCAGTACCGGAGCCCGGCACGCGCGTGCAATGGGTCGGCCGGGCTGGAGGTGGTGGACATGACGGATTCTGACCAACGCAAGGCACTGCGCGAGGCGATCATGAACGGGCCGGCGTATCGGCTGGCGCACGAGGACGTCGAATTTCTCGCCCAGGACGACTTGCGTCCGCTGCGTCTGCAACTGGAACTGCTCAAGCCCGAGTATGAGCTGCGCAAGCAAGGAGTCGGCTCAACCGTCGTCGTCTTCGGCAGCGCGCGCGTCGTTTCCCACGAGGAGGCGCAAGCAGGGCTTGCCGATCTCGAGGCGCGCATGGCAGCCGAACAGTCCGACCCGCTGCAGGCACGCGATCTTGCCATGGCCCGGCGCCAGTTGGCCCATGCGCGCTACTACGAAGAGGCGCGGCGCTTTGCGCACCTGGTCTCGTCCCGTTTTCAGCAGGAAGGACGACGTGATTTCGTGGTTGTGACTGGGGGCGGCCCCGGCATCATGGAAGCGGCCAACCGCGGCGCATTCGAGGCCGGTGCGCGCTCCATCGGACTCAATGTCACCCTGCCGCACGAACAGGAGCCCAATCCCTTCATCAGCCCCGAGCTTGCATTCCGGTTCCGCTATTTCGCCCTGCGCAAAATGCACTTCCTGCTGCGTGCGCGTGCGTTGGTCGCCTTCCCGGGCGGATACGGCACGCTCGACGAGCTGTTCGAGGTGTTAACTCTGGTGCAGACCGGCAAGATGGCGCGCATTCCCATCGTGCTGGTTGGCAGAGAATTCTGGCGCCGCGTCGTCGACTTCGACTATCTCGTGGAGGAGGGCTTCATCAGTGCGCAGGACGTGCGGCTGTTCACGTGCGTGGATGCCGCAGAAGAAATCGTGGCCGTCCTGGAAGCCTTCTATGGCGGCAAACCGCCGGCCCCCGAGGGGGCGCAGGGGTGAGAATGTGCGCGCCCCGTCCGCCCTCCGCGAACTCGTTTGTCCGGCATGGCCTGGGACGAACCGCACTGGCGCTGGCGATGAGTGTTCTCTTTCCCTCGCCGGCCCTGGCGCAAGCCGTTAATGAAGGCGCTGCTGGCGCCGGAGATTGCGCAGCGGAACAAACACTCAGATTCCGCGGCGGCACGGCAAGGCTGGAAAACGACCTGTTTACCGGCACCGACCAAAACTACACGAATGGCGTGGCGTTCACCCTGGTTTCGCACGACATCCCGGGCAGGCTGCGGCCCGAGTGCTTCCCGGCGCCGATCCGGCTGCACGCGCAACTCATCCGGTTCGTGAACCCTGGATTCTGGGCCGATGCGGATAATTCCGCAGATACGCAGAACGTGGTGGTCAGATTCGGCCAGTCCATGTACACGCCGGAGGATAACACCAGGAGAGATTTGATCCCTAATGACCGGCCCTACGCGGGATTGCTCTACATGGGCTTGGCGTGGAACCGGCGAAAACACGAGCCCGAGTCGAATCGCGAAATGCTCGATACGCGCGAGGTCACGCTGGGTGTAATCGGCCCCTGGTCGATGGCGGAGCAGGCGCAGAACCTGGTGCATGACCTTCGCGGCATCGATCGCTTTCGGGGTTGGGATCATCAGTTGCACAACGAGCCGGCGTTTCAGGCCGCCCTGGATCTCAAGTACAAGGCCTATCGCGGTGATGGCGCCATCATTCCCGGCTTTTCCGCCGATGCGATCCGCTCCGTGGGGCTGCGGCTGGGCAACATCGAAACCTCGGCCACTCTGGGTATTGAGGGGCGCATCGGCTGGAACCTGCCGAATGACTTCGGTAGCTACCCCATCCGGCCTGGCGCCGAGAATCGGCCGTCGTCCGCCACCTCTCTGCACGGCAGCTCAAGCCGGCCCATTCCGCCCGCCCGTCGGCCGCGCCCCGGCGTGCACCTCTTCGGGATACTGGAGGCAAAGGCCGTCGCCTGGGATTTCTCCCTGGACGGAAACCTGTTTCGTGAGAGTCACAGCGTGACACGGCGACCTTGGGTCGCGCAGGCGGCGTTCGGCGTGAGCGCGCAGGGGATCGTGGGCGGGCGCGGCTATCGACTGGCCGTGATGCGGGTCTACCGCTCGCGCGAGTTCGAGGAACAGGAGACGAAACAGGCTTACGGCTCCATCGCACTGAGTGTCGAGTTCTAGGCGGCCGGGGAAAGTCAATTTTTTCGAAACACGATAGAGGAGTTTTCATGCAACACAAGTCGTCAATCGCAAGGATCGCCGCCGCTCTTGGCCTGGCCACGACATCGATCGGCCCGCAGGCCTGGGCGGATGGAAATGCCGCGGCGGAGCCGATGGAGCTACGCCGGATCATGCGGGAACTCGGCCAGGACATGCAGGCGGTGGTCGACGGCATTTCCCGTGAGGACTGGGAGCGGATCACCAAGATCGCACCCAGGATCGCCGAGCATCGACAACCGCCCTTTGCCGAAAAGGTGCGCATCCTCGGCTTCGCCGGCGGCAATGCCGGCAGGTTCAAGCGATTCGACGAGCAGACCCACCAGGCCGCCAGGGCTCTGGAACAGGCGGCCAGGCGCGGTGACGGCCCGGCGGTGATCGCGTCCTTCGCGACTCTGCAAAACAGCTGCCTGACTTGTCATCAGGAATTCCGCAAACCGTTCGTGGAGCATTTCTATGGCCAGCCTTGAAATGAAATACGGTCCACATGCCGATCACAGGAAAACCGGCCGGCCCCGTCTGCGTCTGTACGCCCTGTTGGCTCTGGCCGTGGCGCTCGCCGGCTGCGCCGCGGGGCCCGATTTCCAGCGTCCGGCCGCGCCCGACGTGGCGGGTTACACCGCCACGCCGGTTGCCGCACAGACCGAATCCGCGCCTGTGAAGCTGGGCGAGACCCAGCGTCTGGTCAGCGGCATGGCGGTCGATGCCCGGTGGTGGCGACACTTGAAATCGCCCAAGCTGGACGCGCTGATCGATGCGGCACTTGCGGCCAGCCCGACGCTGGCCTCGGCCGAGGCCGCTTTACGGCAGTCCCGGGAGCTTTATGCCGCGCAAGCGGGAGCGACGCTTTACCCGCAGGTGGACGCCGCCCTCACCGCGCAGCGTCAGCGTCTGAGCCCAAGCGCCCAGGGACTGCCGGGTGAGTCTCGGACATTCAGCCTCTATAACGCTAGTGTCGGCGTGCGCTACAACCTCGATCTTTCCGGCGGCAACCGTCGCGCACTCGAGGCCCTGGCCGCTCGCGCGGACTTCCGGCGTTATGAACTGGAAGCCGCGCGTCTGACCCTGGCAGGCAACATCGCCACCACCGCCATCACGCGGGCGCGGCTCGCTGCTCAGATCGAGGCCACGGCCGCCATTCTGAAGGCGCAGGAAGAACAGGTGCGCATTGCCCGGGAGCGCGTGCGACTTGGGCAGGCTGCGCCGGATGAGGTGCTCGCGCTCACAACCCAGGCGGAACAGACGCGCGCCGAATTGCCGACGCTACGCAGCCAAATGCAACAGACCGAGCACCGGCTCGCCGTGCTGGCCGGTCGCGCGCCGGGTACCGGAGGCATCCCGGAATTTACCCTGGAGGACTTCACCCTGCCCACCGAACTGCCCCTGATCGTGCCCTCCGAACTGGTCCGCCGCCGCCCGGACATCCAGGCGTCCGAATCCCTGCTGCACGCGGCGAACGCCGAGTACGGCATCGCCGTGGCCAAGCTCTATCCCCAACTCAACCTGAGCGCCAGCCTCGGCAGCCAGGCGCTCACCACCGGCGCCCTGTTTGGTAGCGGCTCGGCAGTGTGGGGCCTGGTCGGGCAACTCACCCAGCCGTTAGTCAATGTGGGTTTGCCGGCGGAGAAGCGCGCCGCGCTCGCGGCCTTCGACGCTGCCGCCGCCAACTATCAGGCCGTGGTGCTGGAGGCCCTGCGCAACGTCGCCGACGTCCTGCGTGCGGTGGAAAACGACGCGCAAACCTTGGCGGCACGCGCCGCCGCCCATGAAGCCGCGCAAGCGTCTTTGCGCTCGGTCGAACGGCAGTACCAACTGGGGGCGGCAAGCTATGTGCAGCTGCTCATCGCCCAGAGCCAAGCCCAGCAAACCCGTCTGGGCCTGGCCGCGGCCCAGGCGCAACGCCTGGCCGATAGCGTAGCGCTGTATCAGGCGATGGGCGAGGGAACCGAGGACGCAAGGCTGATTTCGCTTCGTTAGCTGTCAGGTCCCGCCTGATTGTAAACATGTTTTTTTGAACAGTTCGGGACATTTAGCGTACCAGTTTTTGAGGGCCTCTTGAGGTGTGATATGGCCGAGCGCCTTCTGCGGTATGGACTGGTTGTATAAGGCGGCGTAGCGCTGTAGGGTCTGCTCCAGATGTTCACCGGATTGAACCTAAAAACCGCCAAGTTGAGTTGTGTATCGTTCTTTCTGTAAATTCCAATTTTTGAGCCGTGGGCAGGAGAATCTGCCAGAGGGCAGCCGCAGGGACCTGCGGCTGCCCTCTGGCGGCGGCACGGCGGCGGGTCTTGAGGCCATGACATCGAGAAAGGAGTGTACCCCTCATGGCGACGCGAGTCGAAACGAATCCTCTGGAAGCCGCCTATGCTGCCCTGCTTGAAAACGGGCTCGACGGCGCCGGCGAAGCCCTGCGTATCCTCGTCAACGAAGCCGCCAAGATCGAGCGCGACGAGTTTATTGGCGCCCGTCCCTACGAGCGCTCTGCGACCCGGCGTGATGTGGCCCCCGGCTTCAAACCCAAGACCATGCTCACCCGCTTTGGCGAATTGACCTCTGGCTGCGGCCGCTCGGCTTCGCCTCGCTTCACCTGCGCTGCGCGCAGGTGAGCCTGCGCCGAAACAGCGTTTTCAAGTGCCGCAAGTGCGTTCTGGCGACTTCTACCCCTCCGCCCTGGAGAAGGGTACCCGCACTGACCAGGCCGTCAACCTCGCCTTGGCCGAGATGTATGTGCAGGGGGTGTCCACCCGCCGCCTCAATCGACGTCCTGCAACGACTGCTCGGCCCGAGATTTCTCTGTCCAGCGCTTGAGGATCAGCCGCGCTGCGGCCAAACTCGACGAAGGGCTCAAGGCCTGGCGTGAGCGTCCCTTGGGCGAGGTGCCCTATCTCTTTCTGGATGCCCGCTACGAGAAGGTGCGCCTGGAAGGCAAGATCGTCGATTGCGCGGTTTTGATCGCCGTCGGTATCGAGGCGGCTGGCAAGCGCCGCGTGCTGGGCTGCGAGGTCACCACCTCAGAGGCCGAGATCAACTGGCGTCGTTTCCTGGAGGGCCTCCTGGCCCGCGGCCTGAAGGGTGTCAGGCTCATCATCGCCGATGATCATGCGGGACTCAAAGCGGCCCGCCGGGCCGTACTCCCCTCCGTGCCCTGGCAGCGCTGCCAGTTCCATCTGCAGCAGAATGCCGGTGCTTTCGTCACCCGGCAGGAGGCCAAAAAGACGGTCGCCGAAAAGATGCGCAGCATCTTCAATGCGCCCGATCGGATGGAGGCCGAACGGCTCTTGAAGACCACTTTGGAAACCTGGCGCAAGGAGCATCCGAAGCTGGCCGAGTGGGCCGAGTCAAGTCCGAAATTTGCTGTAAATCTGCCCCGATCCGGTGAATGACGGATGGTTTTCAGCCCGAGAGGGCAACAACGTTGTTGCCCTCTCGGGCGGCGGCGCAGGCAGCCGCCCAGTCGTGATA
>JAKAEJ010000036.1 GCA_021818335.1 Pseudomonadota bacterium | reverse complement strand
CGGGGCTTCCGCAGTCACGCCAGCTTTCGCATCGCCGCCCTGTTCCACTGCGGTGGCCTCGACCTCTATCCCCGCGCATGCCAGGCTCATGTCAAGTCATGACTCCACGGGAAAGCCGGAAGAACCATGAAAGGCGTATTCGCGCCACTTCAGCCGTTCGCCGATGGAGTGCTCCGCGAATCGGGATCTTTGCAACGCAATGGCGGTTCCGCCCGCGCCACGCCATGCGTCCGGCTTAGTGCTGTGCGCTGACTGGACGTGCAGCTCACGATGACGGGCGGGTGGTGCGTATCGGCATAGCATCCTCGAAGCACCGGTTGACTGCCGTCGAAGCCGCCGAGTGGTCCCATTCGTCACGGCTTTCGCGGTGGCTGGGGTGCGGCTTGCATGCCGGGGCATTGATGCGTTTGGCCGATTCTCGGCACGCTGCTATGCTTCGCGGCCACTCTGCATGCAAATTACGCGAGGAAATCCATGGGCAAGGGCGATTCAAAGACCCGGCGCGGCAAGACGTACCGGAACAGTTACGGCAATACGCGGCCACACGCAAGCAAGACGACGGGTGGGAACAAGGTTGTGGCTGTTGCGGCGAAAAAGCCCGTATCGGCAGTGAAAAAGGCCCCTGCAGCAGTCAAAAAGACTGTAGCGAAAAAGCCTTGATCGCTCATCACTGCTTGAGTCACGCGCCAAGCGACTCGATGCGAAGTCTGGTTCGATCAACTTAAGCGAACACCGGCGCAGAATGTCGCCTCCGACTGCGCGCCGCCGATCCAGTAACTGAGTTCGGCGGGAGCGTGGGCACGCCACAGCACAAGATCAGCGCGCATCCCGGGTGCAAGTTGGCCACGGTCCTTTAGACCAAGCGCCTGAGCGGCATGGACCGTAACGGCGAGCAATGCTTCCTGGGGCGTGAGATTAAAGAGCGTGCACGCCATGTTCATCGCGACTCGCAGTGAAAGCAGTGGCGACGTGCCGGGGTTGAAGTCGGTGGCTACGGCCATGCGCACTCCGGCCGCACGAAAGGCGGCTACTGGGGGCAATCGCGTTTCACGAAGCGTGTAGTAACTTCCAGGTAGCAGCATTGCCGTGGTCCCAGCGACGGCCATCGCTGCTACGCCGGCGTCGTCCGTGCACTCCAAATGATCGGCAGAGATGGCATTGAACTCCGCCGCGAGCGCTGCTCCGTGCAGATTGGAAAGCTGGTCAGCGTGAAGCTTGACAGGCAAACCCAGCTTCGTCGCGGCGATAAAAAGCCGTCGCGTCTCTTCTACGGAAAATCCGATTTCCTCGCAGAACGCGTCCACCCCGTCCAAGAGTCCCTGCGCATGAAGGTATGGGAGCCACCGCGTGCAGACGTCATCGACATACTCTGTCCGCCGTCCCTGGTATTCGGGCGGCAGAGCGTGGAGTGCCAGCAAGGTGGTACGGACGTCGATGCCAATTAGCTTGCCTATGCGCCGCGCTACACGAAGCATCTTCGCCTCGCCATCGAGTGTCAGCGCGTAACCCGACTTAATCTCGAGTGTGGTGACGCCGTCGGTCACCAGCGCGCGTGCGCGAGGGAGTGCTGCAGTGAGTAGGTCTTCTTCGTCGGCCGCGCGGGTTGCACGCACTGTTCCCATGATGCCCCCGCCCGCTTGCGAAATCGCCTGGTAGCTTGCGCCCTCGAGACGCTGCTCAAATTCATTGGCGCGATTCCCTGCAAATACCAAGTGCGTATGAGCATCGATCAATCCCGGGGTCACGAGCGCCCCGCGTGCATCAAGGGCGCTAGCGCGGAGATGCTGGCATGGTTCTGGCAATTGGTCTTCCGGGCCAAGCCAGGTGATTCGTCCGTCCTGCCATGCAATGCCGGCATCGTCGAGTAAGCCGTATCCACGCCCCTTAATCGTGGCCAAACGAGCGTGTACGATCAGGCCGCTATCTGTTGACGTTGAATTCACCTTGCCACTCCGATCGCGAGCCGGCGGCGAACTTGGGCTCGCATTCGGGAAAATCGCGGTGCGCCTGAGGTGAAGATCTGCGCGGGAATTCCGCGGACGAGGCTTCGCCGCCTCGATTGCATCCACTTGCTGTGGCTGTCACGGAATGCAATCGGCGTCGTCTGCACGAAATCTTGATCCCACGAAATTGCCACAACCATTCCTCCGCAGGCGAATTTCGCCCGCTTGCAAATCGAGTCGTACGTCGCAGCACGATGGCCATGGGACGGGTGACTTTGGTCGCATCGGGCGGAGATTGAAGATTCTGAACTGTCGCGGCATTCTGCGGCTCGAAGGCCGATGAACTCGGCGATGACAGGTTCAAGGTCGTGCATACCGCAATTATCGCTTACGCTGGCAAGGGTTTTCAGTCGAATGTGGCTTTGGCAAGGGAAATGGTGTGTCCCAATTGAATTTGCGACATTGCTGGCATGGTGGGCTTTGGGGGAAGCGGACGCTCGCTGCCAAAGGAATGGACTCCAACGTGACGTGGCACGGCTGGACCGTTCCCGGACTTGTCAACGCGCATGCCCATGCATTCCAACGAGCAATGGCAGGCCTTGCGGAGCATCGTATTGGTGGCGCAGACAGCTTCTGGAGCTGGCGAGAGACGATGTATGCGTTTGCGGCGCGCTTTGACCCGGATCTCCTTCAAGCGGTCGCGGCCCAGTCCTATGTGGAAATGCTTGAGGCTGGCTATACCCGAGTTTGCGAGTTCCATTACCTCCACCATGCGCCGGACGGCAGCCCGTATGCGCCAGCCAGTGCAATGGCCGATGCGCTGATCGCAGCGGCCAACGAAGTAGGCATTGGTCTGACGTTGCTTCCCGCGCTTTACATGCAGGGGGGATTTGATGGCCGTCCCCTGGCGCCCCGTCAGCATCGTTTCGCGCATACGGTTGACTCGTATCTGGCGCTGATCGAGCACCTTCGCGCGCAAGAGTCGCAAGGCGTCATCGTCGGCGTCGCCCTGCATTCGCTGCGTGCAGTTCCCGCGTCTGCACTGCGTGCTGTCCTCGAATCTGGTTTGGCCGCTCGCGGGCCCGTGCACATCCACGTTGCTGAACAGACGGCCGAAGTCGATGATTGTTTGGCCTTCAATCGACAACGGCCCATCAGTTGGCTTCTCGATCACGCCGCCGTTGATCACCGATGGTGTCTCGTGCACGCTACTCACATGGACGATGCGGAGACGCTTCGTCTGGCTCGCAGCGGCGCTGTAGTTGCCTTGTGCCCGACCACAGAAGCTAATCTGGGGGATGGCCTGTTTCCATTACAGGCGTACCTGAATGCGGGGGGACGCATCGCGATTGGTTCGGACAGCAACATATCCATCAGTCCGATCGAGGAATTGCGGTGGCTGGATTATGGGCAGCGCCTGCGGCGAAAGATCCGTAATCCGGTGGCGACCGAGGTGGTCCCGCACAGCGGCGAACGTCTCTTTGCCTTGGCATTCGATGGAGGAAGGCAAGCAGCAGGACTGCAAGCGGACGATGACGAGTCTTTTTTCGAACTCGACGGCGCGCATCCGCTACTTTCGGGTGTAGGTTCGGAAGAGGTGCTCGATTGTTGGATTTATGCTGGCAACGCGCATCTCCTGCGCAATACATGTTCCGCTCTTGCATTGTGCGTCCAAGATGGTCGCCATGTTCGGCGAGAATTCATTGCCGAGCGCTACCGCAAGGCCTTGGCGCGGTTGCGCGATTGAACCGTCGCCCCCGTTACACTGACAACTTTTGAGCGGATTGCCCGATGCGCCTGAGCCAGTTTCACCTCAGTACGACCAAGGAAATCCCGGCTGACGCCGAGATCGTTAGCCATCGCCTGATGTTGCGTTCCGGCATGCTCCGCAAGCTTGCTGCTGGCATCTACACATGGACCCCCTTGGGTCTTCGCGTCCTGAGAAAGGTTGAAAATGTAGTGCGCGAAGAGATGCAGCGTGCCGGCGCCATTGAATTGTTGATGCCTTCGATCCAGCCGCGAGAGCTGTGGGATGAAACCGGTCGTTGGCAAAAGTTTGGAGGACAACTGCTCAAATTGAAGGACCGCAAGGATCAAGAGTACTGCTACGGGCCAACCCATGAGGAAGTGATCACCGATTTTGCCCGGAACGAGTTGAAAAGTTACCGTCAGTTACCGGTTAACTTCTTTCAGATCCAGACCAAATTCCGTGATGAGATCCGACCGCGCTTCGGCGTTATGCGGGCACGCGAATTTCTAATGAAAGATGCGTATTCGTTCCACCTCTCGCCCGAATGCCTCGGTCGCGAATATTGGAACATGTACGAGGCCTATACGCGCGTATTCACGCGCTTGGGTTTGCGGTTCCGGGCTGTCCAGGCTGATACCGGCGCGATTGGCGGCAGTGCCAGCCATGAATTCCACGTTCTCGCGGATTCCGGTGAAGATCGCATCGCGTATTCGCCTGCTTCCGAGTACGCGGCCAATGTGGAAATGGCCGAGAGCCTCCCTGCGGGAGCAAGGCCGGCGCCCCGGGAGTCGCTGCAGAAAGTGCCGACGCCCGTGCAAAAAACCTGTGCCGACGTTGCCGCCTTGCTCGGCATTAGCTTGGATCGCACCGTCAAGACTATCGCGCTAATGGGCGAGGCGGGGTTCGTTGTTGTGCTCGTCCGAGGCGATCACACGTTGAACGAGATCAAGCTCGGCAAATTACCAGGTCTCGCGGACTTCCGATTGGCTCGAGAGGAAGAAATTGCCGATTATCTGGGCGCTGCCGCAGGCTTTCTTGGCCCATGTTCTCCGCGTAGACCGATACGAGTCGTTGCTGATCAAGCGGTGGCTGCGCTGGCTGATTTCGTTGTTGGTGCCAACGAGACGGGCTTCCACCTGCGTGGCGTCAACTGGGAACGCGATGCACGGGAACCGGATCTGATTGCGGACATTCGGAATGTGGAAGTCGGTGACATGGCGCCGGATGGCAGTGGCCCTCTGGCGATCGTGCGTGGCATCGAGGTCGGGCATGTCTTCCAGCTCGGCCAGAAGTACGCGTCCGCGATGCGTGCCAGCGTACTTGATACCCAAGGCTCGTCGATTACACCGTGGATGGGTTGTTATGGGATTGGCGTTAGTCGCATCGTGGCTGCCGCGATCGAGCAGAATCACGACGACGCCGGCATACGCTGGCCCATAGCAATGGCGCCGTGGGTAGTTGCGCTTTGCATTATCAATCCGAAGCGCGATGCTGCCGTGACGGAAGTTGCAGAGTCGCTGTATGCAGAGCTGCGGCAACAGGGCATCGATGTAGTCCTTGATGATCGCGGTTTGCGCGCCGGCGCCATGTTCGCGGATATTGAGTTGATTGGAATACCGTTGCGCGTAGTCGTCAGCGAGCGCGGGGTAGCTGCAGGTCAACTCGAGTACCGTCAGCGTGATGCCCGCGATAGCGAAATACTGCGGCGCGACCAAATTGTCCAGAAAGTCCGAGATTTTTGTTCGAAGTAGTGCGCTCGGCCGACACCGGCAGGGCTTTATCCAATAGCGCTATTCGCAGGTAATTGAGGCGCCGATTCGCCATATGGCAAAATATCCAAGCATGAGTCTCTAGGTGCTACATGGACTCAAGCAAAAATATCATCCGGGAGATTCGATCGATGTCTATAGATCTTAAGAACTTGAATAACCAGCAACTCAACGAACTTATTGCTCAGGCCCGCATGCGGCAGCATGAGCTTGTTCGGGAAAATCTGGGTGCCTTGCGTGATCGCCTTGAGAAGATCATCAAGCAGGAAGGCTATACGTTGGATGAGGTATTCCCTGGCCGCGGTCGCCGCGCCCGAAAGAGTGGCGGCATCGTTCCGGCCAAATATGCGAATCCAGCCAACGCAGCTCAAACGTGGACTGGTCGAGGCAAGCGTCCGCGCTGGTTCAACGACGCACTGGCTGCCGGTAAAAAGGAATCGGATCTGCTGATCAAGTCCTGAGAACCCATTCGCGTGACTACACCTGGCGTCGTCGTCGGCGCATGGCTGACGACGGCGTCCCCGGGTGCCTTACAAGCTGCGCCGGGGTCCTATCAGCAGATCGCCAAACAGCAGTCCGGCGACTAGCGAGATGAGGAGTGAAATCAGCAGCAATGCAGCGTTCATTCCAATATGCACGTTGCGATCGAGAAGCGCGGAGATACTGCTGAAGCCAACGGAGCCCGGCACGAGAAGGATGATGCCAGGCTCCCTCACCAGCGCTCCAGGACGTCGGCGATAGCGCGCATACAAATTGCTCAGCGCGCCGACTACAAGCCCACCGATGAAGACGCCAAAGCTTGGGCCGTAAAGACCCGTACCCAAGCGCGTGGAAAGATAACCTGAAATTGCGGCCAGCATGACGAGCGGCCAATCACGAATCGCCGCCTGAAAAAGCACGGCGAAGGCGGCTGCGCCGAGCAAGAGGGCGGGGGCCTGGGCCCAGTTAGGTACGGCATGTATGGTCGTGACCTTCCCGTGCCAACCCAGGACGGCCATGATCTGCGCCCCCGCCAGTGCACCGAACGTGAGCTTCAGGAGAGTGGCCAAGGCGCCAGCCATCCTTGCAGATCCGGACGCGAGATGTTGGGTGGACAATTCGCGTACGGCATTGGTGAGTGCCAGGCCCGGCATCAACACGATCAAGGCGGAGACGACGACGGTCTTGACATCAACGGGAGTGATGATTGAACTGATGGCACCGGCAATCAGCGTTGCAAGAAGCGCCGAAATGGCGTCGCTGGCGGGGGCCAGTCGTGGATGGTGGCTGCTGCTTATCGTCAGCTGTCCTATGACTAGTCCGATCAGGCCCGCCGCTTGTACATCGGCCCACCCTCCGCGCAGGAGTGTCGCAACCATTGCCGCCGCGATTCCGAAGGCCAGCACAATCATGCCTTCCTGTTGACGCGAAGTGGGCTGGGAGAGGAGCTCCAATTGCCTGAAGCCTGCGTCGATATCCAGGTCTCCCGCGATGACGCGATCAGCTATCGAGTCGACCTTGCAAAGCTTCGCCAGATTGGTGTCGCCGGGCGGCAATCGCATGACCTGGGTCATCTGGGCTAGCCGTGTCGCATGCGATAGTTCGGAGGCCGAAAGAATGATGGCGGTCGGACTTGACCAGACTTCCACGCGCAGTCCGAGTCTTTCGCCAACGCGCGCGACTGCCATTTCCAGTCGCGGCGCCGCAGTGCCGTATTGGTGGAGTCGGCGCGCGGTTTCGACAACGAACCCCGCGCGCGTGCCAAAGGGCAATTCGGAAGTGGTCATGCTGCAAACCCCAAGCGGTCCGCATCCATCTGCCTTCGCCCATCCGATGCGGAGGCGGGCAGCATCTTCGACTTGCGTGAATATGTCAGCCGGGCCCCGGTTCGTGCGCGACACGCGCTGCGGGGAAACTGCTGTGCGCAGACGACAGTCCCGCCATATCCAAGATGCCTGCGATGCGCGTCCGCGACTGACCTGTCAGTTACCTTCATTCGGTTCGCGAGTCGGCTAAAAGATCCATCCCTGCGTTGGCTGGGCGCACATTGAGGAGCACGCCCTCGACATCGATCACTTCCACCTCGGTTCCGGCTGGTAGGTCGGGTCCCGTCGCCAGCCATACACTGTCGCCGACCCGCACCCGGCCACGACCTTCGCGGATCGCCTCCGTCAGGACGAGACGCTGGCCGACGAGGCTCGCACCTCGACGATTGAGCGTTACATCTTGACGATCTCCCCTTTGCATCGCCGGCCGCAACCAATACCAGTAACTGACGCAGGAAAGAAACGCCAGAGTCGTGAAGCTCATCGATTGGGCTAGAACACCCAAATTCGGCAGGACCATCACGAGTGCACCCGTGGCAGCCGCCCCGAGGCCAATCCAAAGCAGGAAATAGCCTGGCGCCAGCACTTCTGCGGCAGCCAAAACCAAGGCGGCGGACCACCAGACAAAATGACCCGGAAGGCTGGTCAGAAAATGGATCATGAACGTGCTCGTGGCACGTTTCCGTGCGCACCCACGTTGGTTTGGGCACCGCGCACAAGATCGCTGATACCCGCAAGAGCGCCCAGTACTCCGGTAGCTTCCATCGGCAGGAGCATGGTCTTCATGTTGGGCCCCTCGGCCAGCGCCTTCAGCGCTTCGATGTATTTTCCAGCGACGAAGAAGTTGAGCGCGTTGATATCCCCTGCCGCGATCGCATTCGAGACCAGTTCAGTGGCTTTGGCATCCGCTGCCCCCAAGCGTTCCCGCGCCTCCGCTTCACGATAGGCTGCTTCTCGCTTACCTTCCGCGGCCAGGATCGCACTTTGCTTCTCCCCCTCCGCTTTGAGGATGGCAGCCTGCCGAAAGCCCTCGGCCTCAAGAATATTGGCGCGTTTCTCGCGCTCGGCCTTCATCTGACGCGCCATCGAGTCGACAAGATCGCGAGGGGGCTGAATGTCCTTGAGTTCGATACGCGTGACTTTAAGTCCCCAAGGGTGCGTCGCCTCATCAACGACGCGCAGCAACTTGGCATTGATTTCGTCGCGTTTGCTGAGGGATTCGTCAAGGTCCAGAGATCCCAGGACGGTGCGAATATTAGTCATCACCAGATTGATGACCGCCTGCTCGAGATTGGCAACTTCATAGGCGGCCCGCGCTGCAGTCAGTACCTGATAGAAGACCACGCCGTCCACCTTGACCACCGCATTGTCCTTGGTGATCACGTCCTGGCTGGGGACATCCAGAACCTGTTCCATCATGTTGACCTTGCGACCGATCGCGTAGATGAAAGGGATCAGGAAGTGAAGCCCTGGATCCAGCGTGGCCACGTACTTGCCGAAGCGCTCGACGGTCCACTCGTAGCCTTGGGGCACGATCCGCACGAGCTTGGCGAGAACGATGATGGCAACGATGACCAGGAGTACCGCAAAGACGACGGCCATGAGCACACCTCCATTGGTGCATTGATCTCAAGTATAAGGCGCATCAACCGAGTACCCTCATCCCGACTCAAGCGGGACCTCTCTTGGCACGGCATTGCGGGAGGGTGGGCAAACAATCAGCGCCGCATCGGGGCATGCATGGTCGGGGTGAACGTTGCCGACCTTGAATCCAGGGGCTTACGTGTCAGTCCTCGGTCCGAATGGCGTCCGCCGGCACTCCCGCCTGTGGGCCGTTCGCGGGTTCAAGAGCCCTCAACGCCCTGAACAATGCGCGCTGCGCGTGCGGTGCTCCCTTTCGCGGATCTTCGCGCTGGGCGCGACGCAGTAGCGCGCGTAGGTGCTGCCGATCGGCATGGGGGTGCCGGTCGAGCAACTCGCCAAGGGCGACATCGCCCTCGGCCAACAAGCGCTTGCGTAAGGCTTCGAGGCGCTGTTCTGCTGCCACCTGGATCCGATGGGTCGCGGCGTCCGACCCGAGTGCGGCGCGCGCGGGAGCGAAAGCCGAATCCTCATGACGGCGCATGAGCTTCGCGAGATACTGCAGCTGCCGTTTACGAGCTACGGGGGCTGTTATGCGTTTGACGTTGACCAACTCTGCGCGCACATCGTCAGGCAACTCGATGCTTGCTAAGCGTGACGCAGGTAGGGATGCGAGTGCTTCGCCGAGTTCGAAAAGAGCGATTGCATCTCGTCGCTGCTGGCTGCGGCTGGGTGGCGCAGTGGGTTCGTGTTCGGGATCGTCTTGCATGTCGTGGCACACTGCGCGTCTGATCAGGCGCGCAGCGTAGCGCGCCAGCTGCGCGAGACCAAACATGACGCAATCCCCGACCGCCGCAATTGCGGCCGAAACCAATCCTGCCGTCGAGTTGGATCGCCTTGCATCAATTGCCGGCGATGTCATCGCGCGGGCTCGCGCGTCGGGCGCCAGCGCGGCGGAAGTGCACGCGAGCATCGAAACTGGTCTCAACGTCAATGTCAGGATGGACGAGGTAGAAACGGTCGAGCACACGCGAGATCGGGGTTTCAGCTTAACGGTCTACTTCGGTGGTCGAAAGGGAAGTGCGAGCACGGCAGACCTCAGGCCGGCATCGATCGCCGCCACGCTTGAGCATGCCTGTGCCATCGCCCGTCACACGGAGCCTGACCCTGCCGCCGGATTGGCGGACCCGGAGCGGATGGCTTCGGATCAGCCAGATCTTGATCTTTGGCACCCCTGGTTGCTGGATGTAGCGGATGCGGTAGAGCTTGCGCGCGTGTGTGAGGCGGCTGGGCTGGCTGTCGCGGGGATCGCCAACAGCGAAGGTGCCAGCGTAGGCAGCAGCAGCGAACTGTCGGTCTACGCCAATTCGCATGGCTTTGTTGGTACAGAACGCGGGACGCAGCACGGGCTCTCCTGCAGTCTCATCGCGGGGCGCGGTGATGCCATGCAAAGGGATTACTGGTGGGATAGTGCTCGATCGGCCTCGAACCTTATGGAAGCAAGTGAATTGGGCCGTGTCGCAGCCAGTCGCGCGGTCGCACGACTGGATGCCCGGGCAATTGGCACGGGCATGCGACGCGTACTGTTTGCGCCGGATATGGCGCGTTCGCTATTGGGCCATTTGGTTGCGGCGGTGAGCGGTGGTGCGCTGTACCGCCAAGCGAGCTTTTTGTTCGGTCAGCAAGGCGCGCGAATCTTCCCAGAACACATCAATATCATTGAGAGGCCCAGGCTGCTTCGTGGTCCCGCGTCATCGGCATTCGACGCGGAAGGTGTTGCAACTCGAGAACAGCCTCTCGTTGAGCGCGGGGTGCTGTCTCGATACGTGCTCGGAAGCTACTCGGCCAGAAAGCTGGGACTTTCCAGCACGGGCAATGCGGGAGGGGTACGGAATCTGGTGCTGGTGCCGGGAGCACTGGACTTCAACGGGATGATCGAAGCCCTCGACACAGGGCTGCTCGTAACCGAATTGATGGGGCAAGGAGTGAATACGGTCACGGGCGACTATTCTCGAGGAGCCGCCGGATTCTGGGTCGAACAAGGGCGCATTGTGCACGCCGTCGATGAGGTAACCATTGCGGCTAACTTGCGAGACATGTTTGCAGGCATCGAACTCGTCGGAAGCGATCTCGACCAGCGCAGCGGACTGATGACCCCCTCGCTGCTAATTCAGGGGATGACAGTCGCGGGGCACTGACGAGGGCATTGCCTTGGAACCCGCGTATTTCGCCGGTCGCTGGGGTTGGCCAAGCCGTCGCCAATGCGCATCATTGACAGTCGTACCGACGTCATGGACCCTTGTTAGGTCAAATGGGGAGAAGCTGCCATGAGCGAGAATGACCCGTTTCAATCACCGCCTTCGGTCACGCCAACCGCCAATGAGATGGAACAGCGTAATTGGGCCTTGTTTGCACATCTGTCTGCACTCATAGGGCTCGTGGTTCCGTTAGGTTTCGTCTTGGGGCCACTGGTTCTGTGGTTGATCAAGAAAGATCAGATGCCGCTGGTCAACGAGGCTGGCAAGGAGGCGTTGAATTTCCAGCTGACCATGCTGCTCGGCGTCGTGATTGCGTTCGTCTTGATGTTGGTCATCATTGGAGTATTTTTGCTCGCCGCGATTGCCGTCTTCGACATCGTCATGGTGATCATCGCGGCGGTGCAAACCAGCAATGGCGCGCGTTATCGTTATCCGTTGACGATACGCTTCATTCATTGACCTTCCTGCGGCGTTAGGCCTGTGCGCTGATGCGCGAGAGTGGCGCGACCGGTTGGGTCGTCGGGACTGCCTTCCCGATGGCCATTCGGCCGATCGCAGAATTTCGAGGCGATCCGCAGCGCTGCTCAGCTCGTCCTTGCTGCTGCGTACCGAGCCAGCATGCCGAGGTGATGTGCCCGGGATCCGAATGGCGCCAGAGCAGCCAAGGCCTCATCGATGATCTGCACAAGTCGGTTCCGAGCCCCCTCCATTCCCAGCAACAATGGGAACGTTGGCTTTCCTTGAGCCGCGTCTTTGCCTGGTGTCTTGCCAATTGTCGCTGAAGCCCCCTCCACATCGAGGATGTCGTCGCGGATCTGGAAGGCCAAACCGAGTGCGCCCGCATAGACATCCAGCGCTGACAATTCCGGCGTGCTCGCAAATCCCGCCGTTGCACCCAGGCGGACACACGCCCGGATGAGGGCCCCGGTCTTCAATGCGTGCAGGCGCTCAAGTTCCTGCAGATTGATCATCCTGCCGGCCGCTGCCAAGTCCAGCACCTGCCCCCCCGCCATGCCGGCAGCACCGCAAGCCTCGGCCAGCGTGCGGAACATGGCGATGCGCGTTGACGCGTCGACATCCATCGCCTGATCGATCGCCAGATGCTGAAATGCCAACGCCTGCAGGGCATCGCCGGCAAGAATGGCCGTAGCTTCGCCGAAGGCAATGTGGCAGGTCGGCTGTCCCCGGCGCAGCGCGTCGTTATCCATAGCGGGAAGGTCGTCGTGGACCAGCGAGTATGCATGGATCAATTCGACCGCAGCCGCGGGCGCATCGAGGCGACTCAGGGGTGCATCAAACAGTTGGCCGGTCGTGTACACGAGCAGCGGTCGCAAGCGCTTGCCGCCACCCAGTGCAGCGTAGCGCATTGCCGCATGCAGACGTTCAGGGTCCGCGTTTGCAGTCGATGACAGTGCGCGTGCGAGCGCCTCCTCGCTACGAGCCGCCAGAGCGACGAACTCGGGACCGAGTTCAGGGGGGGTCGGCTTCAAAGGGTTCTGCAGCGTCGGGCGCCTCAGGGTCGAGCAATTTGCGCACCCGCAACTCGGCTTGATCCAGCGCGCCTTGGCAACTCCGATACAAGGCTACACCGCGTTCAAAGGCAGCGAGAGATTCATCCAGCCCCAGCTCGCCCTGCTCCATGCGAGCAACCAGCGCCTCCAATTCGTCCAGAGACTTTTCGAACGCAGCGGGTGTGACCGAGGTCGCGTCAGTTGGAGTCGAGGTTTTGGCCATGGGCGCAAACGCTAGCGCAGGCGCAGCATCGATTCAATCGTCGACGTGACGTCCACGTGCACCGGGACTGCCCCGCAGAGTCCTTAAACCGCAGGGGTGCCAGGCCAGACGTACGCCCAGCGAGGAGAACAGGCTTTGGCCCGCCTGGGTCAGGACGATGTCGCCCAGTGCCAGGACCGTTCCGTCCATAGCTTCGATGATGGGACAATCAGCACGGCGCCACGGTGGGACCTGAGCCTTCTGGAAAAGGTCGCCGAGGGTCCTGCTATGGGCATGTCCGAACGGACGCAGGCGCTCTCCGGCGATCGTCGCCCGCACGTTCAGATGGGTCATAAGCCGCTGCTCAGTGCTGTTCAGCGCCAGCAGTCCGCCTCCTGGCAAATTGATGGGTGCGCCCGTCCATACGACTTTCCAACTTTGCCCTGCGGGGGGGTGCCATCGTTCGGCGTACAGGCGACCGCGCCAGGCCCTGACTACCGTCTCGCCACGCCGCAATTCCGGGATCTGGTCTCTGCGCGCCCGTTGCAGCGCCCGTTGTAGTGCCTCGCGCTGGCTATGACCTAGGGCCTCCAAGCCGCGTCGATGCAACCATTGCGCGAGGACCGGTGCCCTGAGCACAAGGGGTAGGCCAAGCCAGCCCGCGCAATCCAGTGTCCCGTCCTGATCGTCGAGCAGTTCATGCAGTTCGCGTTCGGCGCGTGCCTGCAGATCGTCTGCCAGCACCTGCTGCATTCGAGCCACAAGGCCCAGTGTCTGTGCGGCTTCTGGCCAATGACGCATTAGCAAGGGCCAGACGCTTTGACGCAGATGGCTGCGCGCATGCCTCGAATCGTCATTGGCTGGATCCTCGATGGCCGCGATCGTGTGGGTGTCCAAATACGTCCGTAACGCTGCGCGGGGATGGTCGAGGAGTGGACGCCAGAGCCAACCCCCTCTGATTGGCCGTAGGAATCGCATGCCGCCCAAGCCCTCGGGTCCCGCGCCTCGCAATAGCTTGAGCAAGACCGTTTCTGCCTGGTCTTCGCGGTGATGGGCGAGCACGAGAAGCCCTCCAACGGGTAGGCGTGCCGTGAGTGCCGCGTAACGGGCTGCGCGTGCAGCGGCCTCAAGGCCTGTGCGTCCGCTTGATGGGACCTTGACGCGCAGCAGGTCGAGCGGCACCAGCCAGCTCGCACAGGACTGCAGGCACCGGGCTGACCATTCAGCGCTCGCGTCATGGAGTCCATGATCGACATGGAGTGCGCGAAGCCCGCGCGCACGGGCTTCCGGGAGTCGGCTTAGTGCATGGAGCAGGGCGCTTGAGTCGGGACCGCCGCTGAATGCGACTCGTAGCGGGCCTGCTGGCGCTCGTGCGAGCTCCTTCGCGAGCACTGTGATCAGGGTATCGCCCATGTGTTCAATCAGGCCAAAGCGCGGTCCCAAATGCAAATTGTTCGTCGTCCGGCCAGCCTTGCGCAAAGATCGGCGGCTCAGCATGCTTGTTGGCCATAGTCTATGGATTTCGCGCAGCCATGCCTGAAACGCTCGATCAATGGCTGGAGCATCAGCAGCGCCAACACGTGCGATCGGTTGCGCTGGGTTTGGACCGCGTACGCACCGTCTGGGAAGCCCTGGGTGCCCCTCGACCTGCACCGCTGGTCATTACGGTCGGTGGCACCAACGGGAAAGGGTCCGTCGTGGCATATCTCCAGGCGATGCTGCGCGCTCGCAACCTCAAAGTGGGCGCGTATACATCGCCGCACTTGGTGCGCTATAACGAACGCGTGACGGTCGATGCGCAGGAGGCGAGCGATCGCGCGCTCTGTGATGCCTTTGCGCGAATCGAATGCGCGCGCGGAATGGTTCCGCTCACTTACTTCGAGTACGGCACGCTGGCTGCCTTGTTGCTGTTTGCTGAGTCCCTCGTGGATATCGCCCTGCTCGAAGTGGGGCTTGGTGGTCGCCTTGATGCGGTCAACATCATCGACGCCGATGCGGCAATCGTCACGACGATTGGCATCGACCATGTGGATTATCTGGGCCCGGACCGAGATAGCATCGGGCGGGAGAAGGCCGGGATCGCGCGCCGCGGGCGTCCGCTTGTTCTCGGCAGCCGTGATATGCCCATTGGCCTCCTTAGCGCAGCGCGGGCTGCAGGTGCTGAAATTGCGCAGATAGGTACGGATTTCGATGTGTTCTTGCGGTCGGGTAAGCTGATTTGGGACGTCATCCCACCCCTGCACTCGTTTGCGATGGAATCGCCTATTCGCGAACCTGTGGCACTCGATCGACTACCGATTGCCGGTCAGCGCCAATATGACAACGTGGCGTCTGCGCTTGCTGCGCTATGGGCCTTGCGCGAGCGTCTCGGTTGGAATTCGCGGGCATATGCGCTCGGACTGCAACAGGCGCAGCTCAAAGGTCGGCTGCAATCGTTGGGCGGTCGACCCGAAGTGATTGTCGACGTCGCGCACAATCCGCAGGCGGCCGGTGAGCTCGCAGCGTGGCTCGATGCTCAGACACATCGCACTACGCATGCCGTTTTCAGTGCTCTCGCCGACAAGGATATCGCAGGAATTGCCGCGGCGATCGGGACACGCATCGACCATTGGCATGTGTGCGGGATCTTAGACGCTGGAGCGCGTGGCAGTGATGCCGCGCATGTTGCGGCCACACTTCGCAGCGTATTGCCGCAAGCGATCATCAGCGAGCATTTGAATGTAAGTTCGGCGCTTGCCGGAGCGCGAAAGGTAGCAACGGATGCCGCGCGCATCCTTGCTTTCGGATCATTTCATGTCGCGGGAACAGTTCTTCGCGGCTGATTCTGTGTGGGTCACCATTTCGGGCATTGGCAACCATGGCGCTATAATTGGCCAACCTCCCAACGCGCCCTAAGATGCCCTTGGATGCACGATTGAAACAGCGACTCGTCGGTGCCGCCTTGCTGCTGGCACTGATTGTCATCGTTGTGCCCATGTTCTTTTCGGCGCACGAGCAGGGTGGGAACTCTACCACCTCCGTGAGCCTAGGCATTCCTGCTCAGCCGCAGCCGCCGGTGCAGAGCAAGACCTTCGTACTGGGTGTGCCCTCGGTAGCCTCAAGCGCACGGGCTGAGCGGTCCTCGTCCGATGTCGTCAAGGGCACGGCGGTCGCGCATACCGGAGGTAGTCTCCCAACGGTTACCATCCCTGGCGCACCGTTAAGCGCGGGCTCTGCTGCATTACCCAGCGCCGCGCCGGATTTTCTTCCGCAGGTGCGCGGCGTCGCCGGACCCGCCATAGCATCGACAGCTCGGGTCTCGCGCGCTGCCAAGACCGTCGTGGTCTCCAATGGAGCGAGGATGGCATCGCCCACTCAACTCGTTGTGCCGAAAGTTCCAAACAAATCAGCCCCTCTCCCACCCGGTACAGCGGCTGAGGTGACCTATGTGGTGAGTTTGGGTGCCTATACGAATTTGGCTAGCGCACGCGCACTGGCCGCGCGCGTCAGCAAGCTGGACGTGCCTGTCGGGGAGCAATCAATGCGTCTTGATGGCAAGCCAGCGATTCGCATTTATGTCGGTCCCTATGCGGACCGTGCGTTGGCCGAAGCTGCGCGACTTCGTATCCACGTTGCCGAGCCGCGCACTACCGCGGTCGTGTTTGAACAGCGGAGCAACTTGGCGCCGGGCCAAGCAGATCAGACACCGTTCGTGGGCAAGCCTGGTGGATGGGTCGTCCAACTGGGCGCGTTCAATAATGCGGAAGCCGCCATGATTCTCGTAAAGTTTGTGCGGGCAGCGGGCTTCCCGGCATATTCAGATCGGCTGGGCTCTCAGGGGACAACGCTCTGGCGAGTCCGCGTCGGCCCAGAGTTGACCCGGGATCGAGCGGCAGCTGTCCACGCACAGATCAAGGCAAAGCTGGGACTGGACGGCGTCATCGCCGTGGCACATTGAGGGCGTGGGCACTCCATGGGTGTCGCTGACTACGTCATCATTGCGGTAATTGCGGCGTCCGTCCTGCTCGGGCTCTGGCGAGGCATGGTTTCAGAGGTATTGGCGCTTGTCGTGTGGCTTGGCGCGTTGTGGGCGTCGTGGCAGTTCGGAGTCGTCGTCGCAGGTTACTTGCCGCTGAATTTGCAGAATCCCGCGGTTCGGCTTCTTGCCGCGTGGGTCCTGATATTCGTGGTTGTACTGATATTCGGTGCCGTACTGGGCTGGTTGTTGCGCTTGCTAGTACGAGGGACAGGGCTCGGAGGTACGGACCGCATGCTTGGCATGCTGTTCGGTGCCACGCGCGGGCTTCTGATTGTCACGTTGGCCGTGTTGCTCGCAGGCATGACGCCTTTTCCGCGCGCAGCTTGGTGGCGGCAGTCCCAACTGATTCCGACGTTTCAGCGTGCCGCGCAGGCACTGCAGTCGCGCTTGCCTCCACGCGTTGCGAAGTTCGTCAGTTATGCCAGTCATCCACTGCCACCGCACGTCGTTCAGAGCCTACCCGGGCCCCTGAAGCAAGTGTTCCACCCCTCCTCAAACGGGCAATGAATCATGTGCGGAATCATTGGCATCGTCGGTCGCAGTGACGTCGCTGCGAAGCTCTACGACGGCCTGACGGTGCTGCAGCATCGCGGGCAGGATGCAGCGGGTATTGCCACGCTTGATGGCGCGCGGCTGCGCCTCCACAAAGACAACGGTTTGGTGCGCGACGTATTCCGTCCCGAACACATGAACCTGTTGCGGGGGCAGGCCGGCATTGGACATTGCCGTTACCCGACGGCCGGTTGCGAGAATGCCGGTGAAGCGCAACCGTTTTACGTCAATTCACCGTTCGGCATTGCGTTCGCGCATAACGGCAACCTCGTCAACACGGCGACGCTGCGCCGCGAGTTGTTTGAGGATGATCGCCGTCACATCAACACGGATTCCGACTCCGAAGTCTTACTCAACGTGCTGGCCCATGAGCTCGCCGCGCAGGCCAACCAGAAGTTCCGGGTCGAGGGTTTGTTCGAGGCAGTAGGCACGGTACACAAGCGGGCGAAGGGCGGTTATGCATGCCTCGCGCTGGTGGTGGGGAAAGGGCTATTGGCTTTCCGCGATCCCAATGGGATTCGTCCGCTGGTTCTCGGCGAGCGTGACACTGAGCATGGTCGCGAGTACGCCTTCGCCTCGGAATCGGTGGCATTCGACATCCTCGGGTTCCGGAGGGTGCGTGACGTCGCCGCGGGAGAGGCGGTGTTCGTCGCGTTGGACGGAACCCTGCACAGCCGCGTATGCACCACTGATCGGGTGCACGCCCCCTGCATCTTCGAGTATGTCTACCTGGCGCGCCCGGACTCGATGATCGAAGACGTCTCCGTGTACAAGGCGCGATTGCGGATGGGCGAGCGGCTTGCCGCAAAAATCTTGCGCCTGCGCCCGCAACACGACATCGATGCAGTCATTCCCATTCCCGACACGGCGAGAACTGCGGCGAGTTCGCTGGCGGCCGCGCTGGGCGTGCCGTTCCGCGAGGGATTTGTCAAAAACCGCTATATCGGCCGGACGTTCATCATGCCTGGTCAGGGCGAGCGGGCCAAGTCGGTACGGCGGAAGCTCAATCCGATCGAACTGGAGTTCCGACGCAAGAACGTCCTGGTCGTCGACGACTCGATCGTTCGTGGCACGACGTCCCGACAAATCATCCAGATGGCGCGCGAGGCCGGTGCCCAGAGAGTCTACTTCGCTTCGGCGGCTCCGCCGGTACGCTTTCCCAATGTCTACGGGATCGACATGCCTGCGGCGCAAGAACTCGTAGCTCACGATCGAAGCGAGCAAGAGGTGGAGGCACTGCTAGGCGCCGACTGGCTCGTATACCTCGATTTGCAGGATCTCGAAGCAGCCGTTGCCGAAGGCAATGACGCGCTCACGTGCTTCGACGCGTCGTGTTTTACAGGCAAGTACATCACGGGACTGGACGATGGCTACCTCGAAGCACTCGAGGCCTCACGTTCGGACGATGCGAAGGCGAAGCGCCGCGCTTCGATCTAGCCCCTGCGCTGCGGCTCGGCGGCACTTCGCGTGCGTGTCAACTTCCCCGGGTTTTCCAAGCGTCTGGCGGTGAGCTTCGGGGCGCGGCGGCAAAGCTCCCAATTCGGCCAATCCCCGGCGAGTCATTGACCTTACGCACAGAGTCTCCCGCGCGCCATTCAAGCCGTGTCGCGTTTGCAGACGGCAGCAGTCACGCTCGATCAACGCATCAGCCGGATCGAGGCAACCCTTAGGGAACCTAGGATCGGGCTAGGCTAATCGATCGAATTCATGCCATGCCTGCGCCTGCGCCAGGCTTTCATAAATTCCTGAGTTCGGGCCCAGGAGCTTTGCTTCAGGCGGAATTCTGCGGGCTCGCCGTGACTAGGTCCACGGCAGTCAGGCTTGCGATGGGCACGCAGACTTGCGCCACAACCTGTTTGTTGATGTCCGCCGCGTACTTGCAATGATCGTGCGTGATGGACATCCTGCTTGGTTTGCACCGCGTAATCGCTGGAGGTCGTTTGCATGAACACCAACCCGGGAGGGCGCATGGAAGACTACTTGCCGCCAAGGCCACCGGTCCATGGGACGGTCAGCGCGCGCATTTCACCTTCCGGCGGGTTGGACGTGCTTTCGCGAAACGAAGTGGCCATGCTGCACGACGTCAGCGCGTCGGGTCTGCATGGATTGCTGCGGCGGTGCGCATTGGCGGTACTGACCTCCGGTAGCGAGAGCGACGATCCGCGGTCGACACTCGATCGCTACCCCGATTTCGATATTCAGGTGCTCCAGCAAGATCGCGGGATCAAGCTCGAGCTGCGCAATGCGCCTGCACAGGCGTTTGTTGACGGGCAGATCATCCGCGGGATCAACGAATTGCTCGTGGCCGTGGTGCGCGACATCGTCTATGCGTCCACGAGCTTGGCGGCGGGTACCTTTGATCTAGGTGATTCCGTCGGCGTTACGCATGCGGTGTTCGAGATATTGCGCAATGCACGAATCCTCAAGCCGCATGCCGACCCCAACCTGGTCGTATGCTGGGGTGGGCATTCGATCGCCCGCCACGAATATGACTATTCAAAGCTGGTTGGTTATCAGCTCGGCTTGCGCGGCCTAGACATTTGTACTGGTTGCGGCCCGGGCGCGATGAAGGGCCCGATGAAGGGTGCGACGATTGCGCACGCGAAGCAGAGGCGGCGCCACAACCGCTACATCGGCATCACGGAGCCGGGAATCATCGCGGCTGAATCCCCGAATCCCATAGTCAACCATCTGGTAATCCTTCCTGACATCGAGAAGCGTCTCGAGGCATTCGTGCGCATCGGCCACGGCATCGTCGTCTTTCCGGGCGGCGTCGGGACAGCGGAAGAGATTTTCTATCTTCTGGGACTGATGCTTCATCCGGACAATAGCGGTCAGGTCTTGCCTTTGGTGTTGACGGGGCCCCGAGAGTCCGCATCTTATTTCGAACAAATCGATCGCTTTCTGAAGTTGGCGCTAGGCGAGGGGATCGGCAAGTACTACCAGATCATCATTGACGATCCCCACGCAGTGGCCAAGGCAATGAGCAAGGGCATCGACAAGGTTCGGGAGCGGCGCCTCGATACCAAGGACGCCTTCTTCTTTAACTGGGCGCTTCACGTGCCGTTTGCCTACCAGCAGCCCTTCCGTCCAACGCACGAAGCCATGGCGGAATTGCGGCTCCAGCGCGGCAGACCACCGCATGAACTGGCGGCGGATCTGCGGCGCGCGTTCTCCGGCATCGTCGCGGGCAACGTCAAGGAGGAGGGACTGCACGCCATCGAGCGAGCGGGGCCCTACGAAATCCGCGGTGATGCAGGGATCATGAGTGCCCTCGATGAAATGCTGCGCGCGTTCATCGCGCAGCACCGTATGAAGCTCCCGGGCGGCAAGACGTATCAACCCTGCTACCGGATTGATGCGAACTGACTGGACATTCCGCCTTGACGGCACACGACGCGGCCGAGACAATGGCCGTTCACGCCCGAATAGCTCAGCCGGTTAGAGCACCTGACTGTTAATCAGGGGGTCGTAGGTTCGAGTCCTACTTCGGGCGCCAGGATCGCGGTACAGTCGCGTGGCATCCCGCTCATGCATGCCATTGTGCGGGTCCGCAGACGTGGGCGTTTCCATGGCATGGCCGCCAAAGGCTGAAGGCGCGACCAAATGTAACAAAGTGTGACGGACTGTGAACATTTGCGCCCTGCTCGCGCCTGCTGAGGCTATTAGGATTTCGTAAAGTGCGGTAGAATAGGAGGTGAAAAGTCACCTCTCGTGCGACCGTAGCCCCGTGAGCCCGTTCCGACCAATCGCCCTATTGCTGACGACCACGTTGCTGGCGATGGTGTCTTCGCCCGCAAGTGCGCGAAGTCATGCCGCGGATGCGTTGCGCGCTCAGGAAGCGCTGGCGAGTTCGCTTCTGCATCGGGCGCCTGCCAAGGTTGCCGAAATCGCGCCGGGCGTTGTGTTGCCGCTGTGGCGTGGGCGGGACGGCAAGTTGTTGGCAATCGTGGCATCGAGGCCGGCGACTGATGGTCGCTGGCGTGCGCCATTGCTCGGCGAAGCGCTCAACCTGCGAGCGGTCGATGCCTCGCCACTGTTGACAGAAACCCTGCGTTATCAACTCGACAATGGCCTGCGCGCCGAAGCCAGTGTTGCCCAGCGTGGCTGGACCGGTGCCGGTTGCCAGCCTTCAGTGGGCTTGACAGGCGGGACCTGTAGTAATGGTCGCGCCCTGCTTGGCAGCGTCACTTCCGCGGAACTGGGTGCTGGTTTCGTGCGCGGGCCCGTGAACATGGCCCTGTCACTGGGTCTCTCCCGTCCGAGCAATCTGGGTGGCCCCTTGTCGAATCCGAGCCTCTCCCCGTTGTACGGTGGAGGAGTGCTGGCGGGGCTTCCGCTTGACCTGATGGGCGACCGCGCGCAAGTCAGTGCGAGCAGCGGCTTGGCGCTCGGGGGATTGCGGTTTGAATTGGGGGCCAGCTATGGCCAGATCAACACGAATCCTGCCTTGCTGCCGAGCTTGAACGGCCTCAGTGAAAAGTCGTTGCGGCTCGGGGTCGGTCGCGGTGCCATCACCGGCGTCGTCACGGGGCGCGTCATCACGCCAGGTGGGGCGGCCGGGTTGGGCCTCGATCTGCAGTCGTGGACGACCGTGGATCTCGGCATTACCTGGCGACTGCCGTGGCATGGCGCCTTGAGCTTCGGCGCACAGAACCTCTGGTCGCAAGGGGCGCCGCCGCCCGGAGCGAATGTGCCGGGTGCGGCGGCTCGCGTACCCTACGTGCAGTATCAACAGGATCTCTGACTCGCGACTGGCTGCGGTTATTGGCCCGGGCCGCGTGCCCGATAGCGAGCTTGGGAGCACCACGGGGTCGCTCCGTTACGGTGGCGCCGCCGGACGCGTGGAGTTGTCCGGGACGAGTTCCCCTCATGTACGAACCTTAAACGACGCCGCGTCCGGGCCGAATATCGAGTTTGCAACGGCCAGGCGATCGGTGAAGCGGGTATTCCAACGCGGTTAGAAACTTGTTAGAGTCCGGGTCACCAGGGGAAGGACCCGGCCGTCTGCGGCCGTTCATGGACGAATCACAACAGTCCCTACACACGTCCACCATCGACGTTGGAGAGTTTTGATGAACCTCGACACGAACAAGCTTTCATCGGCCGTTCGCTTGGCGCTCACGCTCGGAGCCGTTTCCGCGGCCGGCGTCGCCGGCACGGCTCTGGCGCAAGACACTGGCGCCACTGCACCGAGCAGCACCAAGGCGAAGGAACTGCAGACCATCGTGGTCACCGGTTCACGCATCCGTCGCGTGGACGTAGAAACGGCGAACCCCGTCTTCAGCATCAGCCGCCAGACCATCCAGCAAAGCGGTGCCGTTACGGTCGGCAATCTCGTCCAGTCCACGCCCGCCATCTCCGGCGATGCCACCAACCCCCAAGTCAACAATGGCGGTGGCGATGGCGCGGCGACGATCTCCCTGCGTGGCTTGGGCGTGAGCCGGACCCTCGTCCTCATCGACGGCCACCGCATGGCCATCGATCCGAACCAGGGCGCACCGGACATCAATGCCCTACCTGCTGATATGATCGAGCGCGTTGAAATCCTGAAGGACGGCGCGTCGACCATTTACGGTAACTCGGCCATCGGCGGCGTGGTGAACTTCATCATGCGCAAGAACTTCCAGGGCGCCGAGTTCAGCACCAACTTCGGCACCTCGGACCACGGCGACGGCACGCGTCGCGGCGTTTCCGCGATCTTTGGCGAAACCAGCCGTCACGGCGGCATCGTCGCCGGCGTCTCGTACGAGAAGACCGACGGGATCTCCAGCGCCAACCGCAGCTTCTCGGATAAGGCGTTGTACCTGTATTACGGGCAGATCCTGCCCTTCGGGTCCTCGCGCGTCCCCAACGGTCGCATCGTGTATCCGGGCAGCCCCACGGCACTGACGTGCATCACCGGTACCAGTTGCTCGACGCTGGGCGACTTCCGGCCGTACAACGGCGCCACGGATTCGTACAACTACCAGGCGGCGAACCTGATCCAGGTGCCGTCGGAACGCACGAACGTGTTCTTCATGGGGCACTACAACCTGACGGATAACGTTCAGGCGTTCATGGACTTCTTCGGCAACAAGACCACCTCGCACTCGGCCTTGGCTCCGTCCCTCGCCGACACGGGAATCCCCAGCCCGCTGGTGATCTCCGCGCAGAGCATGTACAACCCGTTCGGCGTCGAATTCTCGAACGCCTCGGGCAACCGCTTCGAGTACCGGTTCT
>JAKAEJ010000035.1 GCA_021818335.1 Pseudomonadota bacterium | reverse complement strand
CCGAGGATGCGGTGCCGCGTGGTCTGCGGTCGCGGACTGACGATGCTGACGTGCGCACCGACCAGGGCGTTCAACAAGGTGGATTTGCCGACGTTGGGCCGGCCCACCAGCGTGACGCGTCCGCAGTGCAGTGTTGGCGTGCTCATGCTGCCGGCGCATCCGCAAGAGCCGCCAGCGCCTGCGCCGCGGCGGACTGCTCGGCAGCGCGACGATTGTCGGCAACGGCGATGCAGCGCAGCGGCTGCGGCTGCCGCAGCACGCAGGCGATTTCGAAATGCGGCGCGTGATCGCTGCCGCTGCTGGCGATCAGCTCGTAGTGCGGCAAGGGCAAGCCGCGCCGTTGCAGCCATTCCTGCAGGCGCGTCTTGGCGTCCTTGGCGTGGCGCTGCAGGTGACCCAGCTGCGGCAGCATCAGCGCGCGCACCTGCGTACGACAGGCTTCCAGGCCGGCATCGAGGTACACCGCCGCCAGCATCGCCTCGAAGGCGTCGGCGAGGATCGAGTCGCGGCGCGCGCCACCGCTCTTCAACTCGCCCGGGCCCAGACGCAGACCGGCACCGAGATCCAATGCACGCGCCTGCGCGGCCAGCGCCCGGCCGTTGACCAACGCCGCACGCAAGCGCGTCAGCTCGCCTTCGCTGGCGCGCGGATAATGTTCGAACAGCAACTCGGCCACGAAGGCATTGAGCAGCGCGTCGCCGAGGAATTCCAGACGCTCGTTGTTGGGCCGGCCAGCGCTGCGGTGGGTCAGTGCCAACTGCGCCAGCGCCGGATCGGCGAAGACATGCGCAAACGCCACGCTCAACACCCGATCCGCAACATCCGCCACCCGCCCGCCGCGACTCAGCCCGCGCCCTGCGTATTCATCGCCGCGGAAGTCTTGAATTGCAGCAGGAAGCTGATGTTGTACAGGAATGGGATGACCTTGTCGTAGCTCATTTCCAGCTTGGGCGGGCCTTCGCCGGTGACGACGCGCAGCTTGGCATCCTTCATCGTGCTGTTGTCCACATACTGGAAACTGGCTTTGAACGACATGTCATCGCGGATCTGTGCCAGCGGCTTGTTGTACTCGCCGGGCTCGGCCGCGGTTTCCTTCACCGTCTTGACCACGCCCATGTACTCGGCGTAGGCAGGAACCAGTTTCATCGCCATGTAGGCGAAGAAGCCGGCGATGATCAGGATGAAGATGAACCCGATCAGGGTCATGCCACGCTGCGTGCTCTTCATTGCCCCTCCGGTGCGCGGTTGCGCTCAATGAATCAGAGTGCCGATGCGGTGGAAGTCTATGCCATGCGGACCGCGCCAGCTGAACCAGATGACGAAAGCCTGGCCCACCAGGTTCTTTTCGGGCACGAAACCCCAGAAGCGGCTGTCCTCGCTGTTGTCGCGATTGTCGCCCATCACGAAATAGCTGTGCGGCGGCACCGTGCAGGTGCCGTGGTGGGTATCCGTGAAATGGCAGCCGGGCAGATCTATGGTGCCCGGCAGGCTGATCTGCGGCATCTCGACGATCTCGTTGCTCTGCCCGCCCAGCCGCTCGCGATAGACCATGGCGTTGTTGGCTTCCAGCAGGCGGCTTTCGCGTCCGTAGCCACCGGCATAGGGGCCGATCAGCTTGGTCGGGATCAGCTTGCCGTTGATGTAGACATTCTCGCCATCAATGTGGATGGTGTCACCGGGCACGCCGATGACGCGCTTGATGTAATCCTCGCTGGGATTGCGCGGATAGCGGAATACCACCACGTCGCCCGCCTTGGGCTCGCCGGTGGAAAGGATTTTGGTGTGGAACACCGGCAGGCGCAGCCCGTAGGCGAACTTGTTGACCAGGATGAAGTCGCCGACCTTCAGCGTGGGCATCATCGAGCCGGACGGAATGCGGAAGGGCTCGGCGATGAACGAACGGAAGAACAGCACCGCGAACAGCACCGGAAACAAGGAGCGCGAGTAATCCACCGGCCAGGGTTCGCGCGCCGGCGCACCGGCAGCTGCGGCAGCCTTGCGACGCTTGCGCCAGAACAGCAGGTCGGCCAGCCAGATCAGGCCGCTCAACCCGGTCACCAGCAACAGGACCAGCGAGAAATATTGCATCGGGACTCCGCTCGTTCGGGTGGTGTTACTTGCTGTCCACTTTCAGCACGGCCAGGAAGGCTTCCTGCGGAATCTCCACGCGGCCGACCTGCTTCATGCGCTTCTTGCCTTCTTTCTGCTTTTCAAGCAGCTTTTTCTTGCGCGTCACGTCGCCGCCGTAGCACTTGGCCAGCACATTCTTGCGCATCGCCTTGACGGTGGAGCGCGCGATGATCTGCGCGCCGATCGCCGCCTGGATGGCGACATCGAACATCTGCCGCGGAATCAGATCCTTCATGCGCTCGACCAGTTCCCGACCGCGCCGATCGGCATGCGAACGGTGCGAGATCATGCTCAGCGCATCCACGCGATCGCCGTTGATCAGCACATCCACGCGCACGAACGGGCCGGCCTGGAAACGCTCGAAGTGATAGTCCATCGAGGCGTAGCCGCGCGAGACCGATTTGAGGCGATCGAAGAAATCCAGCACCGCTTCGGCCAGCGGCAGTTCGTAGCTGATCTGCACCTGCGTGGCCAGGTAATGGATGCCGCGCTGCACGCCGCGCTTTTCCTCGCACAGCGTGATGACGTTGCCGACGTATTCGGGCGGCGTGAGGATGCTGGCGACGATGATCGGCTCGCGGATCTCCTCGATCTGCGTCAGCGCCGGGAGCTTGGCCGGATTGTCCAGCTTCAGCACGCTGCCATCGCGCATCGCCACTTCGTACACCACGGTGGGCGCGGTGGTGATGAGGTCGAGATCGTATTCGCGCTCCAGGCGCTCCTGCACGATTTCCATGTGCAGCAGGCCGAGAAAGCCGCAGCGGAAGCCGAAGCCCATCGCCTCGGACGATTCGGGCTCGAAGAACAGCGCGGCATCGTTGAGCTTGAGCTTGTCCAGCGCCTCGCGCAGCGCCGGATAGTCCTCGGCCACGGTGGGAAACAAGCCGGCGAACACGCGCGGCTGCATCTGCTGGAAGCCGGGCAGCGCATTCGGTGCCGGTGCCGCAGCGCTGGTGAACGTGTCGCCCACCGGCGCACCATGCACGTCCTTGATGCTGGCCGTCAGCCAGCCCACTTCGCCGGGGCCCAATCGCGCCAGTACCTTGCGCTTGGGCGTGAACACGCCGACCTGATCCACCTCGTGCACGCGGCCGGTGGACATCACCAGCACGCGGTCACCGGGCTTGATCGTGCCCTGCATCAGGCGCACCAGCGAGACCACGCCGAGGTAGTTGTCGAACCACGAGTCAATGATCAGCGCCTGCAGGCGGTCGGTATCGCGCGGGCGCGGCGGCGGCATGCGCGCGACGATGGCCTCCAGCACATCCTGCACGTTCTGCCCGGTCTTGGCGCTGATGGCGATGGCGGCGCTGGCATCCAGGCCGATCACGGCCTCGATCTCGGCCTTGGCGCGCTCGATGTCGGCCGTGGGCAGGTCTATCTTGTTGAGCACCGGCACCACTTCCAGCCCTTGCTCGATGGCGGTGTAGCAGTTGGCCACCGACTGCGCCTCGACACCCTGGGCGGCATCCACCACCAGCAGCGCGCCCTCGCAAGCGGCCAGCGAGCGACTGACTTCGTAGCTGAAGTCCACGTGCCCCGGCGTGTCAATGAAGTTCAACTGGTAGGTGCGTCCGTCGCGCGCCGTGTAGGGCAGCGAGACCGACTGCGCCTTGATGGTAATGCCGCGTTCGCGTTCGATCGGGTTCGAATCGAGCACCTGGGCTTCCATCTCGCGCGCTTCCAGCCCGCCGCACAACTGGATGATGCGGTCGGCCAGCGTGGACTTGCCGTGGTCTATGTGGGCGATGATGGAAAAGTTGCGGATATGGTCCATGGCGATGCACGCAGCGGAGGTCGCCGCCAGAACCGATCCATACAACCGAACGCCGCCCGCAGGCGGCGCTGGCTGAGTCATCGGTGCCGTCACGGCGGCGGCGCGCGATTATCGCAGATGCGCGCAGCCCGCGGCGCGCGCAGCGCTGCGGGCTGCCTGGGCATCACCGGCCTGCATCCTTGCCGCGCGGTATTTCCACCGCCACGAACTGGCTGAACTTGCCGCGCCGTACCAGCAGCACGGCCACCTGACCGGGCTTGCTGTAGGGCTTGACGGCACTTTCGAAGGCAGCCACCGAGCCCACACGCTGCTGGCCCACTTGCAGGATCACATCACCCTGCTGCAGACCTGCGCCACGCGCCGGACCCGTTGCGGTAGTCACCTCCACGCCTTCGCCAGACTTGAGATCCATCTGCTGGCGTTCGCCGGCACTGAGATCGCGCACGGTCAGCCCCAGGCTGTTGCCGGTGAGCATGCGCTCCATCTGCGCCATGCCGCTGTTGCCATGCGGCGCCGCTTCGATGCGCACCTGGAAGGACTGCTGCTTGCCGTCGCGCATCACGACCACCGGCACCACCTTGCCCGGCGGCAGCAGACTGACCATCGCCGGCAGATCGGTGGCGTTGTAAACCGGCTGGCCGTTGAACTGCAGGATGATGTCGCCACTGCGCAGGCCCGCCTTCTGCGCCGGGCTGTCAGGTTCGACGCGCGCAATCAGCGCACCCTCGACGCGCTCCAGGCCCATGCCCTTGGCCAGGCCCGGCGTCACCGGCTGGATGTACACACCGATCATGCCGCGCGTCACGTAGCCCTTGGTCTTGAGCTGCTGCACCACGTCCATGGCGACATTGATCGGGATCGAGAACGACACCCCCATGTAGCCGCCGGTGTTGGAGAAGATCTGCGAATTGATACCGATCACCTGGCCGTCCATGTTGAACAGCGGACCGCCGGAATTGCCGCGATTGATCGGCACGTCGGTCTGGATGAACGGCGTGTAGGGCTGATCCTGACGCCCCAGGTTGCGGCCGACCGCACTGATGATGCCGGCGGTGACCGTGTTGGTCAGGCCGAACGGTTCACCGATCGCCAGCACCCATTGGCCGGGCTGCAGCACGCTGGAATTGCCGATCTGCACCGCCGGCAGGTTGGTCGCGTTGATCTTCAGCAGCGCGATGTCGTACATGGCATCGGCGCCGACCAGCTTGGCGGTGTAGATCTTGCGGTCATTCAAGGTCACCGTGATCTTGCTGGCGCCGTCCACCACGTGATCGTTGGTGAGAATGTAGCCATCGGGAGAAATGATGAAACCCGAGCCCATCGAGATTTCTTCTTCCGGGCCCGTAGGCTGTTGCGGCACGGGAATACCGAAGAAGCGGAAGATGTCGGGTACCTGCGCCTGTCCCTGCTGCCCTTGCGGGCCGTTAAAGAACGGACTGGGTTTGGTGATGTCGGCGCGCACGTTGACGACCGTGTTGCCGTATTTCTGCACGATGGCGGTGAAGTCGGGAAGCGTCGTGGGCGCGGCAAAACTCGTCAGCGGCGCCAGCAGCAACAGGGGAAGGGCTGCGAAGACAAGCAGCATCCGTTTCATCGAGCGATCTCCAGGCAGGATGTGGGGATGACGTGCCGCACTGCGGCACAGGCTTCGATAACGGTGCTGGTGCCGAGTTCAGCGCAGCGCCGTCGCCATTCAGCTTGGCGTCGGATGCCGGCCGCCGCCCCTGCCGGAAGTCAGTGTGCGGGCGCGCGGATGCGTCGTCTTTCAGCGTGCGTTGGGCGCGGCTGTCCGCAGCGGCGCCCCAGCACACTCAGCGGCAGATCACAACGCGTATAGATGCGCGCATGGCCGCTGAGGCTGCGCGCGACGATCGCGAGCATGCGGTTGGATGGCACCACATGCCCATAACCCAGCGCCAGTGCGATCACCATCGCCAGTGTGGCCAGCCCGGCATGCCACAGCGAAGCTGCAGGAACACGCACACAGGCGATGAACACGCTGCTCCACATCAAACCCCATGCCGCACCCAGCACGGTCTCCGAGGGCGTATGCGCATTGACCGCCAGACGCGAGACGGCGATCGCCGCGGCCAGCAGCAGTGCCAGCGTCAGCAGACCGATCCGCCAGTGCATGCGCAGCCGCGCACCGAGCACCCACACCAGCGCTGGCCACACCAGAAACGACAGCGCGGCGTGTCCGCTGAGCCCGACGAAGTTCAATCCCGGCGGATACAGCTGCCAGCCCATGTAGGCCAGCTTGCTGGCGGCCACGCCGCCCGCGCACAACAGCAGCACCAGCAGCCACGACAGGCCGGCGCGGCGCGTCGGCGCGGCCAGCAACAGCCACAGTGCCAGCAAGCCGGCCAATGGCAACAGCACCGCACTGTCGCCCAGCGCCGTCAGGCGCAGCCAGTCACGGAAGGTCCACACGTGGGTTCAGCCACCGTGCCGGCGCGCCATCGGCGCGGCAGCGGGCAACTCGAACCAGCTCGCCACGGCAATGCCATGGCCGGGGCCATCGCGGTGCACGAACTCGTTGCAATCCGGCAGGTAGCGGTAGTCGTCCGCCCAGCGCGCGGCGTTGCCGGCGATGGCGGACAGCGCGTCGAGCGCATGCTCGATCTCCGCATCGCTGTTGCTGGGATGGAAGGACAGTCGCACCCAGCCCGGCTTGTCGGACAGATCGCCGCGGTCTATGTGTGTGGTGATCGCCTGCGAACGGCTCGGATCCACATGCAGCAGATAATGCCCATAGGTGCCGGCGCAGGAGCAGCCGCCACGCGCCTGCACGCCGAAGCGATCGCTGAGCAGACGCACCACCAGGTTGTAGTGCGCCTGTTCGAGATACAGCGAGAAGATCGCCTGTCGCTCGACGTGTTCACCGGCCAGCACGTGCACGCCAGGCATCTCGCGCAGGCGCGCCATCACCCGCGCCACGATCGCCCGCTCGCGCGCGGCCATGGCCGCCACGCCCATCTGCTCTTTCAGGCGCACGGCAAGCGCGGCACGCATGGTCTGCAGAAAGCCCGGGGTGCCGGCATCCTCGCGCGCTTCGATGTCCTCGATGAATGAGTAACCGCCCCATGGATTGGTCCAGTTGACTGTGCCACCGCCGGAATCGTCCGGCACCCGGTTGTGATACAGCGCGCGATTGAAGATCAATACGCCATTGCTGCCCGGTCCGCCGAGAAACTTGTGCGGCGAAAACAGCAGCGCATCCAGGCGCGCATCGGGATCCTCCGCCGGATGCATGTCCATCGCCGCATACGGCGCCGAGGCGGCGAAGTCCACGATGGCGATGCCTCCGGCACGGTGCATGCGCCGCGCCAACTCGTGGTACGGCGTGGCAATGCCGGTGACGTTGGAGCAGGCGGTGAACGAACCGATCTTCAACGGGCGCTCGCGATAGTCATGCAGCAGTGCATCCAGTGCCGCGACATCCACCAGTCCCTGTGCATCCGGTGGAATGACCACCACGTCGGCGATGGTCTCGTACCACGAGGTGTGATTGGAGTGGTGCTCCATGTGGGTGACGAACACCACCGGACGCTGCGCCTCGGGGATGACGACGTACTTGCGCAACCCCTCCGGCGCCTTCAGGCCGAGGATGCGCTGGAACTTGTTCATGGCGCCGGTCATGCCATTGCCGGAACAGATCAGCAGATCGTCGTCGCCTGCATGCACGTGCACCTTGAGGATCGCCCGCGCCTGCTGATAAGCCTGCGTCATCAGACGGCCGGTCTCACTGCTTTCCGAATGCGTGTTGCCGACCCAGGGACCGATCGCCTCGCACAGGATGTGCTCGATCGGCCGATACAGCCGTCCGCTGGCCGTCCAGTCGGCGTACACCAGCTTCTGCGTGCCATAGGGCGTGACGTAGTGTGCATCGCAGCCAATGGTCTGCTGGCGTTGCAGGGCGAAGGGATCGTTGCGATCGGACATGGAAACCATCAGGAATGGCTACTGGGAGACAGCACTGCGCCGCCGAAGGTGCGCACCCGTGACGGGCGCCACGCTTCGATGACACCGTGACCCCGCAAGCCTACATCGTCGCCCGCCGCGGCCGTAGAACAAGCATCACCCCGGCCGAAAACCACCATGCGTGCCTACCGCGTTGCCTGCAGCCGCCTGACCGATCGTTACTTGCTGCAGCAGGGCACGGCCCTGCTAGTTGCCGTACCTGCGGCCCTGCTGCTGCGACCGAGCGAGCCGCGCGCCGCCGCCGCGGTGATCCTGGGACTGCTGGTGTTCTGGGCGCTCAATACCTGGCGCGCACACCGCGCTTGGTGCGCGCTAAGCCAAAGCTGGGCCTGCGCCGAAGCGGACGCAGCCATGCGGCATCGGTCACCTGCGTAGTCCCAGGACTACGCGTTGTGATCCTGGCCCCCGACTGCACCGCGCTGTCTTGCGTTGCAAGCTTGCGAGCGTCACCGCCATCGCTGCAGGACGCAGCAAGCAGGATGCTGAAGCGGCGTGACTCATCAGGCCGTGCGCGGGGGCGCGCGGCCTGATTCTTTTCTGCGCCGTCTCTTGCCTGCCGGCTGCCGCAGAACACTCGGCGTCCGGCCCGTCAGCGACGCCAAGCGAAGCCGCGCAGCACGCGCCACTGATCCTGCTCCACCTCGGCCAGCGCCAGCGGCACACCCTGCGCATCCAGCAGCAGAGCCTGTCCGACTGCGCCTTGCGCCGGCACCCGTCCGCCATGGCTGATCACGGCAGCATGCTGGGCATCCAGATGCTGCTGCGGCCAGCCTGACAACGCCACGCCGATCGGCAGCAGTCGCGACAGAATCGCCGACGGGCCATCGGTGGCGAATGCGGATTGCAGCGCTGCGAGCTCATGCATCGGCTGCGCATCGAACGGCTCCACCCAGGTACGCCGCAGTGCCAGCACGTGCGCACCGCAGCCCAGACGTTCGCCGACATCGCGCGCCAGCGCCCGCACGTAATAGCCCGATCCACATTCCAGCTCGATACTCAACCGCGTTGCCTGCAGCGCCAGCAACTCGACCCGATACAGGCTGACCTCGCGCACTGGTGCCTGCACTGTCTCGCCGGCACGCGCGCGCCGGTATAGCGGCTGCCCTTGCTGCTTCAGCGCCGAATAAACCGGCGCCTGCTGTGCATGGGTACCGACGAATTCCTGCAGCAGGCACTGCACCGTGTCGGCATGCAGGGGCGGCACCGGTCGTTCGGCCACGATGGCGCCTTCGGCATCATCGGTGTCGGTGCGGATGCCCAGTTGCAAGGTGGCGCGATAGGCCTTGCGCGCACCGAGCAGAATGCCGGCAATCTTGGTCGCCTCACCAAAACACAGCGGCAGCATGCCGGTAGCCAGCGGATCGAGTGCGCCGGTGTGGCCGGCGCGCGGCCGGCCCAGCCAGTGCCGCACGCGCTGCAAGGCCTGGCTGGAACTCATGCCCAGCGGCTTGTCCAGCAGCAGCACGCCGTGCGCGGGTGAGTCCGTCATGGCGTGTGCGCGCGGACGGGCGTTGCTCAGGACGCCTCGGGCGGCGGCATGCCGCGCAACAGCGCATCAATGCGATCGCCACGGTCCATCGAGCGGTCGTAGCGGAAGCGCAGTGCCGGAACTTTGCGCAGGCGCACGCGCCGCGCCAGCTGGCTGCGCAACTCGCCGGCCAGCGCATCGAGCCGCGCCAGCGCGGCCTCGGCGTCCTCCGGCAGCAGCGTCACCACCCAAACGGTGGCGTGCTCGAAATCGCGCGTGACCTCTACTTCACTGACGCTCACCGAAGGCAAGGCATGATCGCGCACCGCGGCATGCACCAGCATGCCCAGTTCACGGCGCAACTGAGCGTTGATGCGATCGCTGCGATGGAAGGCAGATGGCATGACGGCGGACGGCGCGGCCCTTACAGGCTGCGCTGGACCTCGATGCGTTCGAAGCACTCGATCTGGTCGCCGGCACGCACGTCGTTGTACTGCTTGACGGCGATGCCGCACTCCATGCCGTTGCGCACTTCATCCACGACATCCTTGAAGCGGCGCAGCGATTCGAGTTCGCCCTGGAAGATCACCGTGTTGTCGCGCAGCACGCGTATCGGCTTGTGCCGCTTGACGTTGCCTTCGATGACCATGCAACCGGCCACCGCACCGTACTTCGAATTGCGGAACACCTCGCGCACCTGGGCGACGCCGATCACTTCCTCGCGCACTTCCACGCCCAGCAAGCCGGAGGCGGCCTGCGTCACCTGGTCAATCACGTCATAGATGATCGAGAAGTAGCGCAGGTCCAGGCCATTGGTTTCGATCACCTTGCGCGCGCTGGCATCGGCACGCACGTTGAAGCCGATGATGAGCGCCTTGGATGCCGACGCCAGCGTGGCATCCGATTCGGTAATGCCGCCGACACCGGAGGCGATGACGTTGACCTTGACCTGATCGTTGCCGATCTTGCCCAGCGCCTCGCGCAGCGCCTCAACCGAGCCTTGCACATCGGCCTTGACGACGATGTTGAGCACCTGCGGCTGACCATCGGCCTGCCCCATCTGCGCCATCAGATCTTCCAGACGGTTGCTGCCGGCCGCGCGCACCAGACGCGATTCGCGGCGCTTGCGTTCGCGCTCCTGCGCCACGTCCTTGGCCAGACGCTCGTCGGCGACGACAATGAAATCGTCGCCGGCCTCAGGGACGCCCGACAGGCCCAGCATCTGCGCCGGGATGGACGGGCCGGCACTGGCGATCTGCCTACCCGCCTCGTCGAACAGCGCACGCACGCGTCCGTACTGCACGCCGCACACGACGAAGTCGCCGCGCGCCAGCGTGCCCTCCTGCACCAGCACCGTGGCCACCGGACCGCGGCCCTTGTCGAGGCTGGATTCGACCACCACGCCATTGGCGCGTCCCGTGGATGCCGCCGTCAGTTCCATCACCTCGGCCTGCACCGAAACGGCATCGAGCAGCGCGTCCACGCCATCGCCGGTCCGCGCCGAGACCGGCACGAACTGCGTGTCGCCACCCCACTCCTCGGGCACCACTTCGTGCTGCACCAGGCCCTGCTTGACGTTCTCGGGATTGGCCTCGGGCTTGTCCATCTTGTTCACCGCCACGATCAGCGGCACCCCGGCTGCCCGCGCATGCTGCACGGCCTCGACAGTCTGCGGCATGACGCCATCGTCGGCTGCGACGACCAGCACCACGATGTCGGTCAGGCGTGCGCCGCGCGCACGCATGGCAGTAAACGCCGCATGGCCCGGGGTATCGAGGAAGGTGATCACGCCCTTGGCGGTTTCGACATGGTAAGCACCGATATGCTGCGTGATGCCACCCGCTTCGCCCGCAGCCACCTTGGTGCGACGGATGTAGTCCAGCAACGAGGTCTTGCCGTGGTCCACGTGGCCCATGATGGTGACCACCGGCGGGCGCGGCTCGCGCGCAGCATCGCCTTCGACCGTTTGTGCCACCAGTTTGGTCTCAGCGTCATCGGCACTGGCGCGAACCGCCTTGTGGCCCAGTTCTTCGACCACCAGCACCGCGGTGTCATGGTCTATGGCCTGGTTGATGGTGGCCATGACGCCCATCTTGAACAGCGCCTTGACCACGTCGGCGCCTTTGACGGCCATTTTCTGCGCCAGATCGGCGATGACGATGTTGTCGCCGATGGCCACTTCACGCACCACCGGTGCGGTGGGCTTGGAAAAGCCATGCTGCGCGGTAGCACCGCGCGGTGCCTCGCTGCTCTTGACCGGCCGGCCCGGCTTGCGCCGGCCGGCGCGACGCGCGCGTTCGGCATCGGTCAGGTGCAACTCGCCACCGGCAAAACGGGCACCATCGGCGTCGCCGCTGGGTGCACGATGCGAGCCGCGCTCGGGGATGCGATGACGCCCCGGCGCATCGTTGCCGCGTGCGGGGCGATCTGGCTTGGCGCGCTCGCGCGTCGGCGCCGCATTGCCGCGCGCGGCTTCGGCTTCGCGTTCGGTCTTGGTAGCGGGCGTGTCGGCGGGCGCACTCGCAACAGTAGCCGCTTGCTCGGTCGCCATCTGCTGCGCGGCGAGCTCGGCCGCGCGCTTTTCTTCCTCGGCCTGACGCTGGCGCTCCAGTTCGGCTTCGCGACGTGCTTCCTGCTCGCGCAGCTGCACCTCGAGTTCCTCGCGCTCGCGCTCGGACTCGCGCAGCTTGCGCAGCGCCTCCTCGCGTTCGCTGTCCACCGCGGCCTCATCGGCGATGCTGCCGCGCTTGACGTAGGTGCGCTTGCTGCGCACCTCCACCGCGACGGTCTTCGAGGTGGCGGTGCGACCGCTGCCGCTGGACACCTTCAACTCGCTGACCTTGCGACGGCTCAGCGTGACCTGGTTGGGCTCGGCCGCAACCTCACCCGCCGATCCCTTGCCGTGCAGGCGGCGCAGGAAGCCCAGCAGCTTGACCTTCTCGGTGCTGCTGACCACTTGATCCGGCCCGCTGTAGGCCATGCCGGCTTCGGCCAACTGGGCCAGCAACTTGTCCACCGGGGTTCCGACCAGGCTTGCAAGCTGCTTGATGGTGACGTCTGACATGGGGTTCTACTCCGCGGGTTTCGGGCCACGCGCGACGCGCATGGAAAGGCTGGCTGCTCGGGATCAGCCGCCCTGTTCCAGCTTCTCCAGCATGGGCGCACGCGCCGCCATGATCAACGCACCGGCGCGTGCCTCGTCCATGCCTTCGATGTCCATCAGATCAACCACCGCCTGGTCACCCAGATCTTCGAGCGTGTGGATCCCGCGCGCCTGCAATTGCGTCAGCAGTGTCTCGTCCATGCCTTCGAGTTCGGCCAGCGCCGCGGCATCCGGATCTTCCTCGGCTGCCAGCGCCTCGGTCAGCAGCGCGTCGCGCGCACGCGCGCGCAGTTCCTCGACGATGTCCTCGTCGAAACCCTCGACGGCCAGCAACTCGGCCTGTGGCACGTAGGCGATTTCCTCGACGCTGGAGAAACCTTCCTGCACAAGGATCTGCGCGATTTCGGCATCCACTTCGAGCTTGGCCATGAACAACGCGCGCGCGGCTTCCTGCTCGGCCTCGCTCTTGGCCTGCACCTGGGCGGCGGTCATCACGTTGAGCTGCCAGCCGGTCAGTTTGCTGGCCAGCTTGACGTTCTGGCCGCCGCGACCGATGGCCTTGGACAACTCGCCTTCGGGAACGGCGATGTCCATCGAATGCTTGTCTTCGTCCACGATGATGGATTCGACCTGAGCCGGCGCCATCGCGTTGATGACGAACTGCGCCGGATTGTCGTTCCACAGCACGATGTCCACACGCTCGCCATTGAGTTCGTTGGCCACCGCCTGCACGCGCGAGCCGCGCATGCCGATGCAGGCGCCGATGGGATCAGTACGGTGATCGTGCGCCAGCACGGCGATCTTGGCGCGGTCGCCCGGATCGCGCGCGCAGGCCTTGATCTCGACCAGTCCCTGGCCGACTTCCGGCACTTCGAGCTTGAACAGCGCCATCATGAATTCGGGCGCCGTGCGTGAAATGAACAGCTGCGGCCCGCGCGCCTCGGCGCGCACTTCCTGCAGGTAGCCGCGCAGACGATCGCTCACGCGCACCGCCTCGCGCGGAATGGCGCGCTCGCGCGGCACGAAGGCCTCGACGTTGCCGCCCAGATCGAGGTACACATTGCCGCGCTCGACGCGCTTGACCACGCCAGTGACCAGTTCGCCGACACGGTCGCGATAGGCATCCACCACCAGCGCGCGCTCGGCCTCGCGCACGCGCTGCACGATGACCTGCTTGGCCGCCTGCGCGGCGATGCGGCCGAATTCCGGATTCTCGATGCGCTCCTCGACGAAGCCGCCGATTTCGATGCCCGGCTGCTCCTCGACGGCATCCATCATGCGGATCATGCGATCAGGCGATTCCATCACCACGTCGTCGGCCACCGCTTCCCAGCGGCGGAACGTCTCGTAATCACCGCTGTGCCGGTCAATGCTGACGCGGATCGCGACATCCTGCTCCGGATAGCGCTTCCTGGCCGCCGAGGCCAACGCGGCTTCCAGCGCCTCGAAGATCGTCTCACGAGCCACGCCCTTCTCGTTGGCGACCGCCTCGACCACCATCATCATCTCTTTGTTGCTCATCGCATCACTCCCGCGGGCCTCGGCCCATCCGGTCAGTCATCATGTTTTACTGCTTCGCGCGGCCTGTCCGCGCTGCGCCGGACCACCCGGCCGCCGCGGCGTCCTGCCAGGACGCGGCTGCGGCGCATGCCCCAGCGCGACCCAATCAGGTACCACACGCGCACTCTGGATCTGCGCAATCTGCAAGCTGTACTCGCCGCCTTCAGCCGCCAGCATGATGGCTTGCGCATCACTGTGCAGCAGCCTGCCGCGCAGGCGACGCCGACCGCCAGCCAGCGGCAACTTCAGCAGCAGACTGATTTCCTGGCCTTGCTGGGCTGCGTAGTGCGCGGCCGTGAACAGCGGCCGCTCGATGCCCGGCGAGGACACCTCGAGCTGGTAGTGGCCAGGCACCGGATCGGCCTGATCCAGCCACGCGGACAGCACGCGGCTCGCCGTCTCGCAATCGTCCAGCGTCACCTCGCGTCCCGGCGTCTCGATGTACACGCACAGCCGCGCAGCACCGGCCGACCACTCGATGCCGTACAGCTCCACGCCGGTACCGGCCAGCAGGGGCTGCAATTCGCGCGCGAGCGTATCTGTGTCCAAAACGCCGTCCAGAAAACGAAAAAAGGGCGCAACCGCCCTTCCTCGGCGCCCCGGCGGCGCCCACCTTGCGGCCAACAAAAAAGCCTCGCGAGGAGGCTTTCTTGTCAAGAAAGTCTGGTAGCGGGGGCAGGATTTGAACCTGCGACCTTCGGGTTATGAGCCCGACGAGCTGCCAGACTGCTCCACCCCGCACCGGAGCCGCGCATTGTATGTGGGGCACCGAGCACAAGCAACACTTTTCGCTGAAATGCCTGCGCCGCGAGCGATGGCGAGACCAATCTCGCAAGGCCTCATATCAACGCCTGCCCATCACTATCCATGCGATCACACGGCCTGTAGCCCACCGGTAGCCCAAAGCTAGCCCCGCCGTAGCCCAGTCATCCGACCACGTGACCGTCGGACTCTCAGTCAACGAGCACGAGCAAGTCACCCGGCGCGCACTGGAAGTAGCGGCACAGCCTCTCAATCGTTTCTGTGCTGGTTACGTAGCCGGGCACATTGGCGATGCGCGAGACAGTCGGACGCGACAATCCCGTTGCCTCGCAGACATCACTGATCGTGATCCGCTTCCGCTCGCGGAAGCTTTTTTCATCAAGAAGCTGGTTGAAGAGAATTCGGATCACTGCCACTCCGCTTGGAAGATGTGAATCACAGACTTTACTTCATGGAAAGTATGTGATATACTTAGATCGCATGCGAGCGATGCGCAATGACGAAGGAGGTCAACCATGAAGCAAACGTATCTTACAACTGGCGTGTTGATGCCGATCCAAAATTGACCCGCCGTGCCGATCGAAAATTGACCCGGGGAGTGGGCGCTGCAGCAACGGGCTGGGCGCCGTAGGGTGAGTGTAGTTTCGCTGTTGGGTTTTTGCCTTCCTCCTTGGTTGTGCGGTGGCGGTTGGATCACGCCGTCGTCGGGCTGGCGGCTCGCTCGACTCTGGCCTGTTCGCGTGCCTTGATGCGTTGGCCTGCCACGTCCGAGCTGCGCAGGAAGCGGTGGGACTGGTTGCCGGTTTCCACGATGTGGCAGTGGTGGGTCAGGCGATCCAGCAGGGCCGTGGTCATCTTGGCATCGCCGAACACCCGGGCCCACTCGGCGAAGTCGAGATTGGTGGTGATCATGATGCTGGTGTGCTCGTAGAGCTTGCTGAGCAGGTGGAACAGCAAGGCGCCGCCGGCTTGCGAGAACGGCAGGTAGCCGAGCTCGTCGAGGATGACGAGGTCGATCCTCAGGAGACTGGCGGCGATGCGGCCGGCTTTGTTGTGGGCCTTCTCCTGCTCCAGGGCATTGACCAGATCGACGGTCGAGTAGAAGCGGACGCGCTTGCGGTGGTTGGTGATGCTTGCCACGCCCAGCGCCGTTGCCAAGTGGGTTTTGCCGGTGCCGGGTCCTCCGACGAACACGACGTTGTGGGCCGACTCGGTGAAGGTGAGGTCAGCCAGCTGTTCGACCAGCCTTCGGTCGACCGGCGAAGCAGTGAAGTCGAATCCGGCCAGGTCGCGATGGATCGGGAAACGCGCGGCGTGCATCTGGTGACTCACCGAGCGCAGTGCGCGGTCCGTTGATTCCGCCTCGAGCAGGTGTTCGATCAACCAGCGTGCCGCGTCCGTCTCGGCGGCACCGCGCTCGATGAGCTCGGACCACGTTGCCGCCATGCCGTGCAGGCGCAGCTGCTTCAGTTCGATGGCAAGGTCACGCATGCTCCGCCCTCCGCAGCCGGTCATAGCGGGCGGGATCGGCCAGCGGTGGCGTGGCGACGCTCAATGCCGTCGCCACGGATTCCGGTACAGGCGGATCATTGAGCCGTGCCAGCACGTTCTGCACATGCGCGACGCTGATCCGACCCGAAGGCACCGCCGCCTCCATGGCCAGCTCCACCGCCACCAGCACCGCTTCCAGCCCCGCGCGCGGGACGATGGCCAGCACCTGCGCCATCACCCGGTCGCCGCCGGCCTCGCGCAACAGGGCGCGCCGCAGCTGCTGCAGCGGCGCCGGCAGGTCTGCGAACGGTGCGCCGTTGCGCAGGGCTCCCGGCTTGCGTTGCAGCAAGGGCACATAGTGCTGCCAGTCGTAAGCCGTCCGGCCCTGGTCACGCAGCTGCGCGTGACGGGCCACCACGGCATCACTGGCGACGATCACAACCCGCTCCGGATACAGGCGCGTGCTGACCATCTGCCCGGCCAGCTCGCACGGCACCGAGTAGCGGTTGCGCGCCACGGCGACCAGGCAGGTGCTGCTGACGCGCGCCGGCTTCTCCACATAGCCGTCAAACGCGGCCGGCATCGGCATCAGATGCGTCTGTTCGTGCTCCAGCATTTCCGCCAGCGTGAACGCAGGGTGCTCCGGGTGCCGAAGTTCCTGCCATAACTCCAGGCAGCGCCGCGCCAGCCACGCGTTCAGTTCCTCGAACGAGCCAAAGCGCTGATCGCGCGCCTCGATCCAGATCCGCCGCCGGCTGTCCTGTACATTCTTCTCGACGACGCCCTTCTCCCAGCCCGACGCCACGTTGCAGAAATCGGCATCGAACAGGTAGTGCGCGCACATCGCCGCGAAGCGCGGGTTCACCGCACGGCCCTTGCCCTTGTGGACCTTGTCGACGGCCGTCTTCATGTTGTCGTAGATGCCCCGCCGCGGCACCTCGCCCAACGCCGCAAAGCTGCGCGTGTGCGCATCGAACAGCATCTCGTGGCCCTGGCTCGGATACGCCACCAGCCAGAATGCCCGGCTGGCGCACAGCTTCAGGTGGGCCACCTGCGCCTTGTAGTAGATCCCGCCGACAACGACCCCTTCCTCGCTCCAGTCGAACTGGAACGCTTCGCCCAACTCGAAGGCCAGCGGCACGAATGCCGTGGGAGCACCGGTGCCGCCTTGGTGCCAGGCCCGGATGAAGTCCGTCACACGGGAATAGCCGCCGACATAGCCCTCGCCCTGGATCTGCCGGTACAACGCCAACCCCGTGCGCCGTTCCTTCTTCGAACGCAAGGCATCGGCCCTCAACGCCTGCTCCAACGCCGCGTGGAACGGCGTCAGCTTCCCCGGTCCCGCCGTCCGGCGGTACCGCGGCTCCTGCTGCGCCGGCGCCCGCAGCCAGGTCCTGACGGTGTTGCGCGATAGCCCGGTCCGCCGTGCGATCTCGCGCACCGACTGCCCATCGCGAAAATGCATCCGCTTGATCTTGCCGATCATGTCCATGGTGATCACCTCGTGTACCCCACCGCGCAAACGCAGCAGGTTAGGTTGAACACCCGGGTCAATTTTCGATCGGCAGATCGCTCAAAAGTGGGTCAGTTTTCGGTCGGCGACAACAGCCTTGGCAAGGCTGATGGTCGGATAGGTGCCGAAGGCCAGCCCGGCTTCCGTACGTGTGCCGGGTCGCCGGTACTTGAGCCGCCAGTACTTGCCGCCGTTCGGATGGACCAACAGGAACAGGCCGTAGGCGTCGGCCAGCTTGTAGGGCTTCGCGCCGGGCTTGGCGTTCGCGCAGTCGGATGCCGTCAGCATGGCTTTATTCCCCCAGCGGTTCCATGTACCCCTGAAATGTCCCCCCAAACTTGGCGTGAGTCAAGGGAAGTCGGCAGATGCCCAAGGCGGCAGCAGACAAGAAAAAGCCCGCTGGAATGCGGGCTTGGGGTCATTCAGGGAAGTGCAGGGAAGGGTAATTGGTGGAGGTGGCGGGAGTCGAACCCGCGTCCGAAGGCGCTTGACGCCCGGTACTACATGCTTAGCCCGTTGTTGGATCTCGTCCCCCGGCAGCACATCGGGCAAGGCGCACCGGGAAACCAGCCTGCTTGATTTGGCCACCGGCCGGCAGGCGGCAGTCGGCAGCGATCCCGTGATGATGACCCTACATCCACGAGCACGGGCACAAGTGGGTTCGGGGCTAGGCCTTAAGCGGCCAGAGCGTAGACGTCGTCGTTGGCGTCTGTGGTTTGCCGCTGGATTAACGAGGAAAGCTGCCCCCTCGGCATGCACCAGACCATCGCACTACCCCCGTCGAAGCCGGAACACCCCCGATGGGATCACGCATGGAATCGTGTGCTCGGAGTATGGAGGCTTATCGGCGGCGGCTCAAGGGCGCAGGTCTGGCGCGCATGGCGGCGCTTCAGGCGCGCGGGTTGTGCGCGCGCAGGGTGCGTTGCTTTTCGATCTGCCAGTCGCGCTCTTTTTCGCTGGCGCGCTTGTCGTGCTGCTGCTTGCCGCGCGCCAGGCCCAGTTCCAGCTTCACGTGCGGGCCTTTCCAGTACATCGCCAACGGCACCAGCGTGTAGCCCTTGCGCTCGACGGCACCGATCAGCTTGTCAATCTGCTCGCGGTGCAGCAGCAGTTTGCGCGTGCGCCGGTCATCGGCCAGCACATGCGTGGAGGCACTGATCAGCGGCGTGATCGAGGCGCCGAACAGGTACAGCTCGCCGTTGCGGATCAGCGCATAGGCATCGCCGAAGTTCAGCCGACCGGCACGCAGTGCCTTGACCTCCCAGCCTTGCAGGGCGATGCCGGCTTCGTGGCGTTCGTCAATGTGGTACTCGTGGCGCGCGCGCCGGTTGAGCGCGATGCTGCCGCCCGAGTCCTTGGATTTGGGCTTGTTCATGTCCGTACAATGCAGGTTTGCCGCATGGTTGCAGCAGGCCGTGACCCGAATCCAGCGCAGTGCCATCGTGCCGTTCCAGCCGGCGCAGATGTTCGCTCTGGTCAGCGACGTCGAAGCATACCCCAGGCGCTTTCGCTGGTGCGCCGGCGCGCAGGTGATCGAGCGCGGCGAGGGCTGGCAGGTGGCGCGGCTGGAGTTGCGTTTCGCCGGCATGACGCAGCGTTTCACCACGCGCAACACGCTGGCGCCGCCGCAACGCCTGCACATGCAACTCGTCGAGGGGCCGCTGAAGGCGCTGGATGGCGTTTTCAGTTTTCTGCCGCTGGGTGATGACGGCTGCCGGGTCGGGCTGGATCTCGGCTTCGAGTTCGCCGGCCGGCTGTGGGGCGCGGCCTTGCGCCTGGGCTTCCAAGGACTGGCCGATCGCCTGGTCAATGATTTCTGCGATGAAGCGCGGCGCACCTATGTCTGATGCGATGCTGGCGGTTACGCTGGTGCATTTGCCCGCCACGGGCGAAGCTTTCGTGTGCGAATTGGCGTTGCCTGCGGGCTGTTGCGCGGGCGATGCCGTGCGCGCGGCTGGCTTTGCCGCCGCGTATCCGCAGGTGGATTGGATGGCGCCCGGCAATCTCGGCGTGTTCGGTCGCCGCGTCACGCCCGCTACGCCGCTGCGCTCCGGCGATCGCGTGGAGATCTACCGCGCCTTGCTGCGCGAGCCCATGCAGGCGCGGCGTGCGCGTGCCGCGCTGCAGGCAGGTTCGCGTGCCGGCAAGCCGGGTGCGCGCTGATCAGCCGCTGCTGGCGGCGTGCGCCGGTGCGGCTTCGGCGCCGTGATCCTGATCGGTGCTGGGCTCGAAGTTGCCTTCGTAGTTGGCGCTGGCCCTGAGCATGTTCTGCGGCGTCTCGGCAAAGAAATCGCCTTCGGTGCGCACCAAGGCGTCGTTCTTGAAGATCAGCGTCAGCTTGCGCTCGTGGGTGGTGCCGCCGCGGTGCTGGAAGGTCGAGACATAGTCCCAGCGGTCGCCGTCGAATGGCGAGATCACCGATGGCTGGCCGATCAGCGACAGCACCTGCGCCTTGGTCATGCCCGGCTTGAGCGCCTGGACCTTGGTCTGATCGAGCAGATTGCCCTGCTGGACGTCGGGCTTGTAGATGATGCCGCAGCCGCCCAGCGCGCCTCCTGCAAGCAGCGCCAGTGCGCCGACGAAGACCCATTTGCGATTGACGATGTGCATGCAGGCGACCGGTGCGGAAAGGCCCGGATGATACACTGCGGGCCGATTCGCCCGGGGGCGCTTGCCGTGGACCCATCGCAGGAACTGCGCCGTGTCGGCCTGAAGGTGACGCATCCGCGCGTGCGCATCCTGAGCATCCTCCAGGGCGGGCATCCACGCCATCTGACCGCCGAGGATGTGTACCGGCATCTGATCGAGCACAGCGAGGATATCGGGCTGGCCACGGTGTACCGCGTGCTGACGCAACTGGAAGCTGCGGGCATCGTCAGCAAGCATCACTTCGAGAGCGGACAGGCGGTGTTCGAGCTCAATCGCGGCCGTCATCACGATCACATGATTGATCTGGACAGCGGCAAGGTGATCGAGTTCGTGGATGACGAGATCGAGCGCCTGCAGCGCGCCATCGCGCAGCGGCATGGCTACGAGCTCGAAGACCACAGTCTGGTGTTGTACGTGCGATCGCGGCGCTCGGCAGCGCGCAGCGAGACGAAGGCAGCGACCGACACGCGAAAAAAATGACGCCCGCGCGAAGCGGGCGTCACGGAGAGATGCGGACAGCAGTCCCTGACTGCCCGCAAGTCCGGCCCCCCAGCCAGACGATACGCTGCGGCCCATCCTGATCCGCAGCGCGCAACGGCTATCCCTGCGCCGTGCAGCGAGTTCGCACCCGCTTGGCAAGCACCGCCCCACCGGTCTTGCCGGCCGCCACGCTCCGATGGCGGTACCCCCGAACATGAGCGCGATGTAAACAAGATGCGAAATGGCCCGCAATCGGAAAGATTCCTAGGGGCAGCCACGCCAAGCGTGCGCGCGCGCAAGTTTCCGGCGGTTCGCCGCAGTGCAGCACGGCCGTATACAACTGTAAACGTTTACCGGCCTGCCACTGACTAGCATCGCGCCATCTGTGCGCGAGGATTCAGTCATGCGGCGCTTTCTGCGGGCCTTGCTGTGCGTCGTACCGATGAGCTTGATGCTGGCCGCTTGTGGCGGCGGTGGCAGCCCCTCCGGCGGCAGCGTCAGCACACCGCCGACGAGCCCGCCGCAATCTGTCAGCAGTTTGCAGATCATTGCCACGCCGCAAGCGCTGACGGTGACCGCCGGCAGCAGCGCCGCATTCACGCTAACCGCCACGCCGGCCACGGCGGTGCCGTTGACGGTGACGCTGGCCAACGCGCCATCCGGCGTGACGCTTGCCAGCGGAAGCAGCGACAGCAGTACCGGCGTGCAGAATGAAACAATCAGTGTGGCCGCGACGGTGGCGCAGGGCACCTATGCGCTGAGCCTGAATGCCGGCAGCGGCAGTGTCATGGCCAGCACCGGACTGACGTTGACGGTCAATGCAGCGCCGACTTCCGGCAGCCTGCAGATCAGCGCCGCGCCGTCGGCATTGACGGTGCCGGCCGGTGGCAGTCAGGGCTTCACGTTGAATGTGTCGCCGGCGAGCGCGTTGCCGGTGACGCTGAGCCTGGCCGGCAGCGTGCCGGCCGGCATCAGTCTGGTCGCAGGCAACAGCGATGAGACCAGCGGCACGCAGGCCGCGACCTTGAACGTCGCCGCGACCACCGCGACCGGCACATACACGCTGAGCGTGCAGGCCAGCAGCGGCACGCAGACGGCTACCACGCCGCTGACGGTGCTGGTCAATCCGCAACTGCCCGCTGCGCTCACACAGATCGAGCAGCAGACCTTCGATTATTTCTGGAACACCACCAACCCCAACACCGGCCTCGCGCCCGATCACTACAACAGTGCCACCGGCGATGTTTCACCCTATGCCAGCATTGCCGCGACGGGCTTCGCCTTGAGCGCCTATCCGATCGGTGTGCAGAACGGCTGGGTGACGCGCACGCAGGCGGCGCAGGGCGTGCTTACCCCGCTGCAGTTTCTGGCGGGTCTGACGCAGGGCACCGCCAGCAGTGGTGATGCCGGCTACAACGGATTCTTCTACCACTTCCTCGATGTGGACACCGGCCTGCGCTACGGCACCACCACCGGATTGTCGTCGGTGGACAACGCGCTGTTGATGGCCGGCGTGCTGTTCGATGCCAGTTACTTCAACCAGGACAACAGCACCGAGCAGCAGATCCGCCTGCTCGCCAATCAGTTATACGACCGCGTCAACTGGCAGTGGATGACCAGCGCCGATCCACCGCTGGTCAATCTCGACTGGACGCCGGAGAACGGCTTCTCTCCGTACAACTGGCAGGGCTACAACGAGGCGATGATCCTGATCATCGAGGCGATGGGATCGCCGACCTATCCGATTGCATCCAACGCCTGGCAGGAGTGGGCGGCGACGTATCCACAATTCTGGGGCACCTACTACGGGCGTCAGCAACTCAGTTTCGGGCCCTTGTTCGGCTCGCAGTATTCGGAAGCCTGGGTGGACTTTCGCGGCATCCAGGACGCCTTCATGAAGAGCGAAGGCATTGACTATTTCATCAACAGCCGGCGCGCGACCGAATCGCAGCAGTCCTATGCGATCGCCAATCCGGATGGCTGGACCGGCTACGGCGCCGATCTGTGGGGCCTGACCGCCTGCGACGGACCCGGCCAGTTCAGCTTCACCACCGGCAGCGGCAAGACGGTGAGTTTCCAGGGCTACTACGCGCGCGGCGCCGGGCTGCAGGACGCCTACGACGACGGCACCATCGCGCCCACGGCGGCGCTGAGTTCGATCGTGTTCGCGCCGCAGATCGTCATTCCCACCATGCAGGCGATACTGGCCAACTACGGAGCGTACATTCACGGCCAGTACGGCTTCTTCGATGCCTTCAATCCCAGCTTCACCTACACGACGGTGACGCCGGCCAGCGGCGCGGTAACCGCCATCGGCTGGGTGGACTCGCGCTACCTGGGTATAGACCAGGGACCGATCCTGATGATGCTGCAGAACTATCAGGACGGGCTGGTGTGGAAGTACATGCGGCGCAGCCCGCCGATCGTGGCCGGCCTGCAGCGCGCGGGCTTCACCGGCGGCTGGCTGGCTGGTACGCCCGCTGTGCAGTGAGCGACACCGCAAGACGATACCGGACGTGATTGCCGTCACTTGTTCCGGCAACGCTTACATAATGCGTTGCAACATCGGATGCCGAGCTGCGACCTGTTTCCATGTGTTTACGATCAATAAAATAAGGATTGGTGCAACGCATTGTTTAGAATTAGCTTTTGTTGCCAAGCAGCACAAAACGAGGTCTTTGCAAAGCTTTCTGCAAACGTTTACATTCGCCCGCGTTTCAACGCGATGACAGGTGGAATTGCTCGCCATGGCAGTGACCATTCGCGATGTCGCACGTGAGGCCGAAGTTTCGGTGGCCACGGTCTCGCGCGCGCTCAACGGCCGCGAGAACGTGGCGCCGGAAGTGCGCGCGCACGTGCAGGCGGTGGCGGCACGCCTGCGCTACGTGCCGCACAGCGCGGCGCGCAGCCTGATCACGCGGCGCACCCAGACCATCGGTGCGCTGCTGCCGGACATGCACGGCGAGTTCTTCTCCGAACTGATCCGCGGCATAGACCGCGCTGCGCGCGCGCAGGGCTATCACCTGCTGCTGTCCAGCTCGCACGGCGATGCCGGCGAAACCGCGGCTGC
>JAKAEJ010000001.1 GCA_021818335.1 Pseudomonadota bacterium | reverse complement strand
ACTGCACGACGTAAGTCACCGTATCGCCTGCGGCGACAGGGAAACTTACGTACGGGAGCGAGCCGCCGCTGCCGGCGAAGTTCTGCACCTGGGTGTAGGTATAGGCGTTGACCGTGCTGGTTGGCGACGGGCTGATTGTCGTGTTGACGGTGCTGGGGCTCCACGTGCCGCCCCAGAACTGCTGGGCGTCATTGCCTGCCGCGGTGAGCAGTTGGATGCCCGGGTTGGCGATCGCGAAATTCTTGACCGCGGTGGCGAAGCTGCCGTCTGTGAACATCGCGACGCCGGGGAAGCCCAAGTCGTCCGCGACGATCTTGGGCTTGAATCCGCCCTGGCCCTTGCCGAAGTCGGTCAGGCACTGCACGAAATCGACGGTAGTGCCCGGGCCACAGAAACCAAGTGCGGCGCCCGGGGCCATGTCGTAGACGATCTCCATCATCGCCGTGCCTTCATCACCACTGCCGCCGCCGTTGACGCTCAGGTCGATGTATGGCGCCGGATTGGTAGGGAGATCGCCGGTGGCTTGGTCCTTGGTGATGTCGGTGCTGCTGTTGCCTGTAATCGTGCCGACGCCATCGGAGATGATGCCCACCGAAATGCCGGAGCCGTTGAGCCCGGTGGCTTGGCGGAACTGTGCGGTGCCAAGGATCTGGTCGCCCTGCGTGGTCACCGAGCCGGTGCGTGGCTGCGCACCAACCGGTGGGAGGTCGCGGCGCAGCACGGCGTAGCGGGGAATCGTAATTCGCGTTACCTGCGGCAGGGCAGCTGCGGCGTAGAGCTCCCCGGGCGGGACCCAGGCCTGAACCACGCCCAGCGCGCTGCTGGGAATCACATGCGTCGCGCCGATGGACCCAAGGGTGCTCGCGCTCGGCGCGCCCTGCCGCGGATCGTAGTGCAGGTAGACCTGCACTTGTCCGGCTCCGTTGAAGCGGGCTGACAGCGGCGCAGCGCCATAGGGGCGCGCTTGCGAAGCCAGTGAGCGCGTCTGCATCGCGCGGCCGAGTGCAGTGCCCGCGGCTGCTGCGACTTCGCGCAGTTGCGGCGACAGCTTGGCGACGACTGCCGCTCCGGGAGCGCTAGGAGCGCCGCCGGGCGCCATGGCCGCCAAGGCCAGCAGTGGCGTGACGGCAAGCGCCACGACGGAAATCAGTCGGTATTGCATGATCAATGCCCCCCTTGGGCCGAAAATGTCCAACGACAGCTGTCCGGGCGTACTCGACGGGGCACCTGCGGGCTTCCGTGTCCGACCGGCTGACGACTTCAGTCTACCGTGGCGGCGTCGGAATGCCCCGGGCCTTCCTTTACGCTTCCGTAATATGCGCGACCCGTCAAGCCGTGGCGCCGCGTCGCCTGAACAAGCCGGCGGCCATCAGTGCCAACAACAGCACCGGGCCGAGATTGGCAAGCCAGGCCGGCACGCTGTAGACGATTGCCAGATCGACCAGCGCGCGCTGGACAAAGAACCAACCCACCGCAATCAGCAACCCGGTCAGCAGTCGCTTGCCGAATCCGCCGGCACGCAAAGTCCCGAAGGCCAGCGGCAACGTGCAGAGCACCAGCATCAGCACGTTCAGCGGGTAGAAAAGGCGCTGCCAGAGGGCATCGGTATAGACGCGGGCATCCAGCCCGTTGCCGTGCAAGTACTGGATGTTGCGTATGAGATCCCGCAGCGACAGCGTTTCCGGGCTGAGCACCGAGAGTTCCAGCAGGCGCGGGCTCAGCGATGTATCCCAGCTGGCGCGCGAATACCTCGTCAGCGTTGCACCGGTGGGTTTGAACTGCGTCAGGGTGACCACGTCGAGTTTCCATCTGCCTTGGCGGTAATTCGCGCCTGCGGCCCGTTCGATCGAGAGCAGGTCACCTTGGCCGTCGAACCGGTAGATGCGCACGTCGCGCAGGTCCACGCCGGCGCCCATGATTTCATGGGTCGCCAAAGCGCTGCGGACGTTGACGATGGCGTCGCCATCGCGCGCCCAGAGCCCACTGCTCGTGCCGGCGGCGATGTCACGAGACTGCACAGACAGCAGGATTGCCTGTGCACGCGCCTCTGCCGGTGGCATCGCGTACTCCGCAACGAGCAGGGCCACTGCACTGAGTGCCCCCACCAAGAAGAGTGCCGTTGCGCCGATCCGAAGTCTCGCCATGCCGGCGGCGCGCAGCGCAGTCAGCTCATTGCTGGCGGCCAGTCCGCCGAGTCCGAGCAATGTCCCGATCAACGCTGCATTGCCGTACATCTGGAAGCTGCGTCGCGGTAGAGTCAGGACGATGAAGTAGGCGGCCTTGCCGAGCGTGTAGCCATTGCGGCCCAAATAGCCAAGCTGGCGTGCAAACTGCAGGAAAGCGTCGAATCCCACCAATAGCGACCAAGTCAGCAGGATCGGCACGAGGATGGCGCCGACGAGCAGGGCATCGGCGCGCTTCAAGCGAAGCCAGGAGGGCAATCCGATCGTGTTCACGTCGCGGCACCGCGCGGTTTGCGCGCCGCATGCTGGCGGTGGAACCACCACAGCGAACCGGAGGTCACGGCCAGCAGCACAAGGACCAAGAGCCAATCGCCAGCGCGTCGGCCCGCCATGATTTCCGCTCGACCGATGCCCAGGGAGTTGGCAAATACGAGGTAGGCGAGCACGGCCAGCAGCAGTCGTCCGTAGAAGGGTTCGCGCGGATTCTGCCTGGCCAGGGGTAGTCCAAGCAGCGCCAGGGTCAGGACGCTCAATGGTGCAACGATTCGCCATGCCATTTCAGCGCGGTCGGGCGCTTGCGTCGATCGCAGCAGTGTCCAAGTGGAGCGATCATGTGGCGAGTTGGCGCCAGTGTCCCCGGCTTGCGCGTTGATGCTCGCGAGCGAGACATCGTTGCTTCGATAGTCGAGGAGGCGCCAGTTCATCTGGCCCAGCACTCCGCTGTAGCGATGGCCATCATTCAGTACCAGGAACCGGTTGCCGCTACCCGGATCCACGAACATGCGGCCGCGCGCTGCGGTGACCAAATCGACTTGCGGAGCGCCCTGCGGACGCTTGCGTTCAGTGGCAATGAATACGCGCGTGAGGCGTTGGCCATTGGCGCTGAGCTGCTCGGTGTAGATCACGCCATTGCCACCGGGCAACTCGGTAAAGCGACCCGCCTCGAGCCCGGCGGCGATCACCGAGCGGTTGGCCGAGTCCACCAGCGCCTGCGACTTTGCGGCTGCCCATGGACCGAGCCACAGGGAAATCAGGCCAACGGTGGCGAGCATGGGTAGCGCCAGCAGCATCACTGGCCGAAGAAGCCCCTCGGGACCCATTCCGGATGATCCCAACACATGCATTTCGCTGTCGCGGTAAAGCCGGGCGAGGCCCAGCAGAACGCCTAGGAACAGGGCGACTGGCAGAAGCGCCGACAATGCATCCAGCACGCGCAAGCCAAGCACCGGGAACATGACGCTGGCCGGATAGCGACCCGCGGCGACCTTGGCCAGGACGTCCGAGAGCGTGCCGCCGACGGTCACCAACAGAAGCAGGGCTGCACTGCCAAGGGTCCCGAAGAGAAGTTCCTTCAGCAGATAGCGGTCGAGGATGCGCAACATCGACTAAAATCGCCACGTGCCGCGACGCGGCCCTATTCGCGAAGTCTAGCCTGTGCCCGTGGGTGCGGGCCTGCCCGGAGTCATGTCCCATGAGCATTGAATTCAGCATCGACACCCTTGCCGCCGATTTGTGTGAGTCTGGCTGTGTCGTGGTTGGTGTTTACGAAAAAGGCGCCCTGAGTGCATCGGCGCAACGACTTGATGCCGCGAGCGGCGGCATGCTGGCACGCTTGGCTGCACGGGGCGACTGCACCGGAAAGGCCGGCAGCAGCGTGCTTCTGCACGCCTTGCCCGGCGTACGCGCAGAGCGGGTGCTTCTGCTCGGGCTGGGTGCGGAAGGCCCGCTCGAACCTGCACGCTATCAACGGGCCGCGCTGGAGGCGGGGCGAGCACTGGCAGCTTCGCCAGCAAGCCGGGCCACTAGCTTTCTAGGCGAGGTGGCGGTGGCGGGCAAGGATGCATCGTGGAAGCTGCGGACCGCTGCGTTGGCGATCACCCAGCACGCCTACCGGTACAGTGCAACACTGAAGCCTCAGGATCCAGGCGTACGACTGGCGGGGGTCGTTTTTCAGGCAGATTCAAGTGCGGTGCCGGGGCTGGAACAGGCGCGCGCAATCGGCATTGGCACTGATTTCGCCCGCGAATTGGCCAATTTGCCGCCAAACATCTGTAACCCCGCTTACCTCGCGGCCCGCGCGGTAGAGATGGCGGCGGCACACGAAGGCGTCAGGGCGGAAATCCTCGAGCGCGTCGACATGGAGAAGCTGGGCATGGGTTCTCTGCTGGCGGTTGCGCGTGGATCGGCCAATCCGCCCAAGCTCATCGTGTTGCGATGGAATGGCGGTGGCGGAGCCCGTCCCTTTGCGATGGTGGGCAAGGGCATCACGTTTGACTCGGGTGGAATCAACCTCAAGGTGCAAGGTGGCATCGAGGAAATGAAGTACGACATGGGCGGCGCGGGTGGCGTGCTGGGGGCATTCCTCGCGGCGGTAGAAATGCGTTTGCCGATCAATGTTGTTTGCGTGGTGGCGGCCGTGGAAAACATGCCCGATGGCGACTCCTATCGCCCGAGCGACGTGCTGACGACGATGTCCGGCAAGACGGTCGAGGTGCTCAACACGGACGCCGAAGGCAGGCTGATCCTGTGCGATGCGCTGACCTACGTCCAGCGCTTTGAGCCGCAAGCAATCGTCGACGCTGCCACGCTCACCGGTGCTTGCGTGATCGCGTTGGGCAAGCATGCCTCGGGCCTGATGAGCAAGCAGGACGATTTGGCGGCCGAACTGCTCGCTGCCGGCGAGGATATCCTCGACCGGGCTTGGCGCCTGCCGCTCTGGGATGACTACCAGCAGCAGTTGGAGAGTGCCTTTGCGGACTTTGCCAACATTGGCGGCAAGGGTGCTGGCGCAATCACGGCGGGGTGCTTCCTCGCCCGCTTCACTGAGGGACAGCGCTGGGCACATCTCGATATCGCGGGCACGGCCTGGACGGAAGGGCGCAAGGGAATGGCCACGGGCCGTCCGGTTCCGCTGCTGGCGCAATGGCTCATTGACCGGTCGGGCTCCGCCTGAATGGCTGGATCGTCTGGGTAAGCGTCATCCACGCTGGGTGGCGCCAGCCGTGGTCTCGCATGCAGGTGCCGAGTTCGTGCTCGGTGGCGATCTCGGTAGAGAGAACAACTTCCTTGGCAGTTTCCCAGGCCCTAGGTTGAGGTCGGTTGCGCATTAGCCTGCGCCATAGCGCGCGATCGCCGTCGACCGTGGGCGTACGTCCCGTGCGCATCCAGTCGGAGCCATGCAAGTGCGCTGCCCGCCATGGGGCGTCGCGCATGACACGCGACGGTGCGCGATTCGTCAATCGGGCCGGGTCCGGATTCCCCGTTGTCTTCAGTCGTTGCGGCCCGATGGCATGGCGGCGGGGTGACTGGGATGTTTCGGCCGTCAGAACGAAGGGGCGGAGGAGAGTTGAACGCCGGGCCACCGCCATGGCGAACCCCCGGGGACGCGGGTGCGGCGCGCACCGCGGATGCCCAGCATTTCTGGATGACGCTGCCGCGGCGTCTGTTGATTCGGCGGCCGCGCGCGTCCGGTTCGTGCACAAGCGGGCGGTTCAGGCCAGTGTTGCAGATGCGGCAGCGAGGTCTAGGAATGCCTGCGCGCCCACGGGAACGACCGTCGCGGCTGGATTCGTCACTAGCATCCATAGACGTCCGACACCGGCGCGCTCACCCGATTCGATGTCGCTCTTGGTATCGCCAAGGAAGATCGAGCGCGGGAGATCCAGTCCCAGGTCGCGCGCCGCAGTCCGGATCATGCCCGGCGAGGGTTTGCGACAGTCGCAGTCGCGCCGCCAAGGGCCCGTCCCCGCATCCGGATGGTGCGGGCAGTGGTAAATGCCATCCAGCAGCACGCCATGGCTAGCCAGGTGTCCTCGCAGCCAGCCGCTGTATGCATGGTAATCGTCTTCCGAGTAGTAACCGCGAGCGATTCCCGCCTGGTTCGTCACGACCACCAGCGCATAACCGAGGGCGCGGGCTCGCAAGCACAGGTCAACAATGCCGGGCACGAGTTGCGTGTCCTCGGCGCGATGGACGTAACCGTGATTGACGTTGATGACTCCATCGCGATCCAGGAACAGGCCGGGCCGCAACGGCTTGGGAGGGGTGAACGCCATGGCCGCATTGTCGCAGCAGTGGCGGCCCGCGTGCAGACGACCGTCGCGGGTTGTCACGGGCGTGCCGGCTTTGGCTATGCTTGCCGTTTCTGATCGCAGGACGACTTGCAATGCCAATGTCGCTGCAGGAAATTCAGATGCAGTTTGCCGAGAGCGCAGCGACCAAGCAGCGGGCGCTGGAGACCATGGCCGTTCCGACGTTGCGCGCCGCCGAGCTGCTCGCCGCACGTCTGGCGGATGGCCGCAAGGTGTTGGCATGCGGCAATGGCGGATCTTCCGGAGACGCCCAGCATCTCGCATCGGAATTGGTCAATCGCTTCGAACGCGATCGGATCGGGCTGCCCGGCATCGCGCTGACGCCGGATTCCAGCGTGCTTACGGCGATCGCGAACGACTTCAGCTACGAGCGCGTGTTCGCCCGCCAAGTCGAGGCTCTTGGACACCCGGGCGACGTTCTGGTGGCGTTCACGACCTCGGGCGATTCACGCAATGTGATCGAGGCCGTGCGTGCTGCGCAAGAACGCGGCTTGTGCGTCCTGGCGATCACGGGCAAGAGTGGCGGTGCGCTGGCGACGCTGCTGCGCGACGAGGACATCGAATTGCGTGTTCCCGCCATCAGCACGGCGCGCATCCAGGAGGTGCACCTGCTGCTGATCCATACCCTTTGCAGGTATCTGGACGCAGCATTTGCCGATGATGCTCCCCGTGGCGGCAAAGTCCATGCCCATGTCGCCACGCTGCTGCCGTTGCTCGCCGGACGACGTCCATTGGTATTTACCAATGGCGTCTTCGACGTGCTCCATCGTGGTCACGTGCATTATCTCGAGGTGGCGCGGCAGGAAGGGGCGTGCCTGGTGGTCGGCATCAATGACGATGACTCGGTCCGGCGGCTCGGCAAGGGCGATGAGCGTCCGCTTAACAGGCTGGAAGACCGGATGGCTGTCTTGGCCGGACTGGCGGCCGTCGACTACGTCGTGCCTTTCAAAGATGACACGCCATTGGCGACGATTGAGACGCTGCAGCCTGACGTGCTCGTCAAGGGTGGGGATTGGGCTCCGGATGCGATCGTCGGTGCAGGCCTGGTCCGGGCGCGTGGTGGTCGCGTCGTTTCAGTGCCATTTGCGCACCAGGCAAGCACTACTGATTTGGTCCGCCGAATCCGTGGCCGCTGACCGCAACGCGGTTCCGCTCCCAAGCAGCTACAGCACCGTTGGTCGCGTACGTGCCGGGACCGGGTGTGGGGATTGGCGGATGAGATGACGCGCGGCGCGACGCTGATGCCGTCTCGGCGACCATCCTCACGATCGCGTCCAGATCGTGAGTGGGGTCCGGTGGAGCCCAATCTCCATCCGGCTGGATGGGTCGCTGGTAATTGTTGAGCATGACGCTGAATGCGATGTGCCGGCCCGCGGCGGTCTCGAGATAGCCGGACAGGGTGTACATGTGGGCCAGCGTGCCCGTCTTTGCCTGAACCCGATCGCCCGCAGGCAGGTTGTCCAGGCGGCTGCTGAGAGTGCCGCTTTGGCCATTGCGCGGTAACGCGCCGATCAGCGTGGATGCCCATGATTGCCGCGCAATCCAAGCCAGGAGCGTGACAGTGGCGCGCGGGCTGACGAGATCCTGTCTCGACAGCCCGCTACCTTCGGTGAAGTGCGCTTGCTCGCGATTGATGTCGATCTTGCCCAGCAACGTGCGCAGGGCACACGTTCCCCATTGCTCCGTCCAGTGCAGTACCCATCCGCAAGAGCCTTCCCCCTTGTGTTGCCAGGCCAGCCCCGACTGAAGCAGCAGCGTCTGCGCGTAAAGGTTGTCAGAGTCCTCGAGCATATGCCGCAGCAATTGCGACAAGGGCGGGGACCGCGCGGTGCCTATCTGCCAGACATGGGGGCCATCCAGCAGGGGATCCTTGCGCGGCCAGCGAAGCACCCGCAGGCGGCCGTCGAAGCGGATGCCGATCTCGTGCAGCGCGTCCAGTAGCTGCCTTCCGGCCATGCGGGCCGGGTCGGGCGCAGCCAGTACGAACCGTCGCTCGCGTACCCCGGGTGGGAGGCTGCCGGCGACGTACAGCGTGCGGTGGCCGATCGGCCGATAGAGCAGTAGGCTCGATGGATCGTCGGGCGTGGCTTCGACCGTCAGGTTGACGACGCGTACTTGGGCGGCCTTTGGTCGAACGCTGATGGAGCAGCAACCGGGGGGTGTGCGACTGACGGTCGCCACCATGGTTCCCTCGTCCGTGGTGAGTCCCCCGACGGCCGGGGCGTAGCTCGCAAAGAGGTCCCCTGCGCCCCAGCCGCTGCCGAACGGTGGACCTCGGAAGAGCGTGTCGTCGGCGATCAGATCACCTTTGACGCGCACTACGCCTTCGTCGGCAAGCCGATGTGCCAGTAAACGGGCCCAGTCCTGATCGTCGGACGCGCCGGTGTCGGTGCCTAGCGCGGGGTCGCCGTCACCGCGAAGGATCAGGTTGCCTGCAAGGACGCCATGTGGATCTGGCCGCCCTGTCGCATATAACGCCGTCGTGAAACGGGCTCCGGGACCCAGAAGATTCATCGCGAGGGCCGTCGTGTATAGCTTGGCATTGGAGGCAGGCACGAACAGCTTGCCAGGATCGTGCGCGTAAATCGTGCGACCGCTATCGAGGTTCAGGACATCGATGCCCCACCGCGCACTGGCGAAGCGCCGCTGGCTGATGAACGCGTCGATGCGCTGTGCAAGCGCGTGGGTTGCGTTTCCACCGGACCTTCGGGGGCTTGCCGCTGTCGTCTGGGCGCTGACGGTGCCCGGCAACACCAGCGCCATCGCCAGAACCAGTGCAACCGTGCGTCGTTCGCACATGGTTCACGTCCTTCTGCCAAGGGTGGCCTATTCTGCCCGCACATGCCGTCATCTGACCGTGTAGCAATCGTGCCCACGATACAAGCCGATCCTCCCCGCGTTCGCGTTTGGCAACTCTCGACCGCCATGGCAGCGGCCGCCGGCCTGCTGCTTCAGTTTGCATGGATGCAGGGGCAGGCGCAGCATGTCGGTGCGGTATGGATGACGCTGCGCTTCTTCAGCTACTTCACTATCCTCAGCAACGCCCTGGTGCTCCTGGTCAGCGCCGCGTCGGCCTACCGGCCGTGTGGCCGTTGGGGACGCATGGCCATGCGTCCCGGTGTCCGGGGCGCGGTTCTCCTGTACATCCTGATCACGGCGCTGGTCTATCACCTCGTGCTCGCAGGACGCTGGCATCCGCATGGACTGGCGCTCCTGGCTGATACCTTGCTGCATACCGTTGTGCCGACGATGTACGCGCTGGGCTGGCTTTGGATTGCACCTTGCCGCGGCTTGAGATGGCATCATCTCCCCGTGTGGCAACTGGTGCCCGCTCTCTATTTCCTCTGGGCCATGATGCTGGGGCGTGTCTTGCACGCGTATCCCTATCCGTTCCTCAATCTCGCGAGACTGGGTCCGGAACCCCTGATGCGCAATGCGCTGGTTCTTCTCGGCGTATTCGTGGCCATGGGCGCCACGCTGGTCGTTGTGGACCGGGGGCTTTCGCGGCTGCAGCCCGAACGAATCTAGGCCATCAGTCGGCGAGGCCTTTGGCTTCGGCCGTGGCGAGCAGTTCGGGTTGGGCCTCCACAGAATGGCGCCGCGCGAGCAGCGGGTGTGCGAACACGGCTACAAGGATGATGGCTACGCCCATGTAGAAACGCCAGGCAAGCACGCGTTGTTCGTGCAGCAGGACGATGGCAAGCACCACGGCATAGACGGGTTCGAGATTAGTGATCAGCTGCATTCCAAACGCGCTGATGTTCCGCAGTGCGTGGAGCGACAGCGCGAAGGGCAGGAGGGTGCAGGCATAGGCCAGCACCATGAGCAGGATGGCGTCATGGGCATCGGGCAGTGGGTAGGACGGCCCCGCGTGAGGCAACAGCGGCGCGAGCAGCGTGAGGAATGCCGCACCCGCGCCCAGTTCAAGAGCCGTCACGCCCAAGGGATCGGCGTGTTCCACGAGTCGCTTGTTGAGCGCGCTGAATGCCGCCACGAGGAACGCCGACAATATTCCCACGGCGACACCAAGGCGCATGCCGGCAGGCACGCCATCGACGACCAGTGCGACGCCCGGGACGACGGCCAGTGCCAAAAAAAGTTCGCGGGCGTCGAAGCGGCGTCGTGCAAGCAGAGGCTCGAGAATCGAAAGGAACAGGGGTGCGATGGCGATGCAGGTGGCGGCCACCGACGCATCAGCCAACTTGATGGCTCCATAGAAGGTCAGCCAGTGCAGCGAAACCAGGACGCCAATGCCCGCATATGCGGCGCGAAGGCGCGGCGTCAGCGCGCGCAGCGCCCGCCACACGCGTGGCAGCAGCAGGAGCGTTCCACTGACCAACAGCATCCGCCACCATACAAGCGGAAGCGCGGCGAGGGTGATGAGCTTGCCGAGGATTGCCGTGAAACCCCACAGGAAGACGCAGAAATGGACTTGTGCTCGTGCCTTGGCGGCTGCGCTCATCGGGAAGGCTTCCGCGAGATCTCGTCCAGAGCTCGCATCAGTGAGTCTCGAGGTTTGGTCGCAGCGCCACGAACTCGGCAAGTGACTGCGGATTCGCCAGTGCTTCCGTATTCTTTGCGGCTCGGCCATGGATCGTGTCCCTGACCGCCACTTCGGTGATCTTGCCGGAGCGGGTGCGTGGAATGTCGTTCACCTGTTCGATGCGGGCAGGAACGTGTCGCGGCGTTGCATTGGCGCGGATAATCTCGCGGATGCGGCCTCGCAGCGCCTCGTCCAGAACGAGTCCATCCCGAAGGCGCACGAACAGCACGACGCGCTCGTCCCCCTTCCATTGCTGGCCGATAGCAACCGAGTCCAGTACCTCCGGCAGTTGCTCAACCTGGCGGTAGATCTCCGAGGTGCCAATACGGACCCCCCCCGGATTGAGCGTGGCATCGGACCGGCCGTGAATCACGAGACCACCGTGCGCCGTGATTTCGACGAAATCACCGTGCGCCCAAACGCCCGGAAAGCGTTCGAAGTAGGCGGCGTGATATTTGCTGCCATCGGGATCGTTCCAGAACGCCACTGGCATCGACGGGAAGGGCGCGAGGCACACAAGTTCTCCCGGCTGTCCCCGCACGGACTGTCCATCGTCATCGAAAGCGTCAACGTGCATTCCCAGGCCACGGCATTGCAGTTCACCGCGGTAAACGGGGAGAAGCGGATTGCCGAGCGCAAAGCAGGAAACGATGTCCGTACCCCCGGATATCGAGGCCAGCATCACGCGCTCTTTAACGTCCCGATAGACATAATCGAAGCTTTCCGGCGCCAGGGGCGAACCGGTGGAGAGGATGCTGCGCAGTGCGGTGAGCTTGTGTGTGCGTCGAGGCTTGATGCCTGCCTTGTCGCAGGCCGCGATCCATTTGGCGCTGGTGCCGAAGACGCTGATACCCACTTCGTCAGCCAAGTCCCACAGGACATGGCCGTCCGGATGGAACGGGGAGCCGTCGTAAAGTACCAGCGTTGCCCCCACCGCGAGGCTCGAGACCAGCCAGTTCCACATCATCCAGCCGCAGGTGGTGTAGTAGAAAATCCGGTCTTCGCGCTTGAGGTCGGTGTGCAGCACCAGTTCCTTGAGGTGCTGCAGGAGGGTACCTCCGGCACCATGCACGATGCACTTGGGTGCCCCGGTGGTTCCCGAGGAATACATGATGTACTGGGGGTGGTTAAACGGCATCAGCGCGCAGTCGAGCGTATCGCCGTGGCCATCCAGCAAGGCATTCCATTCGACCGCTCCACGCAATCCGCCAATTTTCGACGCCCGCCCGCTGTAGCCGAGCACGATCGTGTGCTCGATGTCAGGTATTTCGGCCAGAACGCCGCGAACCTTGTCCAGCACGCCATGGGATTTGCCCCCGTACGGGTAGGCATCAACGGTGAACAATACTTTGGGTGAGATCTGACCGAAGCGGTCGACGACGCCAGCTACACCGAAATCAGGTGATGTCGAAGACCAAGTTGCACCTAATGCCGAGGCCGCTAGCATCGCGACGATCGTTTCGGGCACGTTGGGCATCAATCCGGCGACCCGGTCACCGGGACGGACGCCAAGGCTTCGAAGTGCCTGGGCAAGGCGCCCTACCTGGGACGCAAGTTCCGCGTAGCTCAGTTCGCGAGCGTGCCCCCATTCATTGCGAAACACGAGTGCCGGATGCCCGTCGCGATAGCGAAGCAGGTTCTCGGCAAAATTCAGGCGGGCATTGGGAAAGAAGCGCGCCCCCGGCATGGCACCGGGGTTCACTATCGTTGGCTCGAGATCCCCGCTCGCGCGAATGCCGCAGAATTCCCATACGAAGGGCCAGAAACGGTGAGGTTCGCGCACCGAAAACTCCCACAACGGTGCATAGCGAGCCAGGTCGGGATTTCCCGTCCGCTCGCGTACGAAGCGCAGGAAGCGCGCCATGTTGGATGCTTCGGCGCGTTCGCGGCTGGGTTCCCAAATGGGTCGGTCGTTGGCGCCGGGTCTATCCATGCGCGACTCCTCAGGCGGTGCCCATGCTAAGCGCAAGATCGTTGCATGCCAAACGCCGCTCTGGTCCGCGGCGCCGGACGCCAGCGCGGATCAGTTCATGGCTTGGATGAACTCGGGCACCAGTTTGAACAGGTCGCCCACCAATCCGTAGTCAGCCACGTCGAAAATGGGCGCCTCAGCGTCCTTGTTGATTGCGACGATGGTGCCCGCGTCCTTGATGCCCGTCAGGTGCTGGATGGCGCCCGAGATGCCCACGGCGATGTACAGTTGGGGCGCAATGATTTTCCCGGTCTGGCCGACCTGCATGTCACTCGGCACGTAGCCTGCGTCCACAGCCGCGCGAGAGGCGCCCACTGCTGCGCCCAATCGGTCGGCCAGATCGTAGATGAGCTTGAAGTTCTCGCCGGAACCCAGCGCGCGCCCGCCGGATACCACTCGCTGCGCACTCTGCAGGTCGGGGCGTTCGCTACTGGCTCCTTCCAGTGCAACGAAGCGCGTGTGCGTTGGCAAGGCGACATGGGACTCAATCGCCTCGATCGGTGCCAAGGTCGAGGAGGCTGCGGCCTCCGGCCACGAAGCAGGCCGCACCGTGGCTGCTACTACATGACCCTCGGGTACCTTGACGGTGACCAGAACGTTGCCGGCATAGATTGGTCGCACGAAGGTTCGGGGGCCATCCACCTGCATCAAGTCACTCACCTGCGCCACGCCGAGCAGGGCGGCCACCCTGGGCATCAAGTCCTTGCCGAACGTGGTCGATGGTGCCAGAAGATGTGTGTAACCGGGCGCGAGAGCCGCGATTTGCGGGGCGAAGGTGGCGGCGAGCGCATGCAGGTTGGCCTCATGCGTCGCGCTGAGTACCCGGTTCACGCCCTGCAAGGCGGCCGCGGCGCGCACGACCGGTTCGGGCGTGGCTGCCAGCACCAGCACGTCGACGCTTCCCCCGATCGCCTGTGCACAGGTGACACACCGGGCCGTTGCTGGATTGAGCTGGCCGGCGTGGTGTTCCGCGATGATCAAGATCTTGTTCATACGTTTCTCCGGGTCACGGGTCGGTCAGACCAGGCCTTTGGTCCTCAGTGCCTCTACCAGCTCGGCAACGTCCTTCACCATGACACCCTTGCTGCGCTTGAGTGGGGGGGCGAAGTGGCTAGCGGTTAGGTGATCGCCCGATTCCACGCCCAGCGATGCTAGCTCGATGGTCTCGATAGGCTTGCTCTTGGCCTTCATGATGTCCGGCAGTTTGATGAAACGCGGCTCATTCAAGCGCAGGTCGACCGTGACCACCGCGGGCAGGTCGATCTCCAGCGTTTCCAGTCCAGCGTCGATTTCCCGCACCACTTGCGCGGTAGTGCCGATGACATCGAGCTTGCTCGCAAACGTTGCTTGCGGGCGATCCCAAAGCGCCGCCAGCATCTGACCAGTCTGGTTGCTGTCGTCGTCAATCGCCTGTTTGCCGAGCATGACCAATCCGGGCTGCTCCCTCTCCACGATCTTGAGCAGCACGCGTGCCACGGTCAGCGGCTGGACGGCGTCGCCCGTGCTCACGTGAATTGCGCGGTTCGCGCCCATGGCCAGCCCATTACGCAAGTGGGGCTGCAGGTCGGCGGGTCCAATACCGATGACGACTACTTCGCTCGCCACGCCTTTTTCTCTCAGGCGCAAGGCTTCCTCAAGCGCAATCTCGTCAAAAGGGTTCGGGGAGAGCTTCACGCCGTCAGTCACTACGCCGGAGCCATCCGGTTTGACCTGGACGCGCACGTTGTAGTCGATAACACGCTTGTAACCGACGAGGATCTTCATGCCATGTCCTTTTCTGGGCAGTTCGCGCGAGACGCGAACGGGTGCATGCAGGAGGGTCAGCCGAACATTTTAACCGCTCTTTACCTCAAGACGCCCGAACCCCGTCCAGGGCGCGCGACAGCAGCGCTCTGGCGAGTCGATCCGCGGCGCCAGGCGCAAAGTCCAGGAACAACGAGGGCTCGACTAATTCCAGCTCGATCAGGCACGGCGCACCATCACCGTCGCGAAGCAGGTCGATGCGCGCGTACAGCGGTGCGGCGGTCCCGGTGAGATCGGGAAGCGAGTCGAGCACGCGCCGTGCGAGCGACAGTTCGTCTTCGGCCGGTTCCCGCGACTGGATGTGTTCGGCCGCGAATAGCGCGCGCGTTGGCGGCGCGTCGATAGCGAGCAGTGGCCCCTTGCGGATCGCATGGCTGAATCGCCCGTCGAAGTACAGTAGAGCCGTTTCGCCTGCGGTTTCTACCCGGCCGAGGTAAGGTTGAAGCAGTACGTGCTTGCCCTGCGCCTGAATTGATGCGAGGTGCGCGGCCATCCGCTCGCGCGCGAGCGGCCGGTGACGCATCGTGTCGCGTGACCCGGCGCTGACGCTGGGCTTGATTACTAGTTCAGCGCCTGGCCAGGTTGCCAACGCGGCATCGAGCGCCGGCTCCGCGGCTTCGTCGGGTGCGACGAAGCGGGTTGGAACAGTGGCTATGCCGTCCTCAGCCAGCACCTTCAGGTAGCGTTTGTCGGTATTCCAGCGCAACAGCGCGCAATCGTTGAGCAGGCGCGTCCGATTGCTTGTGCGCTCGGCCCATTGCAGGAATTCATCCAAGCGCCAGGAATAGTCCCATGTCGAACGCACCAGCGCGATGTCGAATTTGGACCAGTCCACCTGCGCGTCGTCCCACAGAACAGTTTCGCTCCGGGCACCCGCCGACTGCAGCGCGGTGTGCAGCGTTGGCAGGTCCTCGTCACGATCCATGGCCTCGCGTGTGCTGACCAAGGCGATGCGCGGCGGCGTGGAGGTGATGCTGGTCACCATGGTCGGTCCTAGGCAAAACCGGCAGGCTAGCGCCGCCGCGTGTGCGTGCCAAGTAGTGGATCCCGGGTCGCGTCTATCAACGGACCAAGGTCTGGGGGCGAGGTTTCGGCGTCCCGGAGGATGGCGTTGCCGAGACCTCGACTGCGCAGGCCGCGCGGATGCCCGAGAATGGCGAGATGAATACTGTATTGCCCGGGGCCACGCCCACCCGCACTAGCCCCTGGCGCTTGTGCGTCGCGCCGATGATGGACTGGACGGATCGTCATTGCCGTGCGTTCCATCGCGTCGTGGCGCCTGGTGCCCGCCTTTACACTGAAATGCTGCATGCGCGGGCGCTCTTGCACGGCGACGTTGCGCGGCTGCTCGCGCAGGCACCCGGTGAGCGGCCGACGGCCCTGCAACTGGGAGGCAGCGAGCCGCGGGAACTGGCTGCGGCTGCGCGAATCGGCGAGCGCGCCGGCTTCGATGAGATCAACCTCAACGTCGGGTGCCCTTCCGAGCGGGTGCAGGCCGGCCGCTTCGGCGCTTGCCTGATGCTGGAACCTGGACTTGTAGCGGACTGCGTGCGGGCCATGCAGGATGCGGTGGGCGTGCCGGTGACAGTCAAGTGCCGGATCGGCGTGGATGACCAAGACGGCGAGGCGGATCTGGATTGTTTCGTGGATGGCTTGGTGCGGACCACGAATCTGGGTGTGTTGGTTGTGCATGCGCGCAAGGCCTGGCTCAAGGGTCTATCGCCGCACGAGAACCGCACGGTACCGCCGTTGGACTATGGGCGTGTCCATCGGCTCAAGGAGCGTCATGCCGAGCTGACCGTAGTGATCAATGGCGGGCTGGTCGACGCTCCAACCAGTCTGGCTCAACTCGCGCATGTGGATGGGATCATGCTGGGCCGGGCCGCTTATCACGATCCCTACGTGTTGGCTTTGCTCGATGCCACATTGCGTGGCGTCGAGCCTCCGTCGCGTGCTGGCATCCTGCGTGCGCTGCGACCCTACGTGGAGACTGAATGCTCGCGCGGCACGCCGCTTAAGCACATCAGCCGCCACTTGCTGGGCCTGTACCAGGGGCAGCCGGGTGCGCGCCGATATCGCCGCCTGCTGACCGAAGCCGCGGTCGGCAAGGACACAACTTGGGACCGGATCGAGCAAGCGCTGGCGCAGGTCGGCGCGTCGGTGTCGGTCGTCACCAGCGGCTCAGGCAACTGACGCTGGCGTCGCGCCCGACTTGCGCGCGCTGTGACGCCGCTTGGCAGGGTTTCATGCTGGGCGCTTCGGCGCAGGCAGCGCGAGCAGGCGGGGCGCTCGGGAAACGGTGGTGATGGCGCATGTCCGGCGGTGCAGGGACCCGTTGATCGACAGGCGCGACAGATTGCCGCGCTTGGGGGCGGGTGCCGGGCATGGTTCGCGGTATGGCCGTGTCGCCGCAGCCTTGCGATTCCCTTGATCCGCCAGTCTTTTGCATGGAAGGCCATAATACCCGTTGGCATACTCGTGCTCAGCACCGTGGGGGGCGTTCGTGCTCTGGCCGGCCGGTCTCCGGCTGGGCCTATCCACGCGCCGCTGGCCATCCAGCTTGAACCGGGTCGATCGCTGTCGGTTCAGGCAGGATTCCGGCGCCGACAGCGCGAACGCGGCAAGCTACCTGAACAAGCTGAATTAACATGCCGCCATGAAACCCAACCGATTCGTTCTCGCGCTTGCACTGCTCCTGTCGCTCGGCGCGGCCCGGGCCACGGAGCAACCCGAAGTCACGCTTGATCAGGCGGTGGCCAAGGTGCAGCAGGAAACCGGCGGCAAGGTTCTGTCGGCGGATGCAATGCGTGTGGGGCGCCGCGAAGTGATTTACCGCATCAAGGTGATCACGCCTTCGGGCATGGTCAAGGTGGTGCAGGTTCGCACCGAACTGAAGGAGAAACGCTGATGCGCATTCTGCTAGTGGAAGATGAGGCCGCGCTGCGCGAGACACTGGCGGCGCGCCTCAAGCGCGACGGCTATGCCGTGGATATGGCGGTTGATGGAGAGGACGGACTATTCCAGGGGCGGGAGGTGCCATTCGACCTTGCCATCATCGACCTTGGCCTGCCCAAGTTGTCAGGGATGGAATTGGTGAAGGCGCTCCGTGAAGCAGGGCAGCGCTTCCCGATTCTCATCCTTACGGCCCGTGGCTCATGGCAGGACAAGGTCGAAGCGCTCAAGCATGGTGCGGACGACTATCTGGTCAAGCCGTTCCATGTTGAGGAACTGCTGGCGCGCATAAATGCATTGGTTCGGCGCGCAAGTGGTTGGTCCAAGCCGGTGTTGCGTTGTGGCCCCGTACTGTTGGATACGACCGCGCAGACCGTTTCCGTAAATGACAAGCCTGCCGACCTCACGAGCTACGAATACAAGGTGCTTGAGTACCTGATGCTGCATGCGGGCGAGTTGGTGTCCAAGGCCGACCTGACCGAGCACATCTACCAGCAGGACTTCGATCGCGACTCCAATGTACTGGAGGTGTTCATCGGGCGCTTGCGCCGCAAGCTTGATCCGGAGGGCACGTTGAAGCCCATCGAGACCGTCCGCGGACGTGGCTACCGCTTCGCGATTCCGCGCAGCGAGGCCGATGAGGCCTGAACACGCCCCGCCCCTCTCGTTGTTTGCCCGGTCGGCCTGGGCCTCCCTTCTGGCCCTGGTGGCCTTCCTCGGCGTGACGGGGTTTGCCCTCGACCGAGCGTATTACGAAGGGTCTCGCACGGCTGAGCGAGAGCGCTTGCAGAGCTATCTGTATGCGTATCTCGCCGGCTTCGACATGCGCCGCGATGGCACGCTGATCCCTCCGGATACACCGCCCCAACCGGACTTTGATCGTCCGCGCTCAGGTTTGTACGCGGTGATCAGCAACGGCGAAGGCGTGCGCTGGTCCTCGCGTTCAGCGCGTGGCGGTGTGTTGCCGGACATGCGGAACCTTCGGCCTGGCCAGGTCGATTTCCGCGGACCAGTGGATGGGCCGTCCGTAGGCCCCGTCTTCGTGCTCAGCGAGGGCATCTCATGGGACGTGCCGAATGGGAAACCTCGCCGACTTACTCTGCACATTGCGGAATCGGACCGCGCCTTTGCGCGCGAGATTTCGGCGTATAGGCGAACCCTCGCGCTTTGGCTGCTGGGGCTTGGCGTTGCGCTTCTGATGATGCAGCAGGCATTGTTGCGATGGAGCCTATCCCCGTTGCGGCGGGTACGTGCGGAGTTGCTTCGTGTGCAGCGTGGGGTCGCAACCGGTTTATCGGCCGACTATCCCCCGGAGATATCCGGTCTCACGCGCGGGTTTAACACGATCATCCAGGCGGAGCGAGAGAACCTTGAGCGGCAGCGCAACACGCTGGCCGACCTCGCGCACAGCCTGAAGACCCCGTTGGCGGTCATCCGCGCACGGTTCGAGTCGGATGGTGGCACTGCGCCGCTGCAGGTATGCCATGACGTGCTCGAACAGGTGCGGCGAATGGATGGCATCGTCGCCTACCAGCTTTCGCGTTCGGCAGCCAAGGGCAGGCAAACGTTCGCGGCTCCCGTCCACGTAGCGCTGCACGCCGAGTCGCTCGTTCAAGGCCTCGAAAAAGTCTATGCGGCGCGCAAGATCCTCTGCGAGTTCGATATCGATCCCGAGGCGAGGTTCTATGGCACTGAAGGCGACCTACTCGAAATCCTTGGCAATCTCCTCGAGAATGCGTTCAAGTGGGCACGTTCACGTGTACTGTTGAGCGTTCACCGTGAACAGGATGCCGCCGCCTTGCGCGAAGGGCTGGCGATCACGGTCGAAGATGATGGTCCCGGTGTTCCTCCCGAGAATGTCGAACGCCTGCTGCAACGAGGCGTGCGCGGTGACGAGCGTGTGCAAGGGCACGGCATTGGCCTTGCCATTGTCGTCGATCTGGTCCACGCCTACCGTGCGGAACTCGCAGTGGACCGCTCGGGAGCACTGGGTGGAGCTCGCTTCCACCTTCGCTTCCCTCCAGTTCGTTGATGACCGGGGTGATCGGGGCTTTCTCGAAGCCGATGCGGCACCGGTCGATTCATCGGCGCCGTATGGCCTGTCGCTAACCTCGAATCGGCCACCTGGCTTTGCATTTCGAATCGCCCCAGACGCTGGTGCGACCCATGAGCGACGGCACTGCTCGCGGCGCCGCGCTATTGGATCGAACCGGGCAAGAGCGACTTCCAGCTCAAGGGTCGTCTTGCGTGCATTGATTGCACAGCTGGCTGGAGAGGGGGGAGGGCGATTGGTTGGGTCTCGACGCGGGAGCGTGTAGTTGCCGTGCGGGCCAAACCGTTTACGGCACCAACCGGGCGCTCCGTCCGGGCGGCGTCGGACCGGCCGCGTTCCGTCGCCTCGGCCACCGTGGTGCCGACACTGGGTCTGTTGCGCGAAAGTGCGGCGGTGAATTCGTTGCCGCGGGATGAACTGCCACTGGCGGGCTCTGCCCCGGGCGTTGGCATCGACGCATGTGCCCTGGCAGATGTTGAAACGCATGAGGCGCCGGCCAGGGCGACGACGAGGATCAAAGCTTTCATGGTGCCCGTTCTCCGGCGTTCCAGTGCCTTCGATCCCCGCATGCTCGCAAAAAAGGGGTCGACGTTCCACCCAGGCGTTGTTGCATCCGCGCGTGGTGATGTCCGCGCGTCAAGCGTGGACGCCCGCGGTGAACGCCCACAGCACGATCACGCACATGATGACCACATAGATTCGTAGTCCCCAGAAGACGGCCTGCTGCCATGGTTTGAGCTGCTGCCGATGCACGGGCGCCAGGGGTTCGTCCCAGCCTTCCTCGGCCAGGAGCGCTTCGAGTTCGGCCTCGCTGTATTGATCGAGATCTCTCATGGCTCAGTTTCCAAAGAGGTGAGGAAAGACGGTGACCAGTCCGTACAGGACGTTGCAAAGAATCAGGGCCGCCATGATCACGATGGCAACGGCGTTGCGCCGCATCGTGTTGACGTGATCCCCCATCAGGTCGCGGTCGTTTAGCAGCATCAGTAGGAAAAGCATCGCAGCCGGCATGAATACCGTGGCGATGACCTGCACGCTGATGTTGAGGAATCCAAGTGGCAGGTTGGGGAATAGCACGACTCCGGCGGCAACCACCGTGCCCATGACCGCTGGGGCATAAAAGCGCCAAGCCTGTGCGGGGCTGGCATTGAGCGAACGGGGTAGGTCAAACGCCTCGCCAATGGCCCACGCCGTACTCGCGGTAATTACGACCGATGCAATGAGACCAGCCTCGACCAATCCCAGCGCGAACAGTTTCATCGCCGTGTCGCCGAGATCGGTGCGCAATGCATTCAGCACGGCGCCAGCGGTCATGTCCTTGGCATCCGGCAAGCGGGCCAGCACAGTCGCGCCCAGAATGATGATGGCCATCGCCACAAGCACCATGCCAGCCACGCCGAGCATTAGGTCGCGGCGACTGGCGGCTATGTCCTTGGGCAGCAATCCCTTGTCGACGACGCAGGATTGCTGGAAGAAGAGCTGCCACGGCGCGATGCTAGTGCCGATGTTCGCCGACAGCAGGACGAGGAATGTCGCGGAAAGTGCGCCGCCTGGAAGTATCCATCCGCCCCCCGTAAAAGCATGCGCCACCTCGCTCCAGTCGGGCTTGGCCATCCACACCAGCGGCACGAACACAAGGTTTAGGGCGGCGATCGCCAGTGCGACGCGCTCCCACGCCCAGTAACGGAGAAACACGAGCGTCCCCACAACGAATGCAAGGGTCAGCGGCACGCTGACGGCATACGGGATGCCAAATGCCAGACCGCCAATCCGGATGCCGATGAACTCGGTGACCAGGGTCAGCACGTTGGCGAGTACCAGATCGACTAGCGAGAAAATCCCCCAGAACGGGCCGTAGCGCTTCCAAATCAGTTCTGCATGGCCACGTCGGGTCACGGCTCCGAGGCGGATGGTCATTTCCTGCACGATGTAGGCAACGACGCCCAGCACCAGCATGAGGGGCAGAAACAGGCCTAGGCCATAGGCAGCCCCCGTCTGCGCATACGTCAATACGCCACCGGCGTCATTGTCTCCCAACATTACCAGTAGCCCTGGACCGACCAGCGCAAGGATGAGCAGGATGCGGTTCGGCAGCGTGCGCGGACGCGCACGCAGTGCGGCGATGTGAAGGCGGTCGCGCAATCGCTGGTTGAAGCCAGCGCGGGCGCCTTGATCGAGGCCTGGATCGTGGACTGCGGTTGGTCGGGCGTTCATGGCTGCGAATTGGGGAGAAGTTCACTTACGGGCAACACGCTGACGCATGGGCGCCGGTCGGGGCCCGTGACGGTCAGGGCCAGTCCGAATCGATGGAGCCGGATGGCAGCGGCGACGCGGGGGCATGGCCCCGGGATGGCGCGCGCAGCTTGGGTGGTGCAGGGCATGGCTGGCCTCCAGTGCGCGCACTGGAGGCGAGCGGATATCAGCGGTACCCGCCCGCGCCAGCGGCGCGGCTTGCTTTCAATGCGGTGCCGAGCGCAAAGGGCGCTGGCACCGCGGGGGTACTCGGGTAACTGTCCATGGGCGAATTGCGAGGAAAATGGATGCCGCAGCGCACGCGCGCGGCGCGCAAACTGTATGCAACGTTGAGCCTGCTGACAAGCCTTTGGCGCCTCGTTCGGGCGTCGCTCGTCGCGGACCGCCGGTGAGGACCGTTCAGCGACCCTCGAAGCGAGCCTTTCGCTTGGCAAGAAATGCTTGCGTGCCCTCGCGGGCGTCGGCGCTGCCAAAGCAAAGTGCAAAAGCCTGCTGCTCCAGCAGCAGTCCTTGGTCGATTCCGCACTCGCCCCCTTCGTTGATGGTCGACAGGATATGGGCCATCGCGATCGGCGCCGAGCGAGCCAGTTGCTGGGCGATTTGGTCGATCTCGTCGTCGAGCCGGGCCGGCTCGACGACACGTGTCAGCAGACCGAGTTGGTGCGCCCGCAAGGCCTCCACCGGCTGGCCGAGCAGGCAGAGCTCCAACGCTGCCGCGCGTCCGCAGAGGCGGGTCAGCCGCTGCGTGCCCCCGAAGCCGGGAATCAGCCCAAGGTTGATCTCAGGTTGGCCCAGGCGCGCGTGCGTGCTGGCGATGCGCAGGTGGCATGCCAGTGCCAGCTCAAGTCCTCCGCCCAGCGCATGCCCCTGGATTCGGGCAATGACCGGCTTGCCCATCGATTCGATGGTGCGCATCAGGGCTTGACCATGGCGCGCGAATTGTTGTGCCTGGACAATGCCATAGCCACCCATCTCGGCGATATCCGCGCCCGCGGCGAAGGCTTTTTCTCCCGCGCCTTCCAGGACCAGCACGCGGATGGCGTCGTCTCCTCGCGCCTGCTCGACGGCAACGGCCAACTCCGCGAGAAGGTGCCGGTTCAGCGCATTGAGCTTGCTGGGACGATTGATGGTCACGCGGCGGATGCCGGCGTGATCCCGGGTCAGCAGGATGGGATCGGGCATCGGGAATTCTCCTCGGTGAGATGGCATTGCACGCGGGGGTCCTCGTTTGGCGGCGCGCTGCCTGAAAAGGGATTGTTAAATGTCGGGGAACCTTTGGGCCAGCCCGAGACTCTACGCACGGTTGGCTTCACGACCGACACGATCCCCCTAGAAAGAGAGAACCGCATGCGCAAGTTTGCCACCACTCCGCTGCTGAGCCTGGTCGCCATCCTGCCGTTCGCAGTCGCTGCGCAGACGGCACCAGCGAGTCCTTCCCCTGCCGCGCCTGCGCCGTCGGCGTCCATCCCCGTCAACCGCGACCAGCTTTCGTATGCAATTGGATTCGAGGTGGGGAGCAATCTCTCGGGTCACAAGGTGGATATCGATACGAAGCGGCTGATCCAGGGCTTCGAGGATGCCTATGCCAAGGAAACGCCGGCGGTTCCAATCGCGGACATGCGCCAGCAGTTGGCTGGTTTGCAGCAGCGGCTGCGCGCGCAGGCCATTGCAGCGTATCGGAAAGTTGCAGCGGCGAACCTCCAGGCCAGTGAAGCCTTCCTTGCGCAGAACAAGACCAAACCCGGCGTGGTCACCTTACCGGATGGCATCCAGTACCGGGTCCTTGAGAATGGAAAGGGGAGCCGGCATCCCACGGCCACGTCCACGGTGACGGTTAATTTCCGGGCATCGCTGCCGGATGGTCGGGGTTTTGCCAGTTCCTATGCCAACGGCAAGCCGATCAGCTTCGTGGTCGACAAGATGATCCTCGCCTGGCAGAAGATCCTTCCGTTGATGGTGGCAGGTGATCGCTGGCAGGTCTTCGTGCCGCCGCAATTTGCCTTCGGCGCCGCTGGGCAGCCCCCGCAGGTTGGCCCTAACCAAGCCGTCGTGTTCGACCTGAAGCTGATCAAGATTGGCGGTTCTGGCAAGTAAACCGGTCAAGCTGCGGCACTTTATGATGTCCGCGGCACCGGCAACGCCTGACGCAAAAATCTTGTTGACAGACCCGCTTGGAGTGATTTAGGTTCAACTCATGTTCTCCTCGTGTCCAGCACCTTCTCCATTGACTGATTGCCGCGCCGGGCGTGCGGCCGTCTTGTCACGGGCTGGATTCGGGTTGCCCGCAGCACCGCTCTTCCTTCTTGCGCTCATTCTTATTAGCCCCTCGGGAGCGGGATAGGTCGCGCGTCTAAAGTTCCGGCAGACGAACCACCAAAACCCCGCTCCCGCAAAGGAGCGGGGTTTTTTGTTGCCCATCGTCTGCTGCCCGGTTGTCCAACATCTCGGAGCAGTCCATGGCAGCACCCATTTCATCGCCGGCCCTACCGTTCTCAGCGGGAGCGCCACCGGACCGCGTCCTGGTCTTCGACACGACGTTGCGTGATGGGGAGCAGGCGCCCGGCTGCAGCATGACCCGCATGCAGAAGCTGCGGATGGCGCAAGTGCTCCAAGACCTCGGCGTGGACATCATCGAAGCGGGGTTCCCTGCCGCCTCCGATGCCGATGCCGATGCCGTGGATGCGGTATCGAAAGCCACGAGGAGCGCGCGGATCTGTGCCTTGGCGCGATGCCAGGAATCCGACATCGTGGTTGCCGCAAGGGCGTTGCAAGGGGCCACCGCCGCGCGCATTCACCTCTTTCTTGCCACTAGCCCCATCCACCGTCAGCACAAGCTTCGCATGGAGCGTGCACAAGTTCTGGATACCGCGGTGCGCGCCGTGATCCGTGCCAAGTCGCTTTGTGAGGACGTCGAATTCTCGGCGGAGGACGCCTTGCGCACGGAACCAGAATTCCTGATCGAGGTGTTCGGCGCCGTCATCGCCGCCGGTGCACGCACCATCAATGTGCCCGACACTGTCGGTTATACGACGCCGGGGGAAATCGCATCGCTTTTCGCTCGGCTTAGGCGCGAGGTGCGGGGCGTTGAAAACGCAGTGCTCAGCACTCACTGCCATGATGACCTCGGCATGGGCGTCGCCAACAGCCTCGCTGCACTCGATGCCGGCGCGCGACAGGTGGAATGCACGCTCAATGGGATCGGTGAGCGTGCCGGGAACGCGGCGCTGGAGGAAGTCGTGATGGCCCTGCGCACGCGTGCCGACCGGTTTGGTCTCTCGACAGCGATCGACACGACGCGTCTTTACGGTGCGTCACGGACGCTCAGTGCGACGATCGGACTGGACGTCGCTCGAAACAAAGCAGTCGTGGGGGACAACGCCTTCGCGCACGAGGCCGGGATCCATCAGCACGGAGTCCTCGCGAACCGGGAAACCTACGAGATCATGCGTGCCGAAGACGTCGGGTTCCCGCGCACTCGACTTGTGCTGGGACGGCACAGTGGGCGGCACGCGCTCCGAGAGCGCATCGTGGAGCTCGGATTGCATTGTGCCGATGCGGATTTCGAGGCGGTATTCGCCGCCTTCAAGTCGACCGCTGAACGCAAACGCGAGGTGCTTGACGCAGACGTCGAGGCACTGGTGTTGGGTACTCCCGTGCATGCCGGCGGACCATGGTCGCTTGCCGCACTGCATGTCGGTACCTATGTCGGAGGTGCCTCCATCGCGTCCTTGCATCTTCGCCATAGCGATGGCCATGACGCGCGCGAGACCGCAACCGGCAGTGGGCCCGTGCATGCCGTGACCGCGGCGCTGGTTCGTGCCTCCGGACAAGATCTCGAGATCCTGGAACTGCGCGTCCGCTCGATCGGTACCGGGGCCGGCGCGCAGGGCGAGGCCGTGATCCGGGCGATCCACGGCACTCAGGAATTTCAGGGACGTGCGGCGAGTACGGACATTGTCGAAGCCGCTGCGCGCGCCATGCTTGAGGTGGTCAACCGTATTGCACGCATGCGTCTCTCTCCCCCTTCATCCTCCAACCGAAACGGAATCCTGTCCCATGACCATGAAGCCCGCTCCGTATCTTTGGCATGACGGCCGCATCAGACCCTGGCATGAAGCTACCGTGCACGTCGGCGCGCATGTCCTGCACTATGGATCCTCCGTGTTTGAGGGCGAGCGTGTGTACGCGACCCCCGAGGGTCCGAGGTTCTTCCGCTTGCGCGAACACACCGAACGTCTTTTCCGTTCGGCGAGGATCTACGAACTAGCGATCCCGCATACACCGGACGAGATCGACCAAGCCTGCGCAGACGTTGTGCTGGCCAATGGCCTGGACAGTGCCTACGTAAGGCCGCTTGTCTTTCGCGCGGGATTTACCTTCAGCCTCGCGCCGGAACCTGATGTTCCCGTCGAGGTGGCGATCATTGCGCTGCCATGGGGCAATTTGCATGGCGCTGGCGTGCACGAAGGCATCGATGTCTGCGTCTCCTCGTGGCACCGGCCGGCCCCCAACACGCTGCCAACGGGAGCGAAGGCCGGTGGCAACTACCTTTCCAGCCAGCTTATCGCCCAGGAAGCCAAGCGCGGCGGGTTTGGCGAGGGCATCGCGTTGGCACCCGGTGGCTTGCTCAGTGAAGGCGCCGGCGAAAACCTGTTCATCGTTCAGCGCGGCCGCCTCCATACGCCCCCGGCGGCGGCTGGGATTCTTGCAGGGATAACGCGGGACAGCGTGATGACGCTTGCGTCCGAACTCGGCATTCCCGTCTCCGAGAGCGATCTCCCGCGAGAGCTCCTGTATGGCGCCGACGAGGTGTTTCTGACCGGCACGGCTGCTGAGATAACGCCCGTGCGCTCGGTCGACCGCAAGCAGGTCGGATCGGGAATCCCAGGGCCCGTGACTCGGGCTCTGCAGGACGCATTTTTCGGGCTGTTCAACGGCCGCACGGCCGACCGGCACGGATGGTTGACGCCACTCCGACAAAGCGTCGCGTCGAGCTCTACGCACCAGTGCGAGGTGGCGTGATGGCGGCGCGCACTCTGCTGGACAAGATCTGGGATGCACATCTAGTCGCTGCGGAGAGTCCGACGACCCCGGCGATCCTCTACGTTGACCTCCACCTTGTTCATGAAGTGACATCGCCCCAGGCGTTTGCCGACCTACGCACGCGCGGCCTTCGCGTACGCCAGCCAGCCCGGACGTTGGCGACCATGGACCACTCCATTCCGACGCGGCCGGTTTCTGCCGATGGCTCGATTCCATTCGTCACGCCGGAAGCGGAGCAGCAGGTGCGGACAATGCGCGAGAACTGTCGATATTTCGGCATCGAACTCCTCGACATGGATGATCCGTCGCGCGGCATCGTGCATGTGATAGGACCGGAACTGGGTGTGACCCAACCGGGCATGACGATCGTTTGCGGGGACAGTCATACCAGTACCCACGGGGCCTTCGGCGCGCTCGCGTTCGGCATCGGCACCAGCGAGGTCGGACACGTACTTGCCACTCAGTGCCTGCTGCAGCGAAAGCCGAAAGCCATGGCCATCGAAGTCCGTGGCCGGCTCTCCCCCGGTGTGGATGCCAAGGACCTGATCCTGCACATCATCGGTCGCATTGGCGTCGACGGTGGCACCGGCAGCGTCATCGAATATCGTGGAGAGGGCATTCGCGCTCTCTCGATGGAGCAGCGGATGACCGTGTGCAACATGTCCATCGAAGCCGGCGCACGTGCGGGGATGATCGCGCCCGACGAGACCACATTGGCCTGGTTGCGCGATCGGCCGCGGGTCCCGAAGGGGGCGGACTGGGCCAGCGCGCAAGCACAGTGGGAAGCGTTGCACAGCGACCAGGGAGCACGCTTCGATCGCGTGGTCGAGATCGACGCTGCCGAAGTGCGTCCGACGGTCAGCTACGGCACCCATCCCGGCATGGTTGTCGATGTCGATGCCCGTGTGCCGCGGGTGGGCAACGCACTGCACCAGCGTGCGTTGGATTACATGGGCCTGCGGGCCGGGAGTCCGATTGCGGGAACGCCCGTTGACCTCGTGTTCGTCGGCAGTTGCACAAATGGCCGACTGTCCGACCTGCGTGCTGCCGCAGACGTTTTGCGGGGGCGGAAATTGGCGGGCCATGTCCGGATGCTGGTGGTTCCCGGGTCGGCGGCTGTCAAGCGCGCTGCCGAGCAGGAGGGACTTGATCGGATTTTCCGCGCAGCAGGCGCGGAGTGGCGTGAGCCCGGCTGCTCCATGTGCATCGCCATGAACGGCGATTTCGTGCCTCCCGGGCGCCTGGCGGTGAGCACCAGCAACCGCAATTTCGAAGGCCGGCAGGGCCCTGGCGCGCGAACGGTTCTTGCGAGCCCCGCCAGCGCCGCCGCGGCGGCAATCGCTGGCTGCATCGCCGACCCTCGGTCGCTCGGTGGACAGGAGGCCGTGGCATGACTCCCGTCAGGCACATCCATTCGCGAACGGTACTGCTTGCTCACGAGAACATTGATACCGACCGCATCATTCCCGCGCGCTTCCTCACCACGACAACACGCGCCGGCCTTGGAAGGCATGCATTCCAGGACTGGCGTTACCGGAGTGACGGCACGCCCGACCCCGAGTTCGTGCTCAATCGCCCGGAAGCCATGGGAGCTGCGATCCTCGTCGCCGGCCGTAATTTCGGATGCGGGTCCTCTCGCGAGCATGCACCGTGGGCACTTCTGGATGCCGGCTTCCGAGCGGTCATCAGCAGCGAGATCGCCGACATATTCCGCAGCAACGCGCTGAAGAATGGCCTCGTCGCGATAACCGTGGATGCACCGGAGCATCGATTCCTGCTGCGCCACCCTGGCATCGAGCTGCGCATCGACGTCGCCGGTGGCGAGATCGCGCTCCCGGATGGCGGTCGCTTCGGATTCTCGCTCGATGCATTTGCCCGGCACTGTCTGGTCGAGGGCATCGACCAGCTTGGTTTCCTGCAGCGCCATGAGGCTGCCATCCAAAGCTACGAGGAACAGTTCGCATGAACGCCGTACCGAAGTCAGCCCACATAGCCTTGCTTCCCGGCGACGGAATAGGGCCCGAAGTTGTTTCCGCCGCCGTTCAATGCCTGCAGGCCGCTGCGGAAATCTACGGACTTCGCCTCGCCTTCAGTGAGCACCCGATTGGCGGCTGCGCGATCGATAGCTGTGGCGTGGCGCTTCCCGAGGCCACGCGCCTGGCGTGTCTGGCCAGCGATGCCGTCCTACTCGGGGCGGTTGGTGGGCCCAAATGGTCGGACCCGCGCGCGCCGGTGAGGCCCGAACAGGGACTGTTGTCGCTTCGCGCCGCGATGGGCGTCTACGCGAATATCCGCCCGGTCCAGGTGCATCCGCGAGTCGCGCAGTATTCGCCTTTGCGGCCCGAGCGCTTGCGTCAGGTTGACCTCGTGTTCGTTCGCGAGCTGACGGGAGGCATCTATTTCGGTGAAAAAAAGCGAGATGCGGAGGTTGCGAGCGACTTGTGCCGCTACAGTTCGATGGAAATCGAACGCGTGCTTCGACGCGCCTTCGAGTTGGCGCGGCAAAGACGCCGCAAGCTCACTTCGGTCGACAAGGCAAACGTGCTGGAAACATCGCGCCTATGGCGAGAAACAGCGCAACGCCTGGCTTCCGAATACGCGGACGTGCAGCTCGAGCACCAGTTGGTGGATTCAATGGCGATGCTGCTGCTGACGCGTCCGAGCAGCTTTGACGTCATCGTCAGCGAAAACCTCTTTGGCGACATCCTCACTGACGAGGCAGCGGCCGTTGCCGGCTCGCTTGGCCTGCTGCCATCGGCATCGCTGGGCGAAGGGGCGCGCGGCCTTTACGAGCCCATCCATGGTTCGGCACCCGACATCGCAGGGCTGGGAATTGCAAACCCATCGGGTGCCATCGCGAGCGCTGCGATGCTGTTGCGTCATTCCCTGGGCATGAAGGCCGCCGCATCGGCGCTTGAGAGTGCCCTGTGGCTCGCGTTGGATGAGGGCGTATTGACCCCGGACGTTGGCGGACATCATTCGACGGCCGAACTTGCCAGTGCGGTAACGGGCCATTTGTGGTCGCAATCCGCGGTGGACGCATCGGTGGCACGCGCATGAGCCAGCGCGAACAGAAGGTCGCAAGCCTGCGCAGCGACGCCATCAAGCGTGGCCCCGATCGTGCTCCGGCGCGCGCCATGCTGCGCGCAACAGGGCTGGATGACGCGGCGCTCGCTCGACCGCTCGTGGCCATTGTGCACACATGGTCGGACGTTTCACCTTGCAACCTCAATCTTCGAAAGCTAGCCGCTGCTGCCGCGGACGGGGTTCGCGCGGCAGGCGGCACCCCCGTCGAATTCAACACCATCGCGGTTACCGATGGCATTGCCATGGGCACGCCGGGCATGCGCGCATCCCTGGTATCGCGCGAGGTGATCGCCGATTCAATCGAACTGGCGGTGCAGGGACATAGTCTTGATGCCGTGCTTGTCCTGTGTGGATGCGACAAGACCATCCCCGCTGCGGCGATGGCGCTGGCCCGCATGAATGTGCCCGGGCTTGCGTTGTATGGCGGAAGCATTGCGCATGGCGTTCTGGGAAGGCGGCATCTGACGGTCCAGGACGTATTCGAAGCAGTCGGTGCGCATGGCGCCGGCAAGCTCGATGACGCTGGATTGCGGGACGTTGAAACACATGCGTGCCCGGGCGCCGGGGCATGTGGCGGCCAATTCACCGCCAACACCATGGCCATGGTGCTGACGGCATTGGGGCTATCCATTCCAGGCTCCAACGACGTTCCAGCGACGGATCCGAGCAAGCTGGATGTCGCACGGCGTTGTGGCCAACGCCTCATGGAGCTTTTGCGGGAGGGGCTTGTGCCGCGCAGCGTCTTGACGCCGGCTGCGTTTCGAAACGCGGCACGGATGGTGTCGGCGACCGCAGGCTCGACCAATGCCGTACTGCATCTGCTCGCTATTGCCCACGAAGCCGATGTGCCACTGACTTTGGAGGACTTCGAGGATGCGTCGCGCTCAACGCCCGTCATTGCGGACCTCAAGCCTGCCGGCCGCTATACCGCGGTCGAACTGAGCGCTGCAGGCGGAACGATGGCAGTCGCGCGGGAATTGCATGCAGCGGGCTTGCTCGAGGACTCGTGGACCGTAACCGGCCGCAGCCTCTTCACTGAAATCGCGGAGGCTCCCGAACCGCAGTCGGACCACGGCGTCGTGCGACCGGTTTCACGAGCTCTCAAGTCGCGCGGGGGATTTGCCATTCTGTACGGGAACCTTGCCCCGGAGGGCTGCATCCTCAAGCTGGCCGGCGAGGGCCGGACATTTTTCGAGGGGCCGGCGCGCGTATTCGAGGACGAAGCCGGAGCGTTTGCGGCGGTTCAGGCCGGAGCGATCCGCGAGGGCGATGTCGTCGTGATCCGGAACGAGGGGCCTGCTGGAGGTCCGGGCATGCGCGAAATACTGGCGGTAACCGCTGCGCTGGTTGGCCGCGGACTTGGCGGCACTGTTGCACTGATAACCGATGGCCGATTCAGCGGTGCGACCCATGGCGTGATGGTCGGTCACATGGCGCCCGAGGCGGCGCGTGGAGGGCCGATCGCCCTGCTCGCCGAAGGTGACCGGATACGCATCGATGGGGAGACGCGCCGAATTGACGCGCTCGCCGATCTCGACAGCCGTCGTGCGACCTGGGTAGCCCGCCCGTCAACGGTTCGGCGAGGCGCGCTAGCCAAGTACGCGCGCATGGTGGGCTCCGCGGCGCGCGGGGCCATTACGGAAGCGGATTGAATTTCCAAACAAGCAGTTTTTCGAGGAGACGACGACAATGCACAACCATCAAGCTTCTTCGCCGAACGCACTGCAAGGCCGTCGCATCGGCGTGCTTGGCTACGGCAGCCAAGGCCGCGCACACGCGCTGAATCTTCGTGATTCCGGATTGCAGGTCACCGTAGGCCTGCGCCCTGGGGGTGCGACCAGCGCAAGGGCCGTTGCCGATGGATTCGATGTTGCCACGCCATCCGAGGTTGCAGGCAGCAGTGATCTACTGGCCGTACTGGCCCCCGACATGGCCCAGCCGCAACTGTACGCGGAAGCGATCGCGCCGCATCTGCATACCGGCTCCACCCTGTTGTTTGCCCACGGGTTCAACGTGCATTTCGGCGCCATCGAGCCTCGCCGGGACCTCGATGTGGTCTTGGTGGCCCCCAAGGGTCCTGGCGCCCTGGTCAGGCGCGAATTCGAGCGAGGCGCTGGCGTCCCGTGTCTTTTTGCCGTTCACCAGGACGCATCGGGTCATGCGCGTGACCGGGTGCTGGCTTACGCCGCTGGGATCGGGGGAGCTCGCACCCAGCTCATCGAGACCAGCTTCCGCGAAGAGACAGAGACCGACCTGTTCGGCGAGCAGGCCGTACTTTGCGGTGGGGCCACCGAATTGGTCAAGCAGGGGTTCGAAACGCTCGTCGAAGCTGGCTACCAGCCGGAGGTTGCGTACTACGAATGCATGCACGAGCTGAAGCTGATCGTCGATCTGCTCTACGAGGGAGGCTTGGCGCAGATGCACCGGTACATCTCGGAGACGGCCCAATACGGGGACCTGACGCGCGGCCCACGCGTCGTCAATGGGGAGACACGGCAGCGCATGCGCGAGGTGCTAGACGAGATTCGGGATGGTCGATTCGCGCGCGAATGGGTCGCTGAGTATGCGGCGGGCAACTCGCATTACAGGGCCCTCAAGCAGAAGGATCTCACCCACCCAATTGAACAAGTGGGCGCCGCCCTCCGGACTCAAATGAGTTGGCTGCGTGCTGGCGAGGAAGTCTCGCGGGAGCCGGCATCCACGCAGAAGCGGGCCGCGGGGGGCTGAAATGGACAACGCCGGTCCACCGGATATGGTTGTGCGCAGTGGCGCGGAGTGGCTCGTCTCGGCCTTGGAGGCGGAGGGTGTGGATACCGTCTTCGGCTACCCCGGCGGGGCCATCATGCCGGTGTACGACGCGTTGGTCGATAGCCGTCTTCGCCACATCCTGGTGCGCCACGAACAGGGCGCGGCGCTAGCTGCCGATGGCTACGCGCGAGCGAGCGGCCGCATAGGCGTGTGCATGGCCACCTCGGGCCCGGGAGCAACCAACCTTCTGACCGGCATCGCCAACGCGTTCATGGACTCCGTGCCGATGCTGGCCATTACCGGACAGGTGTCCAGTGCGCTGATGGGCACCGATGCATTTCAGGAAGTCGACATTTTTGGCATGAGCCTGCCGGTGGTCAAACACAGTTTCATCGTGCGTTGCGCGGCCGACGTGGCGGCGACGGTCCACGAGGCGTGTGCCATTGCCCGCGGCGGCAGACCGGGTCCGGTCCTTATCGACCTTCCGAAGGACGTGCAACTTGCGCGCGGCACTGCAACGCCGTCGCGTTCCCGCGAGGATTCGGGAGTCCAACCGGCTCGTGCGGTCGACATCGATGCCGCGATCTCGCTGCTGTCGCGGAGCGCGAGGCCACTCCTTTACGTCGGTGGTGGCGTCGGCATTGCCCGTGCCGAGATGGCGCTGCGGGACTTCGTGGCGGCGACTGGGGTGCCGGCGGTCTGTACCCTCAAGGGGCTGGGCGCGCTCGATCCAGATGCGCCGGAATTAATGGGGATGTTGGGCATGCATGGGAGTCCCGCCGCCAATCACGCCGTCCAGTGTTGCGATCTGCTCGTAGCACTTGGAGCGAGGTTTGATGATCGTGCAACCGGCAAGCTGGAGACGTTCGCACCGGGCGCTCGCGTCCTGCACATCGATGCCGACGCCGCCGAGATCGGGAAGCTACGCGGCGCCGACGTCGCGTTGCGCGGCCCGCTTGCGCAGCTCTTGCCGATCTTGGCGCAGCGTTCACCCGTGGCGACTGAGGACTGGCGCGCGCACTGTGCGTCGCTCCGGAGGCTCTATGCAAACCGTTACGATGCCCCTGGTGACGACGTGTATGCCCCGGCATTGCTGCACGACCTGTCCCGTGCAGCAGGACCGGGGGCCATCGTTGCCTGTGATGTCGGCCAGCACCAGATGTGGGTTGCACAGCATTGGCGCATCAATGCCTGCAATCGCCATCTGACGAGCGGTGGACTCGGCACCATGGGCTACGGGTTGCCAGCCGCGCTTGGCGCACAACTTGCCTGCCCCGATGCACGCGTGATCTGCATCAGTGGCGACGGATCAATCATGATGAATTTGCAGGAGCTTGCCACGGCACGTCGGTACGGCATTCCGGTAAAGATCGTACTGCTGGACAACGGCTGCCTAGGCATGGTCAGACAATGGCAGGAGTTGTTTTTCGAGGAGCGTTACAGCGAGGTCGACCTATCCGACAACCCGGATTTCGTGGCGCTTGCGAGAGCATTCGGCATCGCGGCTTTTTCCATCAATCGTCGCGATGAAGTGCCGGCGGCGATCGAACGAGTGCTCGCTGCCACGGGGCCGATCCTGTGCCATGTTCGCATCGATCCGCGCGCCAACGTCTGGCCATTGGTTCCACCCGGTAAGTCCAATGGTGAAATGATGGAATCTGCGGCATGAAACAAAAATTGCTCGTCACCCTGTTGGACACCGAGGGTGCGCTGCAGCGTCTGCTTGGCACGGCAGAGCGGCGCGGATTCCGGGTATGCGCAGTTCACGCCGAGGTCGTCGACTCCGCGCAGTGCCATGTTGCAATGACAGTGGAGAGCGCGCGCGATGTCGCGCTTCTGGCGCGCCAATTGCTGCGTCTTCACGAAGTTCGCAAAGTCTGCGTCGCGTGAACGCGTTCGGTCCCCGAAATGCAAAGACATGAGCCTGTAGATGCCGAACGAGCCCCGCCGATCGCGCATTCGGGGCCGCACCCGCACTAAACTTGCAACATGGCCCACGCTGATGTTGCAAACGCATCGACCCCTTGCAGCGGCATCTGCCGGCTTGACCGCGAGAACCTGTGCATGGGTTGCCGGCGCAGTCTCGCCGAAATTGCCAGATGGTCGCGCATGAGCGAGGCTGAGCGTCAGCATCTGATGCGCGAGGTCTTGCCGCAGCGTCGGGTGCGTCGTGGATCCGACTGAAAATGACCTCCTTCTGGCGCTGCATCCCCTGCATGCGCCGCCAAAGCCACCGGGATGGAACCGCGCTGAATTGGCCGACGTCCTCGGTGATGGCCCATTGATCCCCGCATCGGTCCTTGTGCCCTTGTGCCTGCGTACGACGGGACTGAACGTGCTGTTCACCCAGCGCGTGGAAGGACTGCGCCAGCATGCGGGACAGGTCAGCTTCCCCGGTGGCCGCCGCGATGCCGCTGATGCTGATGCGTTAGCCACTGCGCTTCGCGAAAGCAACGAGGAAATCGGACTGGACGCGCAGGCGGTGCGCGTGCTGGGCTATCTGGACTGCTTCGACACCATTAGTGGCTACAGCGTGACCCCGGTGGTGGCACGCATCTCGGGCGAATTCCGTGCACGCGCCAATCCCGACGAAGTTGCGGAGGTGTTCGAAGTGCCGCTCGCGTGGCTACGGGACCCCGGCCACCATAGTGCGCGGCAAGTCGAGGCGTTGGGGCGGATTCGCCTCATCCATGAGTACCGATTCGGTGAACGCCTGATTTGGGGTGCGACGGCCGGGATCCTTCACAATTTGTTGCTGCGCATGGAGACGCCATGGATATCCCACGAACTCTGATCGCTCCCGAGTACCTTGCAGCCCTGGACCCCGATCAAGCACTGATAGTCGACTGTCGCTTCGATCTGGCCGATCCCGAGGCCGGAGCGCGAGCCTATTCTGCCGGCCATCTTCCCGGTGCCGTGTATGCGGATCTCGACAGGGACCTGTCCGACCCGTCGCGGAAATCGGAGGGTATGGGGCGGCATCCACTACCCGACGCACGCGCGTTCATCGGCACGCTGGCGCGATGGGGCTGGCGTCCAGGACTCCCAGTCGTCGCCTACGATGCGCATGCCGGCGCCATTGGTGCGGCGCGATTGTGGTGGATGCTGCGGTTGCTCGGGCAGCCTGCGGCGGTTCTTGACGGTGGCTGGCGCGCATGGACCGATGCGGGTCTCGCCCAGGAGCGTGAAGCGCCGGACCGTCCCGCGCCTCATCCGTCCGCGCTGGCGTTTGCCAACCGTTTCGATGCGGATGCCATGGTGGACTCGGCCGAAATGGAGCGGATTGTGCGCGACCACACAGCGATCATCGTCGATGCGCGCGCGCCCGAGCGCTATCGGGGAGAAGTCGAGCCCATCGATCCTCGGGCAGGACACATTCCCGGCGCGCGTAACAGGCCGTACTCGAGCAATCTCGATGCTGATGGACGCTTCAAGCCGGCCGTAGCGTTGCGCGCAGAGTGGCAAGCGTTGCTCGCGGGCGCTGATCCATCACGCGTGGTCCACAGCTGCGGGTCCGGCGTCTCTGCTTGCCATAACTTGCTGGCCATGGAGCACGCCGGGCTGAGCGGATCCCGGCTTTATCCGCCATCGTGGAGTGGATGGGTCAGCGACTTGGACCGGCCAATCGAGCGCTCCTGAGCTCGATTCGTGTCGGCATTCCTCCACGCCATGTCGTGCAAATCTTGGTGCGCATAGACAGGCAGGAAGGACATGTTTGCGATGGAACGCGTCGACGGTTCCCGCAAGGGGGGGATCGCTTTCAGAAAATGGGTCGGCATCGTCCAAGCGAACGGCGCTCCGTGGCACGGTGTGCGCCCTGAGTGATAGGCAGTCTCAGCGCGTGCGACGCGCACAGCATAGACTCTCGGGCGCCGGTCATCGGTGCCGTGGGCTACATCGCTGCATGCGGTCGCTGCCCTGGTGAGACTGTAGTTCCCCTTCTGGAGTTCGCATGCATGGTTTGCACGTCTACCGCGCCAGCCGGATCGAAGCACTAGCTCGATTGCTGGCAGAGCAGCTCGCGGATCAAGTCCATGGGAACGCGCTTGAACCGCAGCGGGTGGTCGTCGCGCATCTCGGTTTGAAACGCTGGTTGTTCTCGGAATTGTCGAGGCGGCGCAACGCGGATGGGAGCCCCGGGATCGCCGCCAATCTGGAAATGCTTCTTCCGGGAGAGTGGTGGGATCGATTGGCCGATGGAGTCATCGGTCCTTCGGATAGCAGCGTCTGGCAACATGCGGTGCTGCGATGGCGCTTGTTTGCATTGCTTGACGATGCAACTGGCGAGGCCGAATTGCAGCGTTACCTCGACCACGCTCCACCCCGCCGACGGTGGCATCTGGCCGAACGCGTCGCGAGGCTTTTTGGCCAATACCAGATCTACCGGGAAGACTGGTTGCTTGAATGGGCACAAGGCCATGCGGCGCCTGCGTCGGCTTGGCAGGCGAGGTTGTGGAGGCGACTGCTGAAGGATGGTGGTGACGCACCACGGATCGAACGTGCGCAGCAACTGCAGCTCGCTCTGCAGCGCGGTGCGGATCTGACGGGCATGGCGCCCGTGCACGTGTTCGGCGTAAGCCACCTGCCACCGGTCCTTTTGCGCGGACTGCAGTTGGTCGCTCGCTCGCGGCCGGTCCACCTTTATTTCCCGGACCCATGCCGCGAACTTTGGGATTACCTGCGGAGCAAGCGATCGCTGCTCCGTCTGGGCCCAATGCCCGATGCGCAGTACCTCGAAGTCGGACATCCGCTTCTTGCCAGCCTTGGGCGGGTTGGGCAGGAATTTGCCGCTTCCCTGAATGTCCACGACGAAACCCAGCACTGGCGAGATGAAGCGGATGAAGCGGAGTCCGACGTGGCGGGCATGCCCCTGCTGGCTCGGGTCCAGGAGGGCATACGTCGTATGCAGCCTGGTCTGGCGGCACTGTCGTCCGATGCTGATCCGCGACGCGACGATAGCTTGCGGGTCCACGCGTGCCACAGTCGTCTGCGCGAGCTAGAGGCTCTTCGGGATGCACTGCTTGCCATGCGTGATGCGCGTCCGGATCTCGAACCGCGCGAGATCGTGGTGATGGCACCGGACATCCAAACCTATGCGCCCCTTTTGCCTGCGGTGTTCGGCGTGCCGGGGCGTTGGCATGATGCTGGTCTTCCCTACCATCTCGCCGACGTTGCATTGTCGGCAACCCATCCGGTCTATGCCGTGTGGCGGCAGTTGTTAGGGCTTTCGCAGTCTCGTTGTACGAGGGCCGAGATTCTCGGCCTGCTTGACGCGCCAGCATTGGCGCGGCGATTTGGACTTCATGGATCCAGACGCGCGCGCGTGGCCGGCTGGTTGCGGGAAGCCCATGTGGCCTGGGCGCTCGATGCGTCGATGAAGACATCCTTCGGGGCGCCGGCGGAAGACCTGCATAGTCTGGCCTTTGGCATCGACCGTCTGATCGCGGGCTGGCTGATGGGCAAGACCGATCTCCACCAGGTTTTGGAGCCGGCCGTCGCCACCGAACCTGTGGTTGTTCCGATGAGCGATGTGACGGGTAGCGATTTCGACCTGCTGGCCGGCCTGTCCATGCTTCTTGGATGGTTGGTCGACTGGCGCAACGCGTCGCGCGCCGTGCGCAGCGGCGGAGAGTGGAGTGCGTGGCTTTCCCGGCGGATCGAGACTTGTTTTGATCCGGATCCTGAAGATCAGGATAGCCGGGATGCTCTGGTCCAAATCCAAAGGATCGCAGCGCGTTTGGGCAGCGAAGCTGCCGCCGCAAAGCTTCGTTGCGAACTACCGTGGGCGGTCGTCGCTGAGCATCAGCACGCGGCGCTTGATGAAGTCCCGGCGGTTCAGCCCTACGTCGCTGGTGGTGTGACTTTCTGCGGCATGGTCCCGCAGAGAACGGTTCCCTTTCGCGTCGTGGCAATCCTTGGCCTCGGGGAAGGGGTTTATCCGCGCGCCGCAACGCGAGGTTCTTTGGATCTAATCGCGCGGTACCCACGGCATGGGGATCGAAGTTCCTTGGAGGAGGATCGATACCTTTTCCTGGAAGCCATCATGTCCGCACGCGAGGCACTTCATCTCAGTTACATTTGCGAGGGTGCGGACGACGGCGCCATGCGTAATCCAGCAGCACCGCTGTCGGAGCTTCTCAAGTACCTGGATGAGGCGTTTGGATGGATGGACTCGGCATCCGCGCCCTGGTTCGTGCGACATGCATTGCAACCGTTTGCTCCCATTTACTTCGAACAGCCTTCCCCGGCGGCGGTTTGGCGCCCGGATCCCGCGTTGCGCTCCTATGCGCACGCGTACGCCGGGGTCGTCGCGACCGGGCAGGCGCCTGCTGGCGCCAGGCCGATCCTTCCCTCGGTCACGAAAGCACCACCGTCCGTGTTGGATACAGGCGGTCCGGTAAATCTCACCGAGTTGCGCTTGTTCTTGCGCAACCCTGCCCGGGTACAGGCGAGGGAATTGCTCGGCGTGCGATTGCCCGAGCTTGACGAGGAAGGCGACGATGGCGAGCCGCTTGCGGCCCGAGTTGATGCACGTTTGCGACTGCCTCGCCAGATACTTCAGCAAGCGCTTGTCCGGGGCCAACGAGTGCTGCCAGAAGACGTGCCGGCCTGGCTTGCGCGCAGCGGGCTGCTGCCCGCGGGAGAAGCTGCACAGCAGGTGTGGCGCGCTTTGCGGTCCAGTGTGCAGGCGGCGTTGGGCTTGCTGGATGGCCATCCGTGCTTGCAGGCGACGAATGTCGAGGTTGAATGCCGGTTTGAGGATGACTGCGGGAATTTCGTAAGCGGTGAAGTTCCCGCCCTGTGTGATGCCGAAGGTGGGTATTGGCTGCTGCGCATCGAGACGCGGAAGACGCTCGACTTCGGCGTGCGATTGCCTCTTTGGCTCGACGCAGCTGCCCTTGCACTGAGTGTCGGCGAGCAATTCCGTGGTTGCCTTCTCGTGCAGCTTCATGAAGACGGAGCGCGGTTCGAACGCGAGGCTGAATCCATCACGCGTGACTCTCAGGTGTTGCGGGAAGGTGTGGGCCGCCTCCGTAGGCTCCAGGCTGCCGTCCTCGCTGGCCATGCGCTTTATTTCCCGGCAACGGCCTGGGCCTTGGCCAACGCGGATCCGGGGCAACGGCGTGCAAGGGCAATGACGGCATGGTCCGGTGATGGTCGCCGTCCGGGCGAGCGCGATCGTTCTCCAGGTTATGCTGCGCTCCTGACGCGCGGGCTCAATTGGCTGGAAGATCCGGAGTCCTGGACCCGTTTCGAAACTCTTGCGTTGGATCTCCGGACGATGCTTTCCGCCTCGACGGAGGCCGTCCCATGAGCATGGATGCAGTGGTGGGCTTGGATTGGATGCAAGAACAGCTGAGTGCACCGCGTCGCGTTCTGGTGGAAGCCAGCGCCGGTACGGGCAAGACCCACGCGATCACGCTGCTTTACCTGCGATTGCTGTTGGAGGCGCCAGACGAAGCCAGTGCCGACGTGCGATGCATCCTAGTCAGCACCTTCACGGAGGCGGCTGCCGCTGAACTCCGCCAGCGCCTTCGCACGCGTCTCGGCGAGGTCGAGAGGATCCTCGCGTCCTGGGTGGATGGCCATGCCGACACGAACGCCGATGCGCCCGCCGACAGCGTCGCTGCCTATCTGACGAACGTCTTGCCGTTGCCGGTGGATCGTGCCCTGTTGCGCGTGCGGCGTGCGCGCCAGGATCTGGATCTGGCGCCGATTCTCACCATGCACGCATTTTGCGCGCGCGTGCTCGCTGAGTCAGCGTTCGAGAGCGGAGCTGACCTTGCGCCTGGCGATCATGTCGACGAGTCGACTCTGATCGATGAATGCGTCAGTGACTTCTGGAGGCAACGATACCAGCAGGGAAATGTTGATTTGGACGAGCGTGACCTTGTACTTCCGGCAGGCCCGGAGGCGTTGGTGCACGAGGTGGTCGAATATTTCACGCTGGCTGAACCTTGCTGCCTTGGTGGCGGACGCGAAGCCCTTGGCGCATTGGTCGCTCAGATGAACCAGCCCGGGTGGATGGATGCCATCTCCATTCTGGCAAACGACCGGACGCGCTATGCGCCTCGGAGAACCAAGCTGGCAAGTCGGCTCAAGGATCTGCATGCGTGCTTGGCGGCGGGTGCCGGCCGGAGCCAGCTCTTGGGTGTGCTTCGGGAGATCACGCCGGAGTTGGTTGTTGAACAGCAGCATCCGGATCGAAGTCCGCTGTCGGATGAGCCGGTCATCCATCAGTGTCTGCACGCGGCCGAATTGGCGCGCGACTGGCCGCAGATCATCCGTGGCGAGGTGGTGGCAGCGGCAATCGACTTCTGTCGTTCGGCCGTGCCCTATCGCCTGGCAGAGCGTGGCGCCAGCACATTCGGCTCGCTGATCGGGCGCGTTCGCGAGCGGGTGACGGCGGATGAAGAGTTCGCCCGTCACTTGCGCGAACGCTATCCGGTGGCATTGATCGATGAGTTCCAAGACACCGATCGGCATCAGTACGCGATTTTCGATGCGATTTATGCGGGACGCGGCACGATGGTGCTCGTCGGCGATCCCAAGCAGGCGATCTACGGTTTCCGCGGGGGCGACATCGCCACGTATCGTCAAGCCGAGCGGCAGGTGGACTCCCGCGTTTCACTGCTTGTGAACTGGCGCTCGACACGCGCGTATGTGGAGGCAGTGAACAGCCTGTATGCGCGAGCGCCAGCAGATCACATGGGCGCAGGCATCGCGTACCAGCCCGTCAGTGCTGGCGGAAAGGCGGAGGCGGAGCGTTTCCATGTCGATGGCCAGCCGGTCGCCCGGCCGCTTGTGGTTCGCCTGCCCGAATTGGAACGCCTGCCTACACTTGGCGAAGCGGACGAGCGCGCGCTTGAGGCTTGCGCCGCTGATGTCGCGAAGCTGCTGAGCGCAGGGCGGTCTTCGCTCGGGTCGAGGCCTGTCGAGCCCGGCGACATCGCCGTGTTGCTGCCCACCAATGCACAGATTGCGGCATTAAGAGAGAAGCTGGCCAAGCGCGGGGTACCGGCCGCGGGATCGGGGAAAGTGTCGGTATTCGCAACGGAGCCGGCGGCAGAACTAGCGTTGCTCCTGGATGCCTTTGTCGAACCGGCGCCTGGACTGCTGAATGCAGCGTGGTTGACCGATCTTTGGGGCATGGATGCCGCGATGCTGCGCGCGGCCGACCAAAGCCCAGCTTTGCATGATGCACAATGGCAAGAATTCCAGTCGATTGCGCAGCTATGGCGGGAGCGCGGACCTTTGGCGCCCGTGTTGGCACTTGTCGAGCGCGCAGCGCCTCGCATTCTTGCGCGGCAGGATGGTGAGCGCGTTCTCACCGATTTGCGCCACCTTGGAGAGCTCCTGCAGCAGCAGGCTGCCGGGGGGGCCTCCATGCATGGACAATTGGCGTGGCTTCGGCGCCAGCGGGTTTCACCCGACCGTGATATCGCGGAGCACGTGCAGCGCAACGACAGTGATTGCGCACGCGTGCAGTTGCGCACATTGGCCAGCGCCAAGGGACTGCAATGGCCGCTCGTCTTCTTGCCGATGGCCTGGCGACCTGATGCCGGTCCAAGCAGGCGTCAGCTCCTGCGCTTTCACGATGACCAGGACCGGTTGAGTGTCGACCTTGGTTCGGCATCTAGGGTTGTCCATGCACAACGCTCACTGCGTGAGGCGCGAGAGGAGCGAGCACGGTTGCTTTATGTCGCGTTGACGCGTGCTGAACAGGCCTGTTGGGTCTATTGGCTGGATGGCGGGCGCGGATCAACCGCGGCTGCGAGCGCGTTGGGCGAGCTTCTGCAGGGTTACGGTTGGGGGCGCAAGGTGCTAACCAATGGCATTGATGATGTGATCGATGCGGATGATCGCATCGCGACCCTGAGGGGATGCCGCGAATTGCTTGCCAATGTCGATTTGGACACGACCGCCCCTGATCCGGAGGCGCGTTTCACACCACCAATGACCGTCGCGCGCGCCCGCGCGGCACGACCCGTCCCCCCACTGGCTCAGCCGTGGCAGTACTGGAGCTTCACGGCATTGATGCGCCGGTCGAATGGCGAACCGAGAGCAGCAGCTGATGAATCGGATTCGATCAGTCCAGCACTGTCTGACGCCAATGGGCCGGATGTTGCTATCCACGACAATCTGAATAGTCTCTCGGCATTACGGGGACCCGCCTTCGGCGATGCCGTTCATGCGATGCTGGAGACGGCAGTCCAAGGGACACGTTTTGCTCGGGATCCGGAGACCATGGCAAGGCTTCTTGCTTCCGCAGGCGTCATGCATGACACGGAGTCCGCGCTGCCGTTGTGTGAGCGGCTTGCCACACGCCTGGATTCGGTGCGTACGACCGACTTGGGCCAAGGATTGCGTCTGGATGCGCTGACAGATGAAGCGCAGGTTGCCGAGATGGAGTTCTTGCTGCCACTGAATGCCGTGCCCGTTTCCCGATTGCACCGCCTTCTTGAATCACATGGCGTTGGAACTTGGCTCCCGGAGATCAACGCCGACCTGCTTCGCGGGATGCTTGGAGGATTCATCGATCGCGTTGCATTCTGGAACGGCCGGTATCACGTGATCGACTACAAGACCAACTGGCTTGGCGCGAACATCGACGATTATCGTGGCGCCTCGCTGGAACGGGCGATGCGTGCCCACAATTATCATCTGCAGGCCCTGCTGTACGTATTGGCTTTACATCGCCTGTTGCGTCAACGTGTGCCCAATTACGACTACGGGCATCACATGGGCGACGCGCTTTATTTGTTTGTCCGTGCTGTTGGCCTTGCGCCGGATGCCGGACTTTGGCGTGGGCATTTCGATGCGAATCTGATCCATGACCTCGACCGTCTGTGCGATGGGGCTGGCGAATGAGCAAATCCCAAGATGGACTCGCGAGTGTTGCGCCGGAATCGGCACTTTGCGACTGGATCCGCCGCAAGACAGGCGATTCCCTGTTGGCGCAGGCGGCTGCAGTTGCCGCTCGCGCCGAACGTGCTGGACATGCTTGCGCCTGGTTGCCGGACGAGGGCTTTGACCAGTCGCAGCTCGATCGGCTCCGCGATTCGTCTTGGGTCTCGCCATGTGTGACCGGCGCGCCGTTCGTGCTCGATGAGGATGGGCGCTTCTACGTGCGCCGCAATGCGGCCGCAGAGGAAGCGGTGGCGAATTCGCTACTGGCGCGAGCGAAGTCGCAGTCGTTACCAGTCGACGGAATTGCCCCGATGCTGGAGGAGTTGCTGCCGGATGATGCCAGTTGCGAACAGCGGGCAGCGCTTGCCGCCGGCGTTGGCCGCTCGCTGTTTGTGTTGACCGGTGGTCCGGGTACCGGTAAGACCACGTCGCTACTGGCGCTGCTTCTGGTCACGTTACGTCTGCGGCTGCTAGCCGGGTCGCCCGATTCAGCTCGAATCGCGCTGGCGGCTCCCACCGGCAAGGCTGCAGCTCGCATGGTTCAGGCGCTACGTGAGCGCCTAGGTCGATTGCACACGACGCTGGGCTCCGATTGGCAGCCCGCATTGCAAGTGGCGGCAGGACTGGAGGCCACCACGCTGCATCGCCTGCTTGGCCATCGCGTCGCGGGAGACGCGATGCTGCTTGCCGCAGATGTCGTGGCTGTCGACGAGGCGTCCATGGTCGACCTCGGACTCATGCGAACGCTCCTGCAGTCCTTGCGTCCCGGATCGCTCCTCATTTTGCTGGGCGACCCTGACCAGTTGGCCTCAGTGGAGGCTGGTAGCGTTCTGGCGGACATCATTGCCGCTGCACCCGGCACGTTGCTGGCATCGTGCGTCCGCCGCCTCGCGCATTCCCATCGTGCTCAGGCAGCATTTACCGGTTTACTCAACGCGGTGCGCAGTGGCGACGCCAGAGCCGTCCGTGGCGCCGCTGAAGGCCACGCTGCGCCGCTGCGGATCAAGGCGGTCCCGGATGCGCGAGCATTGCATGGCGTGTTGCAAGCGTGGTTGCGGCGGCACGAGGATGTCTACAGCGGTCTCCTGAAGCCGGGGCTGCATCCAAGAGACGCGTTGGCGATGCTCAGGCGGGTACAGGTCCTGTGCGCGCTTCGCCACGGAACCTTCGGCCAAATCGCATTGAACGAGGCCATCGAGGATTGGCTGCGTCGCCAGCATCAAGTCCGACCAGTCACGTGGTTTCCGGGTCGGGTCGTGATGATCACGCAGAATGATCGGGAAAGCGGCCTCAGTAACGGCGACATCGGCGTCGTTCTGGACAACGGGTCAGGCCCTATGGCGTGGTTCGAGGACGCGACGGACGAGGCTGGCACGCCCCGCGCGATTGCGACGCATTTGCTGCCGCCCAGCGAGGCTGCGTGGGCGATCACCATTCACAAGGCGCAAGGTTCCGAATATGAGTCCATTGCGGCGCTGCTGCCGCCCGCGTCCGACAGCCCCATCCTCAGCCGCGAGCTTGTCTACACGGCTCTCTCACGCGCGCGCCATGATGCGGATCTTTGGTGCACCGACGCCGCGCTCGACGCCGCCCTCGCGCGTCCCGTTCGCCGGGCGGGCGGACTCCGGGACCGGTTGCTGCGACGGGCTCAGTAGGGACGTCCGTCACGGTGGGTGAAGCCGCGCCCGGCCTTGGGAAGGTCGAGGTCGATGTCGGGATAATGTGCTGCATCGCCGTGGGGAAGCCGCGTCCCAACTTCAAGCAGCACGACCTCCTGGCCACTTCGATTCTGGAAATGATGAGCGTTGGACTCGCCAGCAGCAAAGCCGGCACAGTCCCCGGCCACCAGCATTTCCTCGCCGGCATCCGTGACCAGCACGACCTCGCCTTGCAGCACGTAGACAAATTCATCCTCGCCTTCGTGCCAGTGCCGCTGGCTGGACCAGGTGGCTGGCGGAAGTCTCAATAGATTGACGCCAAACTGGGTCAGCCCGGCGGCATCGCCGAGCCGCCACCGTCGACGTTCACGGCATGGGCCGTCAAATGGTGCGGGATAACTCGTGCCGAATCGCGTGGGCGCGCGCGGGATATTGATCTTGGCCATTGGAATTCTCCAGCGTTGGCTGGGTTCCATTCTCAACCATTTGCAGACGCGTGCCACATGGTCAACAGATAGGTTGCGACATCAGGCGCGAATGGCTGTTTCGCGGAGTCGGCTGTAGCGACCATCAGCCTTTCGTCTAGCCATGCAGGAGCGGCGCCAAGGCAAGCGTGAGTACGGCTGCGTTGTAGAGCGCGTGTGTTACGTAACTGGGAAGCAGAGAACCGGAACGAAGGCGAAGCCAGACGAGTCCAAACGCCAATGCCAGTAGCCCGGGCAAAACCTGCCAGTGGCCACCCGTATCCGGCAGGTGGGCAAACGCGAACAGGAGCACGCTGAGAGCGACCGCCCAACGCAGCGGCAATCGTTCGCTGAATCCGGCGAGGAGCACGCCTCGGAACAACAGTTCTTCGACAAACGGCGCGAGAAGCACGATCATCAATGTGAGCAGTACCCTCATCCACCAGTGGGCTTGATCGAAAATCGCCAGAACGGACTGCGTCACTCCCTGTTTCGGGAACAGCGCCGCATTCAAGCCCAGAACAATTGGCAGCATCAGCAGGGCCAGCAGTACCCCCGCGCCGATCCAGCGCCAGCCGGGCCAGCGCACGCCAAACCCCGGAAGGGCGGCCATTTGCCAGCGTAAGGGCCAGATGTATCGCGCCAGTAGCAGGACCGGCACGGCAGCCAGCACCAGGACTTCGGCCAGCGTCGCGCTGGCCGAGGGGTGTGCGAACGCCGCTTGGCGGAGGCTTGGCAGCATGCCAAGGCTCCGCAGCGCCAGTGCGGCGGCAATTTGCAGTGTGAAGTACACTGCCAGCAGGGCCAGCGCGCGCCAGGGACCTAATGCAACACGGTCAAGATCATGGCTATATTGGGTATCCATGGTCATGGGGTTGCATGAAGCGCTCGGTGTGCCCGCCACCACGAAAGAGCGGCTTGTTGCGCGGCTTTCGTGGCGGTGAATCCGATTTGTGATTCCAGACCTCGCATTTGCAGCTTCAGGCAACCCAATCGTGGGTCAGCCATGGGCATGGCTGCCTTGACGAGGACAAGCCAGAAGTAGGCGGTGGGCGCATCGCGTTGTATCCCGGGTGCGCCTTGTGCCAGCACGCCAGCGAGCGCCTGTTGCGCTTGCGCGAGCCCCTGTTCTGCCGCCCGCTTGAACCAGACTGCGGCAAGTACCGATGACCGCGGCACGCCCTTGCCACGCGCGAACAATACGCCCAAGTTGTACTGCGCTTGGGGAAAGCCACGGCGCGCGGCGGCCTCGAACCATCGCTGCGCGTTGCTGTAGCTTTGCGGCACGCCGCTGCCTTCCGCGGCCAGCACCCCCAGGTCATTGGCTGCCGCGGGGTCCCCCTGGGCCGCTGCTGCGCGGAACCACTGTGCCGCGCGCGCATCGCTCCGCCGGACTCCTTGGCCGAGTGCATGGCGAACGCCGAGTTCGTACTGCGCAGTTCGATCACCATGTTCGGCGCGGGCTCGCAGCCACTTCAGCGTCAGCCAGTGCGAACCATCGCCAGCCAAGCGACCCACGCTTCGGCCAATTCCTGCGAGATCCAGCAGGGCATTCGCGTCGCCGCGGTTCAATTCTGGATGTCCTGCAATGTTCGCCGGACGGTAGGTCAGGGCGTAGCCCGGATTGCCGGGAGAGATGCAGTGCGCCGGCTTTGATGCGGCTTCTGCGGTGCAGGCGGCTGTCAGCGTGATGGCCGCCAATGCAATGGCGCACAGAGCTCGCATGCGTTCTATGCCCGGTGGACGTCCTGCCCTCATCCCGTGCGTGCATCTGCGCCAATGCCTGGATGCGCGTGGCCACGAGCCGCACTCCAGGTTGTGTCGGCCGGTCATTTGGGTGAACGGGTCAAGGTGCGATGACGGCGGGTTGGAAAAGGCGTGCACGAGTTGCCGGGTACTGTCGGGCTTCGCAGCGTACATTGACCGTGCAACATCGGGAAGATTCACGGATTTGGTGGGTCGAGCGCCATTCAAGGCTTGGGCGGGATGAACCGGACCGGCAAGGGTACGTTGCATACCGAAACGCGGTCAGGCCGATAGACGAACCATGAATTCGCACGATGCCGACGGTTTGCCAGCAGGTTTGCAAATGTCGCCGACGCCGTGCGAAGCACCTGAAGGTGGGGTTGGTTGGCAGCTGGCTGGGAGCTTGCGAGGCGCAAGCTGATGATCGGCGTGCGATGCGAGGCGTTCCGGTACACGCCAAGCGCACCACGTCCCCGTGGAAGCGCCGAAAGGATGTCCATCCCCTGGACTACGCGACCGATGACCGCGAGGTTGCGGTCGAGTTGGCGTGGCGCCTGTCCAATGACGGCATATAGCTGGGTGCCATCACCCGTATCGGGCGGGTCGTCCCGGCCGACGCCGACCATGCCATAACAGTGCAACAGCCAGGCGCGGCCGGTGCGAGGATCCTCGCCAACGGGGAATCCGCGGACAAATCCGACCGCGGGAGCATAAATGTCGCCGTCTTGCAGGCGCATGAAATCAAGGTCCTGGGTGCTCCGCGTGTATTCGGGTGGCAGAAGTCGTGGCAGATTCGCTGGCAGCGGGTGTTGGCGCGCCGTACCGGCAGCAGGGTCGCCCCACTGGACGACGAAATTATCCTGGACTCGGGTGATCGCCAGTCCATCCCAGTAGTGCGCGGCTGCAAGTTGTTTAATGGCAGCGACGTGATCGGGGGCGAATTGAGGCGCCAATTCAATCACGACGCGTCCCTGCGGCAACTGCATGACAAGCAGGTCGTCCGGTTTCAGAGTGCGCCAGGCCGAAGACGGTGCATCCGCAAGGATCTCGTCATGCCCCGTGCCGCCACCGGGGTGGAAAAAGCCAGCGCCAGCATCGCCAGCCATGGCCAGCGCATTTCCTTGCCGTGGCGCGGATGATGGTTTTTCTGACGCATGGTCGTCGAGATGGTTCCTACCGCGGCACGGCCGTGAATACGTCACGGCCAAACGGGTGAACAGCCTTGCCAGACGCATAGCCGAGGTGCGTCAGCCCAAAGAAGTCTTCGACTGTGCGAAGGAATGCGTAGTGATTGTAACGATGCTCGGAAACTGTTCCGGGCACGATGAAAGGCGACAGCGCAACGGCGCCGATACGGCCACCGCCGGGGCCAAAACGGCCCGGTCGCGGTCCACCGGGCTGTCCGCGCTCGCCACAGCAGGCATTGCCGCTCGCTCCTTCGTCGAAGGTGATCAGCAGCAGGCCATCCTTCTTGAAAGCGGGCGAGGCGGTGATGATCGGGACCCATTTGCGGAGCCATGCGTTCGCGGAGACCAGTCCACCCGGTTGTCCGTCGGCACAGGGGGCGTCGTGGCCGTCGTCGCATAGATCGGGCACGATGAAGTTGTAGTTGGCCGTGGTGGCAATGCTGCGAAGGTCCATTCGCAGGTGGTCGAGGTTGACGACGTGGGCGTCGCAACGCGGGCGATTGTCGACAATCGATGCGAAGTAAACGAACGGATCGTGTTTTGCTGCGTATTCGTCACTGCCAGTGGCCAGTTCGGTCCAATCCTTGGCACCGAGTGGTACGTGGGCACACGTCATGGCCTCGCGCGAGGGATCCTTGCCCATGTCTTGGAAGTAGCCACGCCAGGTTAGATGCGTCGCCTCCAGTTGGTCCGGCAGGGTCTTGACCCATTTCGGGTACACGCAACCCGTTCCTAGTGCCTGGCCATGCGGACCGCGATTGCCAGGTTTGAGAGGCACGTAACGGTGACAGTCATGCTGGGTGTCGGGATTAGGCGCCTGGCCGCTGATCAAGGCGATGTAGTTGTCGAGGCTGTTGTGCCCGATGGCGTAGTACTGCTTGAGGAGCGCCCCTTGCGCGGGCAGCGTGTGCGCGAGGTAGGGTGCCAGCGACTTGGGCCCGAAGGTGATGCCGAACGGCTCGTTTTCGAGAACGACGACGAACACGTGGCGCACGGGCGCGACGGCAGACTCCGCTCGCGCGCTCCGCGGCAGCGAGATCCCCGCCGTAGCAAGAAGCAAGAAAGCCGTGATGGCGATGGCGGCGCGGAATTTCATGAGCGGTCCTCTGATTGCGGGGCAATTCTGCAACGGGTCTGTGACAGGTGGATGCCAGAAAGATTCCGCTCTGGATCGAAATGGCATTGCTCGGGCGTGACTTATGGCATGTTCGCTAGATCGAGAATAACAATAGTATTGAGTTCGATCTAGCGAGCAGGTGCCGTGACCGTGGCTGCCGAACGACATCCGAACGAAAGGGCTCCCGGCACGGCCGATGCCAATGGCGTGGAAGCTTTCGTGCGAAAGTTCGACAAGGAACTGGCTTCGGGCATCACCGCGCTGACGTTGCTGGGCGTGCTTGCCGCCGGCGAGCCACTTTACGGCTACCAGATCGCCAAGCGCCTGGAGCGCGACGCCGGCGCTGCGCTCACCGGCAAGCAGGGTGCGCTGTATCCGGTGCTGCGCGGGCTGGAGGCGGCGGCCCTGCTGAGCAGCGAGGTGCAGCCATCGCTGAGTGGGCCGCCGCGCCGCTACTACCGGATCACCGCGCTGGGCCGCGAGGCCCTGGCGCAATGCACCACGCGCTGGCGCGCAGCGCGGCGCATCGTCGACACCATTCTTGGAGGGGAGCACGCATGACCACGCCCAACACTATCGCCGAATACCTGCAGCAGTTGCGCGCGGCGCTCACCGGCGCCGATCCGGCCATGATCCAGGACGCGCTGTTCGACGCCGAGGAGCACCTGCGCAGCGAACTGGCCGAGCATCCCGAGCAAACCGAAGCGGCGATGTTGGCGCGCGTGGCCGGTAGCTACGGTGCACCGGAAGAGGTCGCGGAGATTTACCGCGACACCGAAATCAAGGTACAGCGCGCGCTGCGTCCGCCGCGGCCACAGGCGCCGCGCGGGGCACTGGCGCGCTTCTTCGGCGTGATCGCCGACGCGCGTACTTATGGCGCGCTGTTCTACATGTTGCTGGCGCTGGCCACCGGCATCTTCTACTTCACCTGGACGGTGACCGGGCTCGGCCTCTCGGCGGGCCTTGCCATACTGATCGTCGGCATCCCGTTCATCATCCTGTTCTTCGCCAGCGTGCGCCTGCTGGCGCTGGTCGAGGGGCGTCTGGTCGAGGTGATGCTGGGCGTGCGCATGCCGCGGCGCCCGGCCGCATCGGCGCGTGAGCTGCCGCTGCTCAAGCGCATCGGCGCCATGTTCACCGACCCGCGCACCTGGGGCACGCTCCTGTATCTGCTGCTGATGCTGCCGCTCGGCATCGCGTACTTCACCGTGGCAGTCACCGGTCTGGCGGTGAGCCTGGGTCTGGTCGCCGTACCAGTGCTGCAGCAGTTCGGCATCGCGCCGGTCACTATCGACAACATGCAGTATTTCTGGCACGGCTGGCAGCTGCTTTGCTCGATGGTGGGCGGCGTGCTGCTGTTCTTCGTGGTGCTGCATCTGGCGCGCGGCGTCGGCTGGCTGCACGGGCATCTGGCCAAGCACCTGCTGGTGAAACTGGGCGGTTATTGAGCGCGGCCGGGCGGGGCGGCGGGTGGGCGCACGTACAATCATGGCCTCGCCCGCAACGGATTCCGCCATGACCGCTTTCGGTACGCCACATACTGACACCGCGTGCCGCGTGCTGCTGCTGGGCGCGGGCGAGCTGGGCAAAGAGGTGGCGATCGAGCTGCAGCGGCTGGCCTGCGAGGTGATCGCGGTGGATCGCTACGCGCACGCGCCGGCCATGCAGGTGGCGCACCGCAGCCACGTGATCGACATGCTCGACGGCGCCGCGCTGCGCCGCGTGGTCGAAAGCGAGCGCCCCGCGCTGATCGTGCCCGAGATCGAGGCCATCCACACGCCCACGCTGGAGCGGCTCGAGACCGAGGGCTATGCCGTGGTGCCCACCGCGCGCGCGGTGCGGCTGACCATGGACCGCGAGGGCATCCGCCGCCTCGCCGCCGAGGAATTGGGCCTGCCCACCTCGCCCTACCGGTTCTGCGGAACGCGCGCCGAGTTCGACGCGGCGGTGGATGCGCTGTGCTATCCCTGCGTGGTCAAGCCGGTGATGAGTTCTTCCGGCAAGGGGCAGAGCGTGGTGCGAGGTCCGGCCGACCGCGATCGCGCCTGGGCCTACGCGCAACAGGGCGGCCGTGCCGGACAGGGGCGGGTGATCGTCGAGGGTTTCGTGGAATTCGACTTCGAGATCACCCTGCTGACCGTGCGCCACGCCGGCGGCACGCTGTTCTGCGACCCCGTCGGCCATCGTCAGGAGGACGGCGACTACCGCGAGTCGTGGCAGCCGCAGGCGATGAAGGCGGCCGCCCTGGCCGCGGCGCAGCGGCAGGCGGCCGCCATCACCGGCGCGCTGGGCGGTCGCGGCGTGTTCGGGGTGGAGTTTTTCGTGCGCGGCGCGGAGGTGATCTTCTCCGAGGTCAGTCCGCGCCCGCATGACACCGGCCTGGTGACGCTGGTGTCGCAGGATCTTTCCGAATTCGCGCTGCACGCGCGCGCCATTCTCGGCCTGCCCATTCCCGCGCTGCGCGCGTTCGGCCCCAGCGCATCCTGCGCGGTGCTGGCCGAGGGCGGCGGTCGTGCGCCGCGCTACCACGGCATCGCCGAGGCCTTGCGCGAGCCGGATACGCAGTTGCGCATTTTCGGCAAGCCGGAGATCAAGGGTCGCCGCCGCATGGCGGTGACGCTGGCGCGCGGGCTCGACGTGGAGCAGGCACGCACCAAGGTGCGCGCCGCCGCCGCGGCCATCCAAATCGAGTGCACCGAGCCGCCGGGCTGATCGTCTCGGCGCTCGGGACGAGCGCATTGCGATTTTCCGGAGGTGCACCGCGGACGGCGTGCCCCTCAATTACGTCATCCCTGCCGACGTCTCCTCCCATTTGGTGTCCTCGCGGACAGCGCCCCCGCTTCCTGATGCCATCCTGAGCGGCGCTCCTCTCGTTCGAGGTCATCCCTGCCGGTGTATTTCCTCATTCGGCGTAACTCCGGAGGCGCCCCTCTCATTCGACGTCATCCCGGACGGCGCGCAGCGCCGAGCCGGGATCCAGTGTTCTCGTCCGCACCGCCGGTTGGACCGACAAGCGCGACGGGCTTGCATTAACGATATCTAAGTGATATCAATATAAAGGAAACGAAGGAGGACGCCGTGAACGAACGCAAGGGGTTTTCGCTGCCGGGCATCGCCACGCTGCTGGCGCTGATCGTTGCTGGCCTGCTGCTGGCATGGTGGTGGTTCGCCGTCCTGAAAGACGCCGATCCTGCGGGTATCGTCCTGCCGGTCGCGTTGAGCGTGCTGTGGCTGTTCCTGCTCGGCGGGTTCTTCCAGGTGCAGCCCAACGAGGCGCGCGTGCTGCAGTTATTCGGGCGCTATGCCGGCAGCGTGCGCGAGCCGGGACTACGCTGGACCAATCCGTTCTATTCCAGGCGTGCGCTCAGCCTGCGCGTGCGCAATTTCGACTCCGACAAGCTCAAGGTCAACGACGCCGATGGCAACCCCATCGAGATCGCCGCGGTGGTGGTATGGCAGGTGGTCGAGTCCTACGAAGCGGTGTTCGAGGTGCAGGACTACGAGAGCTTCCTGAAGATCCAGAGCGAGTCGGCGCTGCGGCAGATGGCGCAAAACTACGCCTACGACTCGCACGACCAGCGCCCTTCGCTGCGCAGCCACGGCGAGGAGGTAAACCAGCACCTGCGCGAGCAGATCCAGGCGCGGTTGGAGAAAGCTGGGCTCATGGTGATCGAAGCGCGCATCAGCCACCTGGCCTACGCGCCGGAGATCGCGCAGGTGATGCTGCAGCGGCAGCAGGCCAATGCCATCGTCGCTGCGCGCGAGCGCATCGTCGAGGGCGCGGTGGGCATGGCGCAGATGGCGCTGAAGCGCCTCGAAGTCGATGGCGTGGTGGAGCTGGACCCGGAACGCAAGGCGGCCATCGTCGCCAACCTGCTGGTGGTGCTGTGCGGCGATCGCGCCACACAGCCGGTGGTCAACGCCGGCACGCTCTACAGTGGCTGAGCACCACGCCCGGATCGTCCGGACACGACACTGCGTTCACGGCCGATCGGGCCGTTACCCGGAGACAGGGGCATGACGGCGCTGCCACACCTGCTCAACGCACTCCCGCTCGCGCTGACGGGCGTGCTGCTGTTCATCGTGGTTGCCCTGATCCGGCGCGGCGGCCCGGTCGGGCTGGCGCACGGCATCATCGACTGGAACCAGGTCGCGCTCGAAGGGCAGCACGCGGTGGGTCGCTATGTGGCGCGTTGGCTGTACCTGATGGGCCTGGTGATGCTGGCAACTTCGACGGCGCTGGCCGTCGTGCCACGCGAGATCGTGCCCTGGCTGGCGCTGACCACGGCGACGCCGGCGGTGCTGATGGTCATCGCGCTGGTGATCGGCGTGCCGCGCATCGCACGGCGTTATCCGGTTTCACCCCCAGGCCGGCATGAACGACGCTAAAAAAGCCTATCCACTGCGCATCAACGCCGAAATCATGGCGGCGGTGCAGCGCTGGTCCGACGACGAGTTGCGCAGCCTCAACGCGCAGATCGAATACGTGCTGCGCGAGGCGCTGCGCCAGGCCGGACGCCTGCCGAAAGGCAAGCGCAAGCCGCAGCCTTGAGTCTGCGCCGCGGCCTCTTTTGATCCGCATCGGAACATCCGAGATGACCGATAACGACACCCGCTACGAGTATCGCGTGATCCGACTCAAGCGCACCTTCATCGGCGGCATCGCCGACGACGCGCTGCAGACGGCATTGAACGACGCCGGGCGCGAGGGCTGGGCGTTCTGCAGATCGTGCACGCAGAAAACCCCGATCTCAGCGTGCACCTGGTGTTCCAGCGCGCGCGCTGAGTTGCGCAATTCGGCAAACCTGCAAGGAGGTAGGTGATGAAACCGCACCGCACTCTGATAATTGGCCTGTCGCTGGCATGGGCGCTGATCGTCGACGCGCCCGCGCCTGTTGCGCAACCAGTGGCAGTCGCGATCGCGACGGCGCGCGCAGTGCCCGATGCGCAAGTGGCGCTGGCCATGCTCACGGCGCTGGCAGCCGATCGCTGGGTTGCGGCGACGCATGGCTTCACTGCGGCCATGCGTCAGGGTTTGCCGCCCGAAAAACTGCATCAGCTGTGGCAACAGTTGAAGCAGCAGAATGGCGCGTATCAGGGCCACGGCGCGGCCGTCGCGGCATCGGCGCCAGCGCCGTATCACAACGTGCTGGTGCCGCTGCGCTTCAGCCACGCCACGCTGGGCCTGCTGTTCAGCTACGACGCGCGCGGCGACTTGGCCGGATTGCACATCGTGCCAGTGGCGCTGAGCCGGACAGCACTGCAGCCCGCCGGCGCCGTGGCCGCGCGTCTGGCGCGGCAGGCAGCATGCCTGCGTGCGCAGCCGGTCGCGGTGGATTCGACCGGCGCGGTGTTGCGCGGCACGCTCACATTGCCGCGCGACGGGGCCGGTCCGTTTGCGGCGGTGCTGCTGTTGCCGGGTTCCGGGCCGGTCGACGAAAACGGCAATGCGCCTGGCGCGCTGGGCAACTCCATGTATCAGCAACTAGCCTACGACCTGACGTGCAAGGACTACGCCGTATTGCGCTACAACAAGCTGGGCCTGGCGCCGAGCACCGGCAATGGCAACGACGTGACGCTGGCGACTTATGTGCAGAACACGCGCGACCTGGTGACTTGGCTGGCACGGCAGCCAGCGATCGATCCGCACGAAATCGTCCTCGCGGGCCATTCCGAAGGCGGTTTGATCGCGCTGGCCGCAGCGCCTGGCTTGAAGATCGCCGGCGTGATTTCGCTGGAAGGTCCGGGCAAGCCCTTGGCGCGGATCATCGCAGGCCAGGCCATCGCCGAAGCCAGGTTGCGCGGCGCGAGCCCCGCGCAGATCGCGCGGGAACGCGCGCAGATCGCCGCGACGCTGGCCGCCATTCGGCACAGTCATGGCGTCAGCCTGAGCCTGAGCGGCGCGCTGGCGCGCAATCCGTTCGCGCGGCTGTTTGCCCCCGCCGCGGCTCTGCTGCGCAGCGAAATCGACGTCGACCCGGCGCAACTCGCGCGCGCCATACATGTGCCCATGCTGATCACGCAGGGCGGCAAGGATGTACAGGTGTTGCCGGGCAATGGCCAGCGCCTCGCACGCGCTGCGCCGCAGGCGACGCTGGCGCAGTTCCCCGACATGACCCACGATCTGACCCGCTGCACGGGCAGGGCGATCGCCTGTGTCATGCCGCAGCCCGGTGACGTGCTCGATGCGCATCTGGTCGCGCGCGTCGTGCGGTGGCTGGATGCGCTGCGCGCGACACTGCGCCACGCGGCCTGAACGTCGGAGGCAAGCGCGGATGGATCAGGTGAAACGCCGCCAGATCCACGGCAGCAGCGTCAGCAGCAGGCCCACGACGATGACCCAACCTGAGCTGTAGACGAAGAACATGGCGCCCCCGAGAAGCAGGCCGCTGATCAGCCACAGTGCTTCGCCCTGCCGCTTGCCGTAGACGAAGTAGCCTGTGCCAATCGCGCCGAATACCGTACCCCATAGCAATGCCGCGGTCGTCATACCGAACATGTGTTTACTCCCGATGGCCGGGTCGCCGGAGTCCGTGGATAAGGATTCAGACCGCACCTTCGCTTCGCGGTTCCAATTGGACGTTCCCTGGCCAACCAGCATGCACCCGACCGCAAGCCGGTTATGCTGATCGCCAACCAATGGGGAATGGCCACCATGCTGCTGGCAGCCTTGATCGTTGCACTCACCGTCGTCCTTCTGCTGGTGACGGCCGTCGTCGTCGCGCGAGCGCGCGGAAAGTACGGCATCCGCGCACCCGCTACCGGCGGTCATCCGGCGTTCGATCGTGCTTTCCGGGTGCAGGCCAATACACAGGAGGCCGCGCTCATGTTCCTGCCCACTTTCGCACTCGCGGCGTGGTTGGGGGATGTCCGACTTGCCGCGATGTTTGGAGCGGTCTGGCTGGTCGCCCGGGCCTGGTACGTGGCGTCTTACCTCCGCGACGCAGCCAAGCGCGGTCCCGCATTCGCGCTCGGTATGGTCATGCAGGTGGCGCTGCTGGTTCAGGTTTTCACGGAACTTGCGCGAGCTGCGGCTGGCTGATGGAGCACATTCTGCACGAACTGGATACGCTGCCGCTCGCATTCGCGGCATTGCTGCCGGTCATCAATCCTGTCGGCACCGCCCTGATCATCCTGGGTATGGTGGGCGAGGCACCCGAGCCGGTTTTCAGGCGCCTGGCGCTGCGGGTCACGGTGATGATGCTGGTATTCATCCTGGTCACTGAACTGCTCGGCCAGGGGATCCTGCGGTTCTTCGGGATTTCACTCCCGGTTGTGCAGGTGGGGGGTGGGCTGACCCTCGCGGCAATGGGGTGGAAAATGCTGAGTTCCGGAGGCAAGGAGGCGGCCCCTACGCCCGGTGCGAGCGACGAAGAGGCGGTACTCGAGCGTGCGTTCTACCCGTTTACCTTTCCCCTGACCGTCGGGCCCGGCACCATCGTTGTGGTGCTGACGCTTTCAGCACAGGCCACGCGGCACAGTATTCAGGCCACGCTGCTGGCGCACGTCGGCATCCTGCTGGGCGCCTCGTTGCTAGCCGCGCTGGTGTACGTGTGCTATCGGTACGCCCCGAAGTTGGGGCGCATGCTCCCGCGAAGTGCGTTCAATGGCGTGCAGCAACTGATCTCGTTCATACTTCTTTGCATCGGTGCGCAGATCGCATGGGGTGGTGCCTTCGCCCTCTTGTCCACCGTGCGCGCCCATCCCTAGGCATCGCGTGATGCGCACAGTTCTCGTCGTTGACGACAATGCGGCCGTGATTGACGCGCTAACCACGCTGTTCGCCCTGCACGAAATCCGGACACTGGGCGCGCCGACACCCGAGGCGGGGCTCAATCGGCTCCGCGAGGAAGCGGTGGATCTTGTCATCGCCGACATGAATTTCAGCGGGGACACCACATCTGGATCAGAGGGCTAGGCACTATTCCACGCTTTGCGCGTCGGGCGTCCCGATTTGCCGGTGATCCTGCTGACGGGCTGGACCCGCCTGGATGCGGCCGTCAGACTGATCAATGCCGGTGCTGCCGATTACCTCTCCAAGCCATGGGACGACACGCGTCTGTTGGCGACGGTTGAGAACCTGCTCGAACTTGCAGATGCCAACCGTGCACTTGAAGAGCATCGGCGCATGCGCAGGGATCGTCGCGAGAGGCTTGAAGCCCACTGCGATCTCCGTGGTCTGGTGTTCGCTTCCGATGCAATGCTGCAGGTTCTGGAGCTGGTCTGCCAGGTTGCGCCCAGTGCCGTACCGATCCTGCTTACGGGTCCCAACGGCTCCGGGAAGGAGCGAATCGCCGACATCGTCCACGCCAATTCAGCCGTACGCGGCGGTCCCATGGTAGCCGTCAACTGCGGAGCACTACCGGAAAGCCTGATTGAAGCCGAGTTGTTTGGTGCAGAGGCAGGCGCATATACGGGTATCACTCGTGCCCGTGAGGGCCGTTTTGAGCAAGCAGACGGGGGGACGCTCTTTCTCGACGAAATAGGCAACCTGCCGCCCTCCAGCCAGGCCAAGTTGCTGCGGGTGCTCGAGTCCGGGCAATACGAGCGCCTGGGGTCAGGTCGTACGCGCTGCGCGCGCGTACGCATCATCAGCGCGACGAATGCCGACCTGCGTGCGATGGCCCGGGCAGGGCAATTCCGCGAAGATCTGTACTATCGACTGAACGTCATAGAAATTTCCTTGCCGCCTCTTTCGGCCCGCCACGACGATGTGCTGCCGCTGGCCGAACACTTTCTCGGAGGCGCTTGCGCGCTTGACGATGAAGCCCGCGACGCACTGTTGGCGCATCGCTGGTCAGGGAACGTGCGCGAGTTGCGCAATGTCCTCGAGCGGGCGCGTCTTCTGTGCCGCGATGGGCTCGTGCGAGCCACGGATCTCGCGCTGCCTGTGCTGGCAGAACGAGCCCAAGGCGCGCGCGATCTCGAAGAGCCAGGCCGGGCGGCGATCGAGGAAGCGTTGCGTCTGAGCGGCGGCGTCATCGCGCGGGCCGCGCAACGGCTTGGCCTCTCGCGGCAGGCGCTCTATAGGCGGATGCAGCATTACCGGATGACTCCCGGCTGATGCGCGTATTTTCGCTCGCAGGCAAGCTTGCTCTGTTGTTGTGGCTTTCCTCGCTGGCCGGCGCAGCAATGGTTGTCATGCTCGAATCGCTGCTTGCACCGCCTTGGGCCGTGGCCGTAGCGGCGATGGTTTTGTTGCCGCTGCTTCTCTGGATCGCAAGTTCGCTGATGCAGCCTAACCGGCGTCTCTTGCGTGCGCTGGACAGCGCAATCGCCAGCTATTGGGACGGGGACTTCAGCTTCGGCATTGCCTTGCGCAGGCGCGACGAAATGGGAGCGCTGATCGAAGCACACAATGCACTCGGCATGGCGTTGCGTACCCGCAATCAGCATCTGGCGCAGCGCGAGTTACTTCTGGACACGGTGTTGCAACACACGCCCGTGGCGCTATGGCTGGTGGACGGTCATGACCGCATCGCACTGTGCAATCTGGCTGCCCGTCGGTTGCTTGGTGGTGGCCGCGGTCTGGCAGGTGAGTCGTTCATGGTGCTGCTTGAGGGACTTCCCGCACCGCTGCGGAACGCGCTGGCAGCCGGAGATGACGGTCTTTTCATGCTTGAGATCGACGGCATGGAGGAGCGATACCACCTGGCGCAGCGCGGTTTCAGACTTCAGGGCGTCCCGCACCGCCTCTATTTGCTGCGGCGGATGACGCGCGAGCTGGCGCGCGCTGAAGTGGCGGTGTGGAAGAAAGTTATCCGCGTCATCAGCCACGAGCTCAACAATTCGTTGGCTCCGATCACGTCTTTGGCGCATCCCGGGGCTGAAATGGCACGCCGCGGACAGGTCGCGTCATTGCCGGACGTATTTGCCCGCATCGGCGAGCGAGCACAGCATTTGCACCGCTTCATTGCTGACTATGCGCAAATCGCGAAACTTCCCGCTCCGCGCCGCGAGGCCGTGAAATGGTCAGCCCTGATCGATGCTCTGGCGGCACACGCTTCCTTCCGCTTGCCGTACCCGATTCCGGACGCGTCCGTTTCCGTTGACCCAGCGCAGATGGAGCAGGCGCTTCTGAACCTGGTGAAGAACGCCCACGAAGCCGGTGGTCCGGAAGCTGCGGTGGAACTCGAGGTCCAATTGATTGACTCGCTGTGGCGAATTGAAATCCGAGACCGCGGAAGCGGGATGAGCGAGGCGGTTCTAGCGCAGGCATTGATGCCCTTCTATTCGACCAAGCGCAGTGGCAGCGGACTGGGTCTCGCCCTGGCGCGAGAAATCGTCGAGGCGCATGGCGGGCGCATCAGTCTGGCGAATTGGGAAGGCGCTGGCTTGTGCGTTCGCATCCTGTTACCCGATGCCCAACGTGAATCCACGCGGTGAGCCTTCGTCGTCGCGTGCCGTATGGTGACCCGCGCGTCGCGCGCGGTTAACCTTCAGTCATGCCTCAGGCAGACTTCTATCTCATCGAAAAGCCGCGCTTTCGTGCGCAGCCATTATTGCTCGTTTGCGAGCTGGTTAGGCGCGCCCACGCGAGGGGCCTGCGGGTCCTGGTCCTCGTGCGTGATGTTGCCGAGGCCGAAGCCCTCGACGAGCTTCTGTGGAGCTTCGATGACGACGCTTTCATTCCCCACCAGATTGCCGGCGACACCGACGACGATGACACGGCGGTGCTGATCGTGCCCCCCGGCGTTGAGACACCTGATCGCGAAGCGGTGGTGAATTTGCGCGAGGACGCGTGTGATCGCGATTGCGCCCGACTTCTGGAAGTTGTCCCTGCCGAGGCCGACGCACGTGCTGGCTCACGCACCCGCTGGCGCACCTACCAGCAGCGCGGATACACGTTGGCGAAACATGACATGTAAGGCAATGCGCTAGCGGATGCCGTTCGCTGCGCGGCGATAGAACGGGCGAGCAGGGGATGACGCGTGATCGGCGACTTCAGGCCTGTAGAAGCGAGGGTGGCGCAAGCGGTCTGATGGCCGCCAGCATGCCTTTGGTCACTGCGAGGTTGCCTGCCACGATATTGCCGCTCGCGGGCAGGCCCTCGCGGCCCGCGAAGTCGCTGTAGCGGCCACCGGCCTCCCGAACCAGGAGGCATCCAGCCGCCAGATCCCATGGTTTGAGACCGATTTCAAAGTAGCCGTCGAAACGCCCGCTCGCCACGTAGGCGAGATCCAACGCTGCTGAGCCGCTGCGACGCAAGTCTTCGGCTTCGGCAAGGAGCGCGCGCACCATGCCTAATTGCACGTCGAGATGGGGGCGCTGGCGGTAGGGAAAACCAGTGGCAATCATCGCGCCTTCGAGTCCATCACGCTTGCTGACGCGCATCCTGCGGTCGTTGAGAAAGGCGCCATCACCCTTGCTCGCGGTGAACAATTCATTGCGAAAGGGATCGAATATGACGCCATGGGTTGGCTCGCCTCGTTCGACGAGCGCAATGGACACACAGCAGTGCGGGATGCCCCGCAGGTAGTTGTGAGTGCCATCCAACGGGTCAATGACCCACGTGGACCGACCCTTGCCAATCTGCCCGGATTCCTCGGCGAGGATGCCATGGTCGGGATAGGAGCGGTGGACCTCGCGTATGATTTCAGCTTCGGCGAGTCGATCAACTTCGCTGGCGAAATCCATGCGCTGCTTCTCGACGATGGCAAGGCCCTCGACGCGATTCTGGTAGCGCAGGATGACGTTGCCGGCGGCGCGTGCGGCGCGTACCGCAACCGTGATGGCGGGTCTGGGCATGGGCAGATTGGAAACTGTAAAGAGCGGGGTCGCAGCGGGTGCAGCCCGGGCATTATGCCAGCGACGGCACGTGCGCGCGGCGATCGGGTCATGAGCAACGTGCAGGCAAATGTGCTGTGTGTCCTGGTGCGTCCACAGCATCCAGGGAACATTGGGGCCGCGGCGCGGGCGCTGCGGACGATGGGCCTGACTCGAATGTCGCTGGTATCGCCACGTCATTTCCCTGACGCAGACGCCACGGCGCTGGCCGCAGGGGCCGATGCGCTGCTCGAGACGGCGGCTGTTCATGCGGATCTCGACACTGCTCTCGCGGGATGCACCTTGGCGTTAGGACTGAGCGCGCGTCGCCGGGGTGTGGTTATGGAGGAACACGATCCCCGTACGGCAGCGGCCCGCGCCAACGCGCATGCCGCGTCCGGAGGTCAAGTTGCGCTGTTGTTCGGCAACGAGCGTACAGGCCTGGATAATGACGAACTGGCTCGGTGCCAGGCCATGGTGCGCATCCCCAGCGTGGATGACTTCAGCTCCCTCAATCTCGCCCAAGCCGTGCAAGTCATGGCGTACGAGTTGCGCATGTCCGCACTGGCACCCTCGGATGCCCCGCCATTGCCCGGCATCGACAATGCGGATCTACCAGCGAAGCTGGCCGACCTGGAATCGTTTTTCAATCACCTCTGGCAGGCGCTCGTGGCCATTGATTTTCACAAGGGGCGAGCACCCTTCACGATCGAGCGACGCCTGCGCAGGCTTTTCCTGCGGGCGCAACCCAGCGTCCGAGAACTGCGCATCCTGCATGGCGTCCTTTCCGATGCCGAGCGGATGGCACGGCTGGCCCGTGCAGCCGAAAGGGATTGAACGATGGGATCGAGGATGCTCGGTATCGGTGCCCTGATCTACTGGCCGTGGGTCATTCTGCACCTCAGGCAGTGGTTCCCCATGCTCTGGATGCCGCCTGGCGCAGGCGTCTTGCTGCTGGCTCGGGAATTCGTCATGGTGCTGGTGATGCCGGCAGCTGGCATGGCGATGCTCATCGTCCCGGACTGGTTTGCTGCGCACTGCGGTCCACTGGTCCGGGAAACCGGGGAGCCCTATCTGGATCGGAATTTCTGGTTGCTGGCCGGATACATCGTGCTTGGCCTGTCTTGGGCCCTGCTGCAACTCTTCAGTTGAGTGGTCAGAACGCTTGTCGGATGTAATGCCAGAGGGCACCGCCCAGGCTGGCGAATGCGCCGACGCCTGCGAGGGATCCCAGCCATGCTGCCAGCAGCAGTGCACCGTCTCGTTCCATCAGGGCGATTGCGCAGACAAGCAACAGGAAGCCGATAGGCCAGTTCGTGAAAGGAATAGGCAGCGCCAGCAAACCTCCGACGATCAGGAGAAGGAGCCCCGTGATGAGGCTGGCCGGTCGGTAGGTCAGGACCTCGAGCCGCGGTCGTGCCAGTTTCTCCAGCCGCGTCAGCAACGGCAGGCCGAATCCAAGGACTTTCTCAGCGGTGGCATGGGCGATGCGGACGTCGGCAAGTCGCGTCGGCAGCCAGGGTTGCGTCAGGCCAATCAGCATCTGAGCGCCGACCAACGCCACGAGCACGCCCATGGGCCCGCCAATGCCGATGGGTACTGGCACGAAGTTGGGCAGTGCGAGGATCAGCAGAAGGAATCCGAACCCACGTTCATGCAGTGGCGTGACCAAGTCGCCCAGCCGGATGTGCGATCCGGTTTGTTCAGCCAGCGCCGCCTGGAGCAGCGAGCTGGTACGTGCCGCATGGACGCCCGGGCTCATGACCCAGGATCCTGGGGTCGCAGGCTCAGCAACACCCGGTCGATCCTCGCACCATCAAGATCGAGGACCTCGAAGCGCAAGCCCTGCCACTCAACGATTTCGCCCAGAGCCGGAATGCGTCCGAGTCGCGCGATGATCAATCCGGCGACGGTGTGGTACTCAAGGTCAGGTTCCTCCGGGAGTTGAACCTCGCCAAGCAAGTCGCGGAGATCCTCAATGGACAGCGCGCCGTCCAGGCTGAAGCTACCATCGGCGCGACGCACGACATCGGCCTTGTCAGCCGTATCGCCGGCTCCAGGTACCGGTCGTCCGACGACTGCTTCGAGCAGGTTGTTGAAGGTGACGAGGCCTTCGATGTCGCCGTACTCGTCCACCACCAGGGCCAGTGGCGTCGGGGCGTCCCGGAATTGTTCCAGCAGATCCAGCGCGCGTGCGCTGCTTGGAACGTACAGCGGCCTGGCAAGCGTCCGAAACAGATTGATTTGCGTTTCCCCGCGCGTTAGCGGCTCGAGGAGGCTCTTGACCTCGAGGACGCCCAGGATTTCCTTTTCACTGGCGCGATAGACGGGGTAGCGCGAATAAGGCGTCGTGCGCAGAGTCGCGAGGTTTTCATCCAGTCCCGCGGCTGCATCGAGCCATGCGACACGTGTGCGCGGGGTCATGACGCTGCCGACGCTGCGGTCGCCGAGGCGCAGTACGCGGCTGACCATTGCGCGTTCATCTTCATCCAGCACGCCTTGCTCGGCGCTTTCCGCGACAAGCAACCGGATTTCATCCTCGGTAATGCGCTCCGGTACTGCGCGGCCGAGCCGCAAAAGACGCAAGAGCGCATTGCTAGAGGTATTCAGCAAGTAAACGATGGGTGCCCCTGCACGCGCCAATGCGAGCATGGGTGCGCCGACCAATAGAGCCACTTTCTCGGGTGCAACCAGCGCCAGGCGTTTGGGGACGAGTTCGCCGATCACGATGTTGAGATACGTGATCAGGGAAATCCCGACCATGTAGCCCAGGGGACGCGCATAAGGAAGCAGGGGCATCCAGCCGAGCCCCTTCAGCCACAGCATGATGTGATCGCCGATGTTGGCGCCCGTGACGACGCCCGTAACGATCGCAATCAAGGTGATGCCGACCTGGACCGTTGAAAGGAAGTGTTCTGGCGACTGCGCCAGCCTGAGTGCGAGCGCGGCGCGGGTGCTCGTGCGCGCCATCTGCTTCAGCCGCGAGCGTCTTGCGGTGACGATAGCCATTTCGGAAAGAGCGAAAAAGCCATTGGCCATCGCCAGGAGGAGCACCATCCCCAGTTCGGTCAGCATGGCCGGAGCGCATCGAAATGCATGGTACGAGTGTACCAAGCAGCCATGCGTTGTCTGTTGCAGGCAGTTGCACCGCAACAGGGAGCGATCGCACAGTGCCGGACACTGCCCGGACTGCGCCCACGATCATGGCGGGTCACCGCGCGGGGAAACTGCGGAACCGTGGCGCGATGGTGGCTCAGTGACTGGATCGGCCTCGGTGTGTCGATCCGCCGATGGCATGGCTGGCCGCGCGATGCGATGGTCTTTGATTGGCCGGGGTCGGTACTCGACCGTTCCTCGACTGCGGAAGCGCGCGGCCAGCCTTGATCAGGGTGATGGCATGGGTCGAGCCGGGTCGCGCAGACGCCTGGACGCCCGTGCGCGCTGAACTATTGCGGGGAGGCCTCTGCGACGCATTGTCCTTGCCGAAAGGACGAACCGCACGAGGCAATACCGAGGACGCCGCTGGTCCGACTGCTTGCGCGCCAACGGCGCATTGCAGAGAGCCGCCCACTGTGCCGCCACCAATGTGCAGTGGCGGAGCAAAAAATAAAAACGCCAAGCGTTTCCGTAGCTTGGCGTCGTATATTGGTGCCCAGGAGAGGACTCGAACCTCCACGGTTTTACCCGCTAGTACCTGAAACTAGTGCGTCTACCAATTCCGCCACCTGGGCAGGTGTATCGCATGCTCCCGTAGGCCGTTCAGGCGCGCGCGAGCCGCGTAATCTAGGTCTGCCACAGGGCTTTGTCAACGCGTGCGGCTTGCAATTCGGCACTGCGTCGGCGAGGCTGCCCGCATGACACACTCTGATCGCGGCAAGCGCCGCGGCAAGAACAAGCCGCGTGCATCTGCATCGCGGAATGCCTCGGGCGTGCGCGACCCGCAGGCGGCCCGCGAAGCCGCGCGATACGAGCGGCCGATCCCCAGCCGAGAAGCGATCCTCCTGCTGCTGGACAAGCACGCAGCGCCGATGACGGGCGAGGCCATCGCGTCGGGCCTTGGTCTCGACGACGAGGAACGGCGCGCTGCACTTGGCAAGCGGTTGGCCGCCATGTTGCGGGATGGCCAGCTGCTGCTCAATCGCCGCGGTGGCTATGCGCCGGTCCGCAAGCTGGATCTGATTTCCGGACAGGTCATCGCCAATGCCGAGGGGTATGGCTTCCTGCGTGACGATGGCGGTGGCGATGACTTGTACCTGGCGCCGCTGGAAATGCGCAAGGTATTGCATGGAGACCGAGCGCTGGCGAGCGTGGTTGGGGTCGACCGACGTGGTCGTCGGCAAGGCGCGATCATTGAAATTCTGGAGCGGCGCAGTCCGCGACTGGTGGGCCGTGCCGTGCATGCACGTGGCATCGTGACCGTAGTGCCGGATGACCGGCGGCTGGCCCAGCCGCTGCTTATTCCACCCGGCCTGCAGTTGGGTGCGCAGGACGGCCAGATCGTCGTAGCGGAGATCACCGATCCGCCCGACGGGTTGCGCGGACCGATCGGCCGCATCATCGAGGTTCTGGGCGAACGGCTCACGCCTTCGCTCATCGTGCGCATGGCCATTGCAGCGCATGACCTGCCGCAGCAGTGGCCGGAAGCAGCCAGCGATGAGGCAGCTGCGCAGCCATTGTTCGTGGATCCGACGATGCATGTGGGACGCGAGGATTTGCGGACGCTGCCACTGGTGACGATCGATGGCGAGGATGCTCGCGATTTCGACGATGCGGTCTATGCCAAGCCATTGGCGGGCGGCGGGTTCCGATTGTGGGTTGCCATCGCGGATGTATCCCACTACGTGCCCGTAGGCAGCGCATTGGATCGAGAAGCCGAGGCCCGTGGTACGTCCGTTTACTTCCCGGGATTCGTGGTGCCGATGCTTCCCGAAGTACTTTCCAACGGCGTCTGTTCACTGAATCCCGAGGTCGACCGCCTTGCATTGGTCTGCGAGATGCGGATCGATGACACGGGGCAGGTCAGGCGGGCACGTTTCATGCGCGCCGTGATTCGGTCGCACGCGAGGCTGACCTATACCCAGGTTTGGCAGGCATTGAGTGGCGAGCCCTCTGCGAGGGCGGCGCTTGGGTCCCTTTGGCCGGCAGTGAACGACCTGCACGCGCTTTATCGCGTGCTCGCCGCCGCGCGGACAGAGCGGGGTGCTATCGAGTTCGATGGGCTTGAAATGCAGTTTCGCCTCGACGCGTCGGGCGAAGTGCAGGCGCTTGGCGCGTACGAGCGTAATGACGCGCACCGGCTGATCGAGGAATGCATGATTGCTGCCAACGTGCAGGCAGCCCGATTTCTGTCCCGCCGTCATGTGCCGGCGCCGTACCGCGTTCACGACAAGCCACCTCAGGAAAAGTATACGGAACTTGCTGAATTCCTGAGGGAATTCAAGCTTCGCCTTCCCGCATGGGATGCAGTGAAGCCCAGTGATTTCGCACACCTGCTGGCGCGCATACGGACCCGCCCGGAAGCCTTGCTCTTGCAGTCGGTGTTGCTTCGCGTCCAGTCTCTGGCCATCTATCAGGCGCAGAATGGCGGCCACTTCGGATTGGCGCTGGAAGCCTACACGCACTTCACGTCGCCGATTCGGCGTTATCCGGACCTGCTGGTGCATCGTGCCATTGGCCATGTTCTTGCGGGCAGCCCGAGAGACGACTACCGATACTCACAGGAAGAGATGGCGGGCCTTGCGCAAAGGTGTTCTCGTCGTGAGCGTGTCGCCGATGAAGCGGAGCGGGAAGTTGACGAGCGGTATCGGTGCGCGTTCATGGAGCGTCACGTTGGGGCGCGATATGCAGGTGTCGTAACCGGTGTCACGTCCTTTGGCCTCTTTGTCGAAATGGTCGAGACACGAATCAGCGGCTTGGTACATGTCACCCAGCTACCCGCCGATTACTACCATTTCGACGCCCAGCGCCGGCTACTGAGCGGCGAGCGTACCCGTCGAGCCTGGCGACTGGGCGATCGGGTGCAGGTCCAGGTGCTGCGCGCTAGCCTTGAGGATCGGAAGATCGACCTGAAGCTGGTCGAGGGTCGGACTTGATGAAGTCGGAATGGATTGTCGGCATCAATCCCGTCGAGGCCGTTCTCGGCGAAGGGGCGATGCGTGTGCGGGAAATCTGGATCGAGCGTGACGCGCAGAATGCCCGACTGGCCGTCCTGACCGACTTGGCGCGTCGCCAAGGCATCGCCGTGGAGCTGCGGCCGCGATCGGCGCTGGATCGAGTGGCGTCGGGTGCGCGCCATCAGGGCATCGCGGCGCAATGCGTCGCCGCAGCGGTGCATAGCGAGCAGACATTGCCGGAATTACTGGATGCAGCCGGCCGCGAGGCACTCCTTCTGGTGCTGGATGGCGTGACCGACCCCCATAACCTCGGTGCCTGCATGCGCTCGGCGGCCGCGGCCGCGGCGACGGCCGTGATTGTCCCGCGTGACCGCGCCGTTGGCCTGACGCCTGTCGCGCGCCGTGCCGCTGCCGGTGGCGCTGAGCACGTGCCGCTTCTGCAGGTTACCAATCTGTCGCGCACGCTGGCGGCGCTGAAAGACGCCGGGGTCTGGTTGGTGGCACTGGATAGCGCAGTCGATGGCGCGCGCCCGCTGGACCAGATCGACCTCACCGTTCCGTCGGCGCTAGTCCTGGGTGCCGAGGGCGAAGGTATGCGTCGATTGACCCGAGACGCATGTGACTATAGGGCGTGCATTCCCATGGCGGGCGCCATGGAAAGTCTGAATGTATCGGTCGCGGCCGGCATTGCCCTGTTCGAGGCGCTGCGGCAGCGGCGCTGCGGGAGGCGAGCATGACGTTGCAATGGTTTGATTACGTCGGTTTTGCAGGAGCGGCACTGATCGTGCTCGCCTATTTCTTGGTGCAGTCGGGTCGCTTGCGTGGCGATGGACTTGGCAACCAGTTCTGCAACGCGCTGGGCGCGCTAGCCGTGATTGTTTCGCTGGTGCTCGGCACGTTCAATTGGCCGGCGTTCGCGCTGGAGCTGGCCTGGTTCACGATCAGCTTGTACGGGATGGCTTCAGGCGCGCGACGAAAACGCCGCGCGCACCTGTTCCGCTAGGGGTTGGTGCCACGGTCCAGCGATTGCAACCAGCCATCATCCGAGCCTTCGTTGACGCCTTCGAAAAGCCAGGTCGTTAGGTAGCGTTCTCCCGTGTCCGGCAGCATGGCCAGCAGCACGCTTCCGGGCTGCGCCTGCCGTGCAACCTGCAGGGCCGCAGCGAAAGTGCCGCCGCAGGACAGCCCGACTAGCAGGCCTTCCTCTCGCGCCAGCGCGCGCGCTTGTTCCCGGGCATCGTCCTCGCCCACCGTCACGATACGCTGCACCACGGATCGGTCCAGGACACCGGGCACGAAATCCGGCGTCCAGCCCTGGATCTTGTGGGGGTGCCACTCCCCGCCCTCCAGCAGGGCGGCATTGGCCGGTTCGGCGGCGATGGTCTCAACGTCCGGACGAGCCAGTCGCAGCATCTGGCCAACGCCGCTGAGTGTGCCGCCGGTGCCCCATCCGGAAACGAAATAATCGAGGCGCCGTCCTGCGAAATCCTGAAGGATTTCGGCGGCCGTCGTGTTGCGGTGCCATGCCGGATTTGCCGGATTGTCGAACTGACGCGTCAGGAATGCGCCATGGCGATCGGCGAATTCCTGTGCGCGGCGAACCATCCCGGTGCCACGCTCCGCGGCTGGCGTGAGAATCACCTTGGCGCCATAGGCGCGCATCAACTTCCGGCGCTCGATCGAGAACGTCTCGGTCATGAATGCGACGAATGGGTAGCCGCGCGAAGCGCAGACCATGGCCAGCGCGACTCCTGTGTTGCCCGAGGTCGCCTCGACGACGGTCTGTCCAGGCTTGAGCGCACCGCTGCGCTCAGCGTCCAGGATAACCGCAAGCGCAAGACGATCCTTGACCGATCCCCCGGGGTTGAACGCCTCGACCTTGACGTACATTTCAACGCCAGGCGGCGCCAGCCTATTGATATGCACGACGGGCGTGCGGCCGATGGCGTCAGTAATGCTGTTCAGGATCATGAAGCCTCCACCATCAAGTCGTCGGGTGACCTCTCGGGGAACGATGACCGCATCCCCGCTTCGTAGCGTGGTCGGGGCGGCGCAGCCGGCCAGGCCCAAGTCTGAACTCTACGCGGCCACGCGCGGAGCGGCAATTGGCTTTGGCATCCTGCGGGCGAAGGACATTTTCCGCCGGCGCAATCAGCGCGTCGGCTGGTCCGGATCGATCACCGTGGTCGAACTGAGGTCACCCTTCTTGCGCGGCTCCTGCAATGGGGTTCCAGTGACGAGAAACCAGACATTTTCGGCAATGTTGGTTGCATGATCGCCAATCCGCTCGATGTTCTTGGCCATGAACAGTACATGCGTTGACGGTGTGATGTTGCGCGGATCTTCCATCATGTACGTCAACAACTCGCGAAACAGCGACGTATAAAGGGCGTCCAGCTCGACATCGCGTTCCCAGACGGCGCGTGCCAGGTCAGCGTTGCCATCCTGGTAAGCGGTCAGCACGTCGCGGACAAGGTCGACGGCTGTCTCTGCAAGTGCCGGCAGATTGGCTGCGGGTGCGATCGGCGCGCTGAGATTCAGCGCCATGCTGCGCTTGGCCACATTGGCCGCATAGTCGCCGATGCGCTCGATGTCGGCAGCAATGCGCAGTGCCGCCATGACTTCGCGGAGGTCACGAGCCATGGGCTGCCGGCGCGCCAGCAACAGAAGCACGTCATGGCTGACCGACGTTTCGATTTGGTCGATCGCTTCGTCATTGAGGATCACGCGTTCCGCCGCACGACTGTCACGTCGCTCCAGGACGTCCATCGACGCTTCGATCTGGGCCACTGCAATCTGGCCCATTCGCGCCAGCTCGCCCTTGAGGCGCGCAAGTTCCTCGTCGTAACTGCGCAGGATATGGTCGCTGCCGGTCGGCATGGTGGCTTCCTCTGAATGCCCGAATTAGCCGAAGCGTCCGGTGACGTAATCTTCGGTCTGCTTTTTGTCGGGTGTCGTGAAGATTTTTTCCGTGTCCCCGAACTCGATCAATTCACCCATGTACATGAACGCCGTCTTGTCGGAAACACGAGCCGCTTGTTGCATGTTGTGGGTCACGATGACAATCGTGAATTCGCGCTTGAGCTCTTCGATCAACTGCTCAATGCGACCGGTTGCAATCGGGTCCAGGGCCGATGTGGGTTCGTCGAGCAGCAGCACTTCCGGCTTGAGGGCGATTGCGCGCGCAATGCAAAGTCGCTGCTGTTGGCCCCCGGAGAGGCCTAGCGCGCTCTGCTTAAGCTTGTCCTTCGCCTCGTCCCACAGGGCGGCCTGACGAAGCGCCTGCTCAACGCGATCATCCATTTGCGGACGGGCCAGGCGCTCATGATGCCGGATACCGTAGGCGATGTTCTCGTAAATGGACATCGGGAATGGAACGGGCTTCTGGAAAACCATGCCCACTTTGCTGCGTAGCCTGTTAAGGGGATAGCGTGCATCGAGGATGTTCTCACCGTCCAGCAGCACTTCGCCGCGCGCGACGAGCTTTGGATAGATCGCATAGATGCGGTTGAAGATCCGCAGCAGCGTGGACTTGCCGCATCCCGAGGGCCCGATGATTGCCGTGACCTGGCGTTCAGGAACGTCCATCGTGACGCTTTTGAGCGCATGAAAGCTCTGATAGAAAAAATCCAGGCGACGCACCGCGATCTTCGTTGCAACGGGAGCCGCCATTGGCGGCATATGGGGATCGACAGCGGCATCAGTCATGGGTCACCTTGGTGCGGACCGGGCGCGGCCGCAAGTGCAGGCAGGGGATGCGCGTGGGTGCGGCAGCGGCGAACCCGCCGCTCCGCGCCATTGCGAGCCGGTGATCATAAGCGGTCATGCGAGGGCGCAGCAGCGTCCGGGCTGACCTAGCTGCTGCGGCCCGCGATCGCGCGGCTCGCGCGGGCGCACGATTGCGGGCGATCGCGCCATCCGGCGCTTCGATCCACGCCGTCATGGGGCCCGACGAACAGCGAGGCGATTGATGGACAGCCGGGCCAACAGGGTGATGGCGAGGACGAACAGCGTAATAAGTAGCGCCGCCGCATAGGCCAGCGCATGGGCGGCTGTGAACGGCTCGTTGATGAATGACCAGATCACATAGGTCAGATATGCCACGGGTTCATGCGTGAGATGGCCGCTCCAGTAGTAGTTGGACCAGTTCACGGTGTAGATCAGCGGGGCCGTTTCACCCATCGAAATGGCCATTGCCAGCAGTATGCCGGTCAGCACCCTCGGCGCGCATTCGCGGAGCAGCACGCGCGCGACGAGGTTGGCCTGGCTGGCGCCGAGGGCATAGCCAGCTTCGCGCAGTTCCGCCGGTACGCCCCGCATCGCCAGTTCGGTCGTGCGAAGAATGTAGGGCGCGATCATCATGGCCAAGGTGATGCAGCCGGCAGCCAGCGAGAAATGCCAGTCCAGCGTGGTGACCATGGTCAGGTACCCAAACAGGCCGAAGACGATAGATGGCACGCCGACCAGGACGTCGGCCACGAAGCGAACGGTTCGCGCAAAGGGGTCGCGGTTGAACTCGCTGACGAAGATTCCGCCGAGCACGCCCACGGGGACGGCCAGCAGCAGCGCGCCGAAGGTCAGAAGCGCACTGCCTTCGATGGCATTGAGCAGTCCACCTGCAGTGCCGCTCGTGGGCGTGACGAACAATTGCCAGTTGAGTGCGGAGAAACCGCGTCGGAAAACGACGTAAAGGATGTCCAGCAGGGCGAGGGCCAGCAAGCCGAACGCCAAGGCGCTCGCGGCCCAGCCGATCCAGCTGCTCAATGCACGCGTGCGCAGGCGGCGCTCGGTGGCGAGGGCGCGCGCCTTGGCCAATGCATCCGGCAGCGCGCTCATGCGCCAAGATCCCGGGGTACCAACAGCCGTGCCATCGCGTTGACGACGAGCGACAGCAGCAGCAGGGCAAGGCCGATCTCGGAAATGCTGTGCACCGCCATGTTGGTTGGATCCTGCAGGGCGCTATCTAGCTGGGAGACCATGAATGAAGCCATGGTCGAGATCGGGCTGTAGACGTTCTGCGGGAGGATGTTCAGCGCATTGCCGCTGATCATCAGTACCGCCATGGTTTCGCCGAGAGCACGTCCCAAAGCGAGCGTGCTGACGCCGATCAGAGGCAGCCGTAAGCGCGGCAGCACGATCTTGCGTACGACCTCGAAGCGCGTGGCGCCGACGGCCAGGCCCGCTTCCCGCAAGGCCTGCGGCGTGCTCTCTATCGCCTCGCGCAGGTTTGCGGCAATGAGTGGGACACACATCAGTGCGAGCACGATTCCGGCGGTCAACAGTCCATAGCCGCTGCCGGAAGGAGCTCCAAAGAAGGGAATGAACCCGAACCAGTGCGCGAGATGCGGATAGACGTGTCTCGCGAGTAGGGGAATGAGCAGGACGTAGCCCCACAAGCCGAAGACCACACTTGGCACCGAGGCGAGCAGTTCGACCAACAGCGATGCGTAGGTCCGGATGCGCGGGGGAACCGCCTCGGCGAGGAATACGGCGGCCCCGATGCCCAACGGTACGGCCAGGAGCAGGGCGATCAGCGAGCTGGCCAGGGTGCCAACGATCAGGAAAAGGATCGCGAAGGAAGCTCCCGGCATCACCAGTTCCCCGTGCACGGTGACGGGATCGCCGTACTGGTTGCCCAGATTCCACGCGTTGCGCGTCAGGAAATGAAAACCGTTGAAGCGAAGTGCGGGCCACGAATCGTGGACAAGGAACGCCAGCAACGCCAGCAAGATCAACGGGATCAACGCAGCGACAGCGGTCACCGTCGTGCGAAAGAGGGCATCGCTGGTGCGCATTGGTCACGAATCGGGGCCACTGTCGTCCTGACAGTGACCCCGGATTTGCCTCAGAGTTTCACTCAGCGGATCTTGTTGATCTGCTGAAGGGTCAGCATGCGAGCAGAGGCCGGGAGCGGCAGGAAGTTCACCTGCTTCAGGAAAGCCAGCGAATTGCCGCCGCTTGGACTCACTGCCCAGGTCAGGAATTTCTTGATTTCAGCCGCCATTTGCGCATTTGGCTGGTTCGATTTGACCATGACGTACTCGTAATTGATGATCGGGTACGACTCGGCCCCAGGCGCGTAGATCATGCTGATGCGCTCGTCCTTCGGGGTCTTCGGGACCATGGCCGCCGCAGCCGCCGGCACGGTCCGTTCATTGATCATGACGAATTTGCCAGCCCGGTTCTGCAGCGCAGCCTCGCCGAGACCATCCTTGTCGGTCTGGCCCTTGAAGCTCACGCCGACATAGGCGACCGAATAGGGGGTGGTCTTGAGCGCGCTAACCATGCCGGGGTTGCCATTTGCGCCAATCGCTCCGGCGACGGCCGGCCAGTTCACGGAAGTCCCATAGCCTACCTTCTGTTCCCACATCTTGTCGGTGAAGCTGAGAAACTGCGAGAACATGAACGTATCGCCGCTGCCATCGGTGCGGTGCACGGTCACGATCAGGTGGTGGGGCAAGGCGACTCCGGGGTTGAGGCGCTTGATGGCAGCGTTATCCCAATATTGGATGCGCCCGTCATACATGCCAGCAAGCAGCGTCCCGCTGAGCTTGAGGTGGACGCTGTTCAGACCAGGCACGTTGTAATTGATCATTTGCGAAGAAATCGCCACCGGGATGTTGAGCATCTCGGGGTTCTTCATCATCTGTGCATTGCTCAGGTAGGCATCGGACGCGCCAAACTGCACGAGTCCTTGAATGCTCTGGGCGATGCCCGTGCCGCTGCCGGTCGAGGCGGTATTGATCCGCACGCCCGGGTTGGCCTTCGTGTAGGCAGGGACCCAGAGGTTGAACAACGGATAGAGCAGGCTCGAGCCGGTTTCATTGAGTGTGACGGTGGCGGCGGTGGCGCTGCCGACAGCCAGCAGGCCGGCGGCGGCCAGCATCGCGAGGCGGGGCGCGTGGCGGCGCGCGTTCTGCGAACGTTGCGTCATGGCGTAATCCAGTAGGTTGGTGAAGGTTGGGCCGCGAGGCCGGCGCCACTGTCACGCCATTATGTGACAGGAGGATGGCAGCTGGACCTATGTATACGAACCGTAATATAAGATCGCAACGCTGGCAGTCGCCGCAAGCCCATGGCCCCCCGCAGTCCCTCCCCGAATGGCGATGCGTCTCATGGCGTCGTGGTGCTCGGCCGCTGCTGGGTCCCAGCTGCACGGCAAGCGATGGTCAGCCTTCCGGCGCTTCGCCGGGCCGATCCATGCTGAGTTGCAGCCAGGTGTTGACGATGAGGCAGAACAATTCCGCCGTGCGCTCGGCGTCGTAGACGGCGGAGTGGGCCTGGCTCGCATCCCAGGCCAGCCCGGCGGCCTGAAGGGCTCGTGCCAGAACAGTCTGGCCGTAAGCGAGGCCTGCCAGGCTTACCGTGTCGAAGCAACTGAATGGATGGAACGGGCTGCGCTTGGAGCCACTGCGCGCGATGGCGGCGTTCAGGAATCCCAGGTCGAAGGCCGCGTTGTGTCCGACGAGGATGGCGCGCTGGCATCCGGCGGCTCGCACGGCCTGGCGAACGGGGGCAAAGACATGCTCCAGCGCCTCCGGCTCCGGAAGTGCGATGCGGAGCGGGTGGTCCGGCCGGATGCCGTTGACTTCGAGGGATTTGGGATCCAGCAGGCTGCCGGGGAAGGGCTGGACGTGGGTGGAAATGGTCTGGGCCGGCGCCAGTTGGCCGGACGCATCCATCTGAGGAATCACCGCGGCGATCTCGAGCAGGGCATGACGCTGCGCCTCGAAGCCGCCCGTTTCGACATCGACGATCACCGGCAGGAAGCCGCGGAAGCGTTGTGCGAGCGGTATCGATCCCGGCATCGCCCAAGCTTACCAGCGACTTCCCTGCGATCCGCCGGTTGCGATCGCGTTCGACGGTCATCCCGTTGTCATCTTTCAATGGGATTATTTCGCGACCGTAACGGCAACATTAATATTTAGCAATATTAGCGTCGACTCACATGCGACAAAACGCTTTATCCACTCTGCATTCCTCAGGAGACCCGCATCATGCGTAAACACCTCATCGGCGCGGCGGTGGCGGCCGTGCTTGCCAGCACCAGCCTTGCGGCGCACGCTGACGCGCTTAGCGACCTTTTCACGCAAGGTCACATCGATGGGCAGTTGCGTGCCTACTACTTCACTCGGGATTTCCATGGCGGCGGAAGCAACTTATCCGCTTTCTCGGGTGCTGCCTTGGTCGACATGCAGACTGGCAGCTTGAATGGTTTTAGCTTGGGCGCTTCCTTCGCCACGGCCAATTCGTTTGGTACGACGCCGACGAATGTCGACAGCACCTTGATGGGCGTTTCCGATTCCGTCAGCGCTGCGAGCCAAGCCTATCTGCAATACAAGAACGCGCTGATGCAAATCCGCGCCGGTTACCAGTATCTCAATACCCCGTGGATGGGCGGCAGCGATTCGCGCGTGATCCCGGCGTCCTACAACGCCATTTCCGCAGTGTTCATGCCTGCCAAGGGCTGGGACATCTACGCGCTGCGGAGTTTCGGCTGGAAGAGCCGCACCTCCGGCGGTGTCTTCTCGGACAACCTTTACTATCCATCGACCTATGCCGGCGATGCGATGTACGGTGGCATCGGCGGCCTGCCAGCCACCGCGCACGAGGCCAACGGCACCTGGGCGCTCGGCACGAGCTATGCCAATGCCGGTTTCAAGGGCCAAGCTTGGTACTACAACTTTCTGAACTTCGCGCGGATGGGCTACCTCGAGGGTAGCTATACCCTCAAGACGGGCACCGGCTTCAACCCGTTCGTTGGCGCGCAGTACGTCGATGAGACCAGCGGCGGCAACAACTACCTGGTCGAAAACAACGTCAAGCAGTTTGGCGTCGGCGGCACGCGCGTCAAGGCTGGAGCATGGGGCGTCATCGCCGGTCTCGATATTCCGCGCGGCAGCATCTCCGTCGCCTACAACAAGATCCAAAACGAATCTGGCGCCATCGGGGGCGGGGCCATCATCTCGCCTTACACCGCTGCCTATGCCACGGATCCGCTATACACCACGTCGATGATCCGCGGCCTGGTCGAAATGGGGCCAGGGCACGCCTGGAAGGTCAAGTTCACCTACAACATCCTAGACAACCTTCAGGTCATCGCCGCGTATGCGGACTACACGACGACCAACAGAGGCAATAGCCACAACACGTATTTTGATGTCATCTACAAGCTCGACGGGTACCTGAAGGGACTGACCCTGCGTGACCGAATTGAGCAGGCCGATGGCGGTTTGGGCCTGAATCCCGGCAACAAGCCCTTCACGTATAACCGCGTGATGGTCACCTACGCGTTCTGAGCGCGATCGACTTGCCCTGGTGACGAATGGCGGCGGGCTTCCGGCCCGCCGCCGTTTTTTTCCGGCCACAAGCAGAGGTCATTCAGCACGCACCGGCCGCAATCCGGTTTTCGCGCCTTGCAAACATAACGTCCATGCAGGATCAGCCAGTGATGCGCGTGCTGGCGAAAGGCTGGGGGCACGACTTCATTCAGACCGCGCTCGACATCGAGCACGGTGCGCCCAGGCGCAAGACCCGTGCGATTGGCGACGCGGAAGATATGCGTATCCACGGCAATCGTGGGCTGGCCGAACGCGACGTTCAGAACCACGTTGGCGGTCTTTCGTCCAACCCCCGGCAAGGACTCGAGTGCTTCCCGGGAATCCGGTACCTTGCCCTGATGGCGATCGACCAGCAGCCGGCTGAGTCCGATGAGGTGGCGCGCCTTGCTCCGGAAAAGGCCCAACGATCCGATTAGCCGGGCCGCTTGAACTTCGCCCAGCTCGAGCAGGGCGGCCGGCGTCGGGGCCCGCGCAAACAGCCGCGGCGTCACCTTGTTGACGCCAACGTCGGTGGACTGCGCCGACAGCACCACGGCGACGAGCAACTCGAACGCATTGCGGAAGTGCAGTTCGGTTCGAGGCTCCGGATCAAGGCTTGCCAGTCGTCCGAATAGCATCGTGACGGCGGGCCGCGAGAGCCTCCTCAGGCGTCCGCGATTGCCCTGTGCGGGCTTGGACGGGATCGGTTGGCGTGAGCCGGCACGATGTGGCTCGATGGAGGTCGTTCTGCGCATCCCGCAAGGGTAGCAGGCGGTCCGCTGAAGCACGGGCCAATAGGGTCAGGGAACAAAGCCCATCAGGATGCCGATCGACAGAACCGCACCGCCCAGTGCCAGGCCTATGCCTGCTGCCGCGAGCACGTCGCCGGGATAATGGAGGCCGAGCACAATGCGCGAGGCCGCAACAAGGAGCGTGAAGATCAGCAGCGGCACCATCAGTACAGGAAACCAGGCACAAGCCACCATGGTGAAGCTGACCGCCTGCAGCGTGTGGCCCGATGGAAAGCTGAACTCGTCCAGTGGCGGCAGGTGGGCGACGATGCCGACCACGCTCCGGAATGGCCGGGGTCGCCGCGTCAGCTTCTTGAGCACCCAGTAAAGGCCGAGCGCAAGCAGCCCGGCAACCGCCATCGAAGCGGTAGCCCGCAAACCGCGGGTGCCACCGAACAGGCTCAAGGCAGCCATGAGTGCATACCAGAACAGACCATCACCCAGCCGGCTGACGCCACTGAAGAAGGTGCGCACGGCACGCTGTGCGCCCCAGCGATTGGCGCGCTGGCATAACCTGAGCCCAAGAACCGGGCGAGGTCGGCTAAGCGGCGGTGGCAGGCTGGCCATGACGCAATTCAGCGGCTAGTTCGCTGAGCAAGTTTTCGAAGTCCGAGGTGAGAGCGTCCGGGCTGTACGCTTCGACCGCCGCCCGTGCCGCTTGGCCGAGGCGCGCGCGCAATGCGGCATCCTGGCCTAGCTGGAAGGCAGCGCTGACAAAGGCATCGCGGTCGCCCGCAGCCACGCGCAAGCCGTTGATGTCATGACGCAGGTGCTCGTGCGCTGCCGCGTGATCGAAGGCGAGCACGGCGAGGCCGCTCGCCATGGCCTCCAAGACCACGTTGCCGAATGTCTCGCTCAGGCTCGGAAACAGGAATGCGTCTGCGCTGGCGTAGTGCTGCGCCAGGGATTCCTCGCGTTGCACGCCGGCAAAAATGAATTCGGGATGCGCGGCCGCCAGGGCAGTGCGCTCGGGACCCTCGCCGACCCAGACATAGCGCGCGCCAGGATTGCGTGCCGCGAATGCGGCGAAAGCCTGCACGGCAAGGTCCAGATTTTTCTCCGGGGCCAGCCGCCCCACATAGATGGCCACAGGGGTCTGTGCGTCCACGCCCCACCGTGCACGCAGCGCCTCGCTACGGCGCGTCGGTGTGAAGAGGCGCGTGTCGACGGTGCGTCGCAAGAGCCGGGCGTTGACGAGGCCCATGGCCGTCAATTCATCCTTTAGCGCCCTCGTGGGGACCAGCACTGCCTGCGCGCGGCGATGGAATCGACGCAGCCAGGCGCGGGCGACCGGCTCGAGCGCGGCCGCAACGTAATGCGCCATGTAGTGGTCAAAGCGAGTGTGGAAGCCGGTGGCGACGGCGATATCCAGGCTTCGCGCCGCGCGGACTGCCGAATCGCCCAGTGGGCCTTCGGTGGCTACGTAAACCGCGTCGGGTCGTTGTTGGGCCCAGTGCCGCCGGAGACGGGCGGCGGCAGGGAACCCCATGCGGAGTCCCGGGTAGCGCGGCAACGCCATGCCCGGCAGCAGCAACGACTGCGCCCGATCACTGCGATTGGGAACATGGGGGCCAGCTTGGCGCGGGCGAATGACTTCGACCGCGTGGTCCCGCGAAGCCAGTCCCTCGGCCAATGCGTGGACCGTGAGGGCAACGCCATTGATTTCGGGCGGGTAGGTTTCGCTGACGATGGCGATGCGCATGAACCCGGCTCCAAGGCGATGCCGCGGGGGAAGCTTCCGCTGACTGCCCGAGCACAGGGCAGCCATACGACCAGCCTGCAAGGCGTTCCGGCATTGCGTCGCCCGGCGCCGCGCTTACTGGCCGTGACAGCTTGTAACACGAGCGTGGCGCGATGTTGAATGAAAGGTGACCGGATGATGACAGCGTCCAGTGTCGCATCGAGCGCCATCGTTGCTATTTCGGCGGGATGCGGTGAGATGGCGCAGATGTCCTTGGCCGGGTGGGCTTGACGGTGAAGCCCATGCCGGGCTTAAGGTGAGGGCCATGGACCTGCGTGGAAAGCGCACCAATCCGGCCTCTGGCGCGACGGGAAGCCTCAGCATCGGTACGGTCGCGCGCGGCAGCGGCGTCGCCATCGATACCATCCGTTTCTACGAGCGCGAGGGCCTGTTGCCCGCACCGCGACGCCGAGCCTCGGGTTATCGCGTCTACGACCGTGGCGTGGTGGTCCGTCTGCGCTTTATCCGTCGCGCCAAGGCACTGGGCTTCCGCCTTGACGAAATCCGGGATTTGCTGGCGCTGTCTGAAGACCGCGAAGGCGGCGTGGAAGCCGTGAGACAGCGGGCAATTGAGCGGCTTGCGGATCTAGACCGGCGGGTTCGTGAACTCAATCGCATCCGGCGTGGTTTGCGCGAGCTGATCGATGCCTGTCCTGGTCATGGGGCGCCCGAGCAGTGCCCGATCCTGCAAGCCCTTGGCGGTACCGACGACTCCGTCCTCGGCTAATGCGGGAATCGATCGTCAGCTGGGCGCTGTGATGGATTTGGCGGGCGGATTGCCTCCTCGCGTTTGCCTGCCGAGTGCCCATGCCACATGCTCGCGCACCATTGGATTGTCGTGTTGCGCGCGCGCGGCCAGTGCAGCGAGGGCCGCGCTGTCTTGCGGTGCGTTGCCCAATGCAATGGCGACATTCCGCAGCCAACCCGGGTAGCCTGTCCGGCGCAACGCCATGCCTTCGGTGCGCGCGCTCCATGTCGACTCGTCCCACGCCATCAAGTCGACCAGCAGCATCGTGTCCAATCCATGGCGGGGAGCAAAATCGGGAACCTTGCTCGCTTTTGCGTAACGATTCCACGGGCAGACGAGCTGGCAGTCGTCGCAGCCGAAAATACGATTGCCCATGAGCGGTCGTAGTTCCTCTGGGATCGAGCCTCTGTGCTCGATGGTCAGATATGCGATGCAGCGCCGTGCGTCCAATTGCCGGGGCGCCGTGATGGCGCGCGTAGGGCAGATGGCCATGCAGCGAACGCAACTGCCGCAGTGGTCGTCCGGCTGGCCGTCCAACGGCAGGGGTAGATCGGTGAACAATTCGCCCAGGAAAAAATAGGAGCCCGCCGTGCGCGACAGCAGCAGCGTGTTCTTGCCAATCCAGCCAAGCCCAGCATTGCGCCCCAGCGCCTTCTCCAGCACGGGCGCTGAGTCGACGAACGCGCGACAGTTGAATGGTCCGACTTCAGAGGCGATGCGGTCCGCCAGCTTGCGTATCCGTTTGCGCATCAGGCCGTGGTAGTCCCGACCCAACGCGTAGCGGGCGATGTAGGCACGTGTAGTGTCGCCAAGCGTCTCCCACGCAGGCGCGGCCTCGTTCGGCCAGTAATCCATCCTCACCGAGATGACCCTCAGCGTCCCCGGATGGAGCGATGCGGGATCGGATCGCAGGACTCCGTGGCGAGCCATGTAATCCATGCTTCCATGGCGGCCTTGCGCCAGCCATGCTGCAAGGTGTGCCGAATCTTCCGCCAATTCCAGACCGGCCACCCCGGTCGCGCTGAAGCCCAGCTCCCGCGCCCACCCGTCAATTCGGTGTCGCAGCGCAGCGTAATCTGGCGCGCAAGCGGATGCAGTGTTGTCCACTTGGCCATCATAATCAGTCCGTGCAGAAGAACGCTTCCCGGATAGCGCTTTATCGTGCCGACCAAGTGCGCGAGATCGAGCGCGCAGCGATCGCTGCCGGCATACCCGCGGTCCAAATGATGCGCCGCGCTGCGGATGCGGGATGGCAGCTGATCCAGCGACGCTGGCCCGAGGCGCGAAGGATCCATGTCCTGGCTGGGCCCGGAAACAACGGCGGCGACGGGCTCTGGCTGGCCGCGCTCGCCCGGCAAGCCGGGCGCAGCGTGAGCATTGCCGAAGTGACGGGTGGCGATCGCAGCGACGCCGCCAATCAGGCTCGGGAACAGGCGCGGCGCGCAGGAGTCGATTGGGTCGAGGCGACCGCGTCGTTGCCAGTGGCGGATCTTTATGTCGATGCGCTCTTCGGAATCGGCCTGGCACGCGCGCCCGGTGGTCTGGCTGCGCAGTGGATCAAGGCACTGAACGGTCTGGCCGCGCCAGTGCTGTCGCTGGACGTCCCATCAGGCCTTGATGCCGATACCGGCGGTGCGCAGGGCGCTGTCGTGCGGGCCACGGTCACATTGAGTTTCGTGGCCTGGAAACAGGGATTGTTCACGGGTCGCGCTAGGGCTTGCTGCGGTGAGCTGCTTCTCGATGGCCTAGCGATTCCCCCGGACATGATGCCCCATACGGAGATCGTGCTTCTGGCTCCGCCGCCCATGGCGATGCGCGCGCGCGACGCGCACAAAGGCAGCTTCGGCCACGTCCTCGTGATTGGCGGAAGCACCGGCTTTTCGGGCGCTGCCTGGTTGGCGGGGGAGGCTGCCTTGCGCACTGGAGCCGGCTTGGTCAGCTTGGCCATCGCACCGGCCGGTTTGCCGGCGGCCATGGCACATCGCCCGGAGTTGATGGTGCACTGTGTGGGTGACGCGTCCGGGCTTGTGGTCCCGCTCGCGCGCGCGAGCGTGCTCGCAGTGGGTCCGGGCCTAGGGCAACTTGCCTGGTCCGCGGGCCTGCTGGATGCGGCGCTCGCAGCAGGCAAGCCTCTCGTGCTGGATGCCGATGCATTGAACTTGCTGGCGCGGGTACCCCGGACGCTGCCGCCTGAATGCGTGATCACACCGCATCCCGGTGAGGCCGCACGGCTCCTTGGATGCACGACGGAGACCATCGAAGCCAATCGGTTCGCCGCTGCGGTTGACTTGGCGAAGCATACCGGCGCAGTGGTGGTGTTGAAGGGTGCCGGCACGCTGGTTGCCTGCGGATCCGGTCGCATCGAGGTTTGCTCCGAGGGCAATCCCGGGATGGCCAGCGGCGGCACGGGTGACGTGCTCACTGGCATGATTGCCGCATTGCGTGCGCAGGGCCTCGCGGCGTGGGATGCTGCCAGGCTGGGCGTCAGCCTTCATGCGCGGGCGGGTGACAGGGCCGCACAGGCGGGCGGAGAGCGGGGCATGATCGCGAGCGACCTGCTTCCCCATGTGCGCATGCTCGTCAATCGGACGGTCTGAGGATGGGTGAGCTCCAACGCGAGTTGCCCGATGTCGACGCGACGCATGCGCTTGCATGCCAACTTGCCGCCGTCGTGGCTGCAGGCGGCATTGTCTGGCTTCGCGGCGACCTGGGCGCTGGCAAGACGACGTTCGCGCGGAGCTTGTTGCGTGCGCTGGGCGTCAAGGAGCGAATCAAGAGCCCGACGTACAGCCTCGTCGAGCATTATCCCCTCCCGTCCGGTAACGACGCATGGCATCTCGATCTCTACCGCATTGCGGATGCCGACGAGATGGATTATCTGGGACTCGATGCACTGTGGGCGCCCGGCGCCGTAGTACTCGTGGAGTGGCCCGAGCGCGGCGGGCCCGCGCTCCCGCCAGCGGACCTCGAGATTCACTTCTCCCAGGCCCCTGAGGCCGACGGTCGGCATGCGCGCATCCTGCCGCTCAGTGCGCGGGCCCATGCCTGGTTGCATCAGTTGGCGGCGATGGATCCAGCCGGCGAGCGCCCGATGGGGACGTGCGCGGATGCGGCGCCGAGAGCCTGACGGCGCGGGAGGGGGGGGGATCAGTCGGACGCATGGGCGCGACGGTGACGCGTGGGGCGCACACGGCGAGGATTACATGATTTCAAGCTAATTGTGACGATATTTACACAGGTATCGGATTAGAAAGGGAAAATGCTTGCAAATCACGCCGCCTTGCAGTTGAATCCGGCGCATGCGGACCATTCCGGCGATTGCTGCGGTGTTCGTGCTGGCCGTGTTCACGGCGCTGGCATGGACGCCTGTTTGCGCCGCAAGCCCGGTGGTGATCCATGCGATGCACCTGTCGGCCCCCACTGCGAATCGCACGCGTGCGGTCCTCCTCCTGGACGGACGCGTTGATTACAAGCTGTTTCAGTTGCAGGGGCCGGACCGTGTCGTGCTCGACCTGCGGAAGAGCCGCCTTGCTCCAGGCTTCGAAGCGCCGAAAGGTGTCGGCCTGGTCGAGGATATACGCACGGGCGCTCGGCCCGACGAGGGCGTGCGCCTGGTGTTCGACATGGACAACGCGGTTCGTCCACGCAGCTTCCTGTTGCCGCCGACAACCGATTCCCCGGGCTACCAGTTGGTTCTGGAACTGACGCCTGACGGCAAGGTCAGCGCGGTGCAGGCGCCCGAGCTGGCGCAAATGCCCGAAGGTGGACGCAAGGTCGTCGTTGTCATTGATCCGGGCCACGGCGGCCATGACACCGGTGCCATTGGCTACGACGGGATCGAAGAGAAGAACGTCACGCTCGCCGTCGCCAAGGACCTCGCCCGGATGGTCGACGCGCAGCCGGGAATGAAGGCCGTCTTGACGCGTACCGGGGACTATTACGTCACGCTGGATCAGCGTCGAGAGATCGCTCGGAATGCCAAGGCCGACATGTTCATATCGATTCACGCCAACGCCTGCCCGGACGACTGCAACACGCGTGGCGGATCCGTTTGGATCCTGTCCACCAAGGGCGCCAGCAGCACTGCGGCGAAGCTCCTCGCGCAGAGCGAAAACGACTCGTTCAAGCTGGTTGGCGGTGTCAATCTTCATGACCAGCAGTCGTCGCTGGCTTCCGTGCTCCTGAGCCTATCGCAGGGCGTCACGATGGATGCAAGCCGTCGCGCCGCGAGTGACGTGCTCCAGTCCATCGGGCGGATCGAGCCGCTTTACCGCGCCGGTGTTGAACATGCCAATTTCGTGGTTCTGCGCGCACCCGACGTACCGTCGATGCTGATTGAGACAGCGTTCGTCACCGATCGTCGGGATGCCTTGCGGTTGGCGAACCCGAAATTCCAGGATCGGCTGGCCTCGTCGATCCTCGTGGGTGTGAAGCGCTTCTTCATGTCTACACCGCCACCCGGTACCTGGTTTGCCTACCAGGCCGCCAAGCGCATGCGAACCGCTGAGACGGAGCAGCGCCGGGATCGTCTGAAAGGACCTGGCGCGCGTGCGCTTGCCATCCTCGACGGTGACCCCGTGCAGTGACGCGGGCGGCTATGCTTCCGGCAACAGCCGCGAGTGCAGCATGTCCATCCGCGTACTTTCCAATACCCTGATCAACCAGATTGCCGCCGGCGAAGTCGTCGAACGCCCGGCGTCGGTCGCCAAGGAGCTGGTCGAAAACAGCCTGGATGCCGGGGCGCGACGCGTCGACATCGACGTCGAAGGGGGCGGCATGCGACTGCTCCGCGTGCGAGACGATGGCGCCGGGATCCTCGCCGACGAACTGCCCTTGGCGGTGGCAGCACATGCCACCAGCAAGATTTCTAGCTTTGACGATCTGTTGCGCGTTGCCACGATGGGCTTCCGTGGCGAGGCATTGGCCTCAATTGCGTCGGTTTCGCGCTTCGCCCTCGTTTCGCGGCCGAGGGGCGCGGACACAGCCGCGCGCATCGACGTCCGCGGCGGACATTGCGAGGGGCCGATGCCCGCGGCGCATCCGCCAGGCACCTGTGTCGAAGTTCGCGATCTTTTCCATGACGTGCCGGCGCGCCGGAAATTCCTGAAGGCCGAGCGCACGGAGTTTGGTCATATCGACGAGTTGGTGAAGGCGATCGCGTTGGCGAATCCCGGCATCGGGTTCACGCTGTCCCACGATGGGCGCGCCGTTCGCACGCTGCGTGCGGCGGACGATGAACACGCGCATCTCGCGCGCGCTGCAATGCTGTTGGGAGAAGAATTCGCCGCGAGCTGCCTGCAGGTCGAACATGAGGGCGCGGGCATGCGACTGTACGGTTGGCTCGGCCTGCCGTCAGCGGCGCGGGCGCAGGCCGATCGCCAGTATTTTTACGTCAATCGCCGCTTGGTCAGGGACCGGGCGGTTACGCACGCGCTTCGCCAAGCCTACAGCGACGTGCTCTTCCATGGGCGGCATCCGGCCTATGTCCTGTTCCTTGACCTGGACCCCGCGGGCGTCGATGTCAACGTGCATCCGGCCAAGAGCGAGGTTCGCTTTCGCGACCAGCGCTTGGTCCATGATCTGCTGTTCCACGTACTCCACAAGGCGCTGGCAGGCGCCCGGGCAGGTGAGGGACTTGGGCTCGCCAGGGCCAATGCGCAGGCGTTGCGCGCCAGTCTTGCGGGCTCCATGGAGCCTGCGATCGAACCGGGGGCGCGCCGCGCGATCGAGGCGACCGAAGGCTACCAGGCTGCTTTGCGGCTCGCCGGCACAGTGCGGGTTGATTCCCGACACGACGCCGCGGAGCGCGAACCATTGCCGGCCGCTGCGGGGGTCACCGGGGTGGCGCCGCCGTTGGGGCATGCACTGGCCCAGCTCAAGGGCGCGTATGTACTTGCCGAGAACGACCGCGGCCTTGTCTTGGTAGACATGCATGCGGCCCATGAGCGCATCACCTACGAACACCTTAAGTCGGGTCGAGCCGCTGCCGGATTGCGCGCGCAGCGATTATTGGTCCCGCTGATGCTGGCTGTCAGCGTGACTGAAGCCGCCGCTGCCGAAGATCACGCGGAGGCACTTGCTGGCTATGGGCTGGAGTTGTCTCGGGCAGGCCCTGAGCAGGTTCGGGTCACCAGCGTGCCGGCCCTGTTGGCGGAGGCGGACGCCGCGCAGCTTGCCCATGATGTCCTGGCTGAACTGGCCATCCATGGCAATTCGCGCCGCCTGGAGGAGATCGAGAACGAGTTGCTGGCCACGCTTGCATGCCATGGTTCCGTTCGTGCGGGGCGGCGCCTGACGATTGCGGAAATGGATGCCCTGTTGCGCGAGATGGAAGCGACCGAGCGCAGCGGACAGTGCAATCACGGCAGGCCCACCTGGGTACAGCTGTCATTGGCCGAACTCGACCGCCTGTTCCTGCGAGGGCGCTGAACCCGCTGGTCTGGCAGGTGCGCCAGGCCCCATGCACGGGTCACTGGCCGCGTGACGCCCATTGCGGAGCCTTAGCCGTCTTGGAGTGCCGGGCAAATGGAGTGCCGACGCAGTTGCCATCGATCCAGTCGGGATGGCCTGCTCAAACGCGCTGGTCAGGCATTGGTGTACTCGACGACCTCGAGACCAAACCCAGCCAAGCCCACCAGCTTGCGTGGGGTGCCCAGCACGCGGAGCTGTCGAACACCAAGATCTGCCAGTATCTGCGCGCCTTGACCCAACTGGCGCCACTCCTGGTGCACGGCCTGGCGACTGCTCTCCTGGGCCACTGGACCCTGCAGGCGCTGCAGCAGGGCGTCGGTACCCTCGTCACCGGCAAGTACAACGACGACGCCGCGATTCTCGTCGGCGATTTGGCGTAGCGCCGCGGTCAGCGTCAACCCAAGGTCTTCGCGAACGAGGTGAAGCACGTCAGATAGCGTATTTCGCGCATGCACCCTGACGAGCACGGGCCGATCCCCGGACACGTCGCCCCGCACCAGGGCAAAATGCAGGCCGCGACGCAGCAGATCGCGATAGGCGACCAGATGGAATGGGCCTACCTCCGTCTGCACCGGCATCTCATAGGCTCGTTCGATGGTCTTTTCCGTGCCGAGACGGTAACGGATCAGGTCCGCGATCGTGCCGATGCGCAGGCCATGCAGCTTTGCAAAGACCTCCAGTTGAGGCCGTCGCGCCATGCTGCCGTCGGGGTTCAGGATCTCAACCAACACGCCTGCAGGCTCTAGGCCAGCGAGGCCTGCCAGGTCACTGGCCGCTTCGGTGTGGCCGGCACGGGTGAGCACGCCGCCCGGTTGTGCCATGAGGGGAAAGACGTGACCCGGCTGCGCAAGATCGGTCGGCTGCGTGCTCTCCGCCACGGCAACTCGTACCGTATGCGCACGGTCATATGCCGAGATCCCTGTCGTGACGCCCTCCGCGGCCTCGATCGAGACGGTGAAATTCGTGTGGTGAGGTGACGTGTTGTCGCTGACCATGGGTCGAAGATTCAGGCGCCGGCAGCGTTGCTCCGTCAGTGCCAGACAGATGAGGCCGCGCCCCTCGCGAGCCATGAAGTTGATGTCCTCGGGCCTAACCTTGCCCGCGGCCATGATCAGATCGCCTTCGTTTTCGCGGTCCTCGTCATCGACCATGATCACCATGCGGCCCGCACGGATGTCTTCGAGGATTTCCGGGATGCTGTCAAAGGCCATGTCGCTCGCGCCTTGTGATGGGTTGTCGATTCTAGATGCACCGCGATCAGCCGGCCTTGGCCGGCAGCAGGCCGCGCTGCTCGAGGAGTAACCGCGCTTCAGATGCGTCTTGCTCGAACCATGCCCTCGCGCTCCCGAGGCGGAAGCTGTAGCCCCACGCATCCATGTCGGCCTGCATGCGGGCGGTCCCCACGCCAGGTAGTTCGTTGGACAGCACGATCTGGAGGTAGCACGTCGCATCCTCCTCCTCGATGGAGTCGGTGGCGTTCGTATGAACCTGTACCCGCTTCTCGGGCGGCAGCACGATCAGGTGGCAGGCCTCGTGCAGTAGCGAGTGCACGGGCGTGTCATCGCGCGCGTAGACGCGGGCGCCGATGACTCCCGCCTCGCAGTCACCCCAGTAGCTGCCTGGTATCGCCTGGCCGGAGGCGACCTTGGTGAACCTGATGCCGTACCGTGCCAGCAGGGATCGAGGAGCGTCGAATCCAGTGTCGCGAAGTCGCAGGACATCGTTCATTCAGTGGGTACCGTGTGCGCCGCCAGGCGCCGACCGGGTCGTCAACGTGATGCCGATCGCATGCCGACCGATGCCTGTGCCATCAAAAGCCAGCGTGCAAGGTTGCCGTAACCGATCCCAGCACGCTGGCACCGTCCCGGGATCAGGCGGTGGTGTCCGTCTTGTGCTCGGGCAGCGCCACCGAGAGCTCCAGGACCTCATGTTCTCCGTCGCGTTCCACCTGGATATTTATGGCATCGAGATCGACATGCACGTATTTGCGAATGACAGCCAGCAACTCGGTGCGCAGCATCGGCAGGTAGTCGGGCGTGTTCCGTGAGGAACGCTCCTGCGCCACGATGATGCGCAGCCGCTCCTTGGCGATGGTGGCAGTGTTTTTTGGCCGCGATTTGAGGAAATCGAGGATACCCATGTTCAGCTCCCGAACATGCGCTTGAACAGTCCCTTCTTCGGCGCGTCGATGAACCGCATCGGCCGACTCTCACCCAGCAGCCGCGCAATCGCATCCACGTAGGCCTGACCAGCCAGCGAGCCCTCGTCCAGGATCACGGGGACACCCTGGTTGGACGCCATCAGCACGCTCTCATGCTCGGGGATGACGCCGATCACGGGCAGGCCGAGGACCTCTTCCACGTCCTTGATGCCCAGCATTTGGCCCGATTCGACGCGGACGGGGTTGTAGCGCGTCAGCAAAAGATGCGCGGGGACACCGCCCTGGCCTGACTCACCCTTGCGCGTCTTGCTGGCCAGAAGGCCGAGGATGCGATCCGAATCGCGGACGCTGGACACCTCCGGGTTGACCACGACCAGCGCGCGGTCCGCGAAATACATCGCCAGAGAGGCACCTTTCTCGATGCCGGCGGGCGAGTCGCAGACGATGTAATCGAAACCCTCCTTGCCCAGTTCCTCGAGGACCCGCTGGACGCCTTCCTGCGTCAACGCATCCTTGTCGCGCGTCTGCGATGCGGCCAGGACGAAGAGGTTTTCGTGGCGCTTGTCCCTGATCAACGCTTGCTTGAGTGTTGCCTCCTGATGGATGACGTTGACGAAGTCATAGACCACACGTCGCTCGCAACCCATGATCAGGTCGAGATTGCGCAGACCGACGTCGAAGTCGATCACGGCCACCTTCTTGCCCTGTGCAGCCAGCCCGGTGGCCAGCGATGCGCTGGTCGTGGTCTTGCCCACGCCACCTTTGCCCGATGTGACGACGATGGTTTCTGTCAAGGTCTGATCTCCTGCCGATTCACGCTGACATATCCTGCCGCAGTTTGCCGCACTGGCGCTGTCGCTCGTACGGCGCCAGCGTCCGTGTCGAACGCCATCAAAGCCGTGCGCGGCGCTAGAGCCGTGCGACGACCAGTTTTTCCCCATCCAGCCAGCATTGCACGGATCGCCCTGCAAGATCCTCCGGTATTTGCTCGAAGGTACGGTATCGGCCCGCAATTGAGACCAGTTCGGCATGGAAGCTCTGGCAATAGATGCGCGCGCCCGGGTTGCCGCTGGCGCCAGCCAGCGCGCGACCGCGCAGACTGCCGTAGATGTGGATGTTGCCATCGCTGATGACCTCGGCGCCCGCTGCGACATGGCCGGCAATGACCAAGTCGCGTCCCTCGGCATAGACCTGCTGGCCCGATCGAACGGGTTGGGCATGGTGCATCGAACCCATCGTGGCGGCCGCGTTCGGCTCGGGAGGCGCGTGGACGGAGTTCGCCGGCGCGGTAGCGGTCGCAACGGGTTCGCCATGTGGCTCGTAGCCGGCGCGGAACTTCGCGATCAGCGGCAGGTCCAGCGCTCGTGCCAGCGCTTCGATATGACTGGTCCCGTAAGCCAGTGCGACTGGCAGCATGCCAGCCTCGCGCACCGCCGATAGCAATGCGAAGACATCTTCGCGGCCCGGATCGTTCGCGAGATGGCTAAGATCGAGCACGACAGCGGCGCGCGCGAATAATTGGGGCGCCTTGAGCACACGTTCCGCGAGCGCCGCGCACAGCGCCGCTGGGTCATTCACGAGCACGCGGACGCTGGCGATGCCAACCTGGCCGAAGCGGAGTTCGCAGGCGGGGTCCGCGACCGTCTCCGTACCCATGCATTCAGCCCCTTGCCGCCCGCGCGGATGGGTGAGCGTGCGCCGGCACTTTTCGACCCCGCAGCCAAGGCAAGTCGGGTAGGTGGCCCTGTGCAAGGTAAGTGTCACGGGCGAACGGGAAGCTGCAAAGCTCCTTTCCGAGCAGGCTCACGCGGCGTCCGGTACCCGGCATCACCTGCTGGCCAAGCTCGCGAAAGCCATAAGTGCCGTGGAACAGCACGACCGCGTCATTAGGCGGCTCTAGGAAGACCTCGCAAGCGAGGAGAGGCACGCGAACTTCCGCGAAACTGTGCACGTCGGCGTAGAACACCCTGCCAAGCCCGCGACCACGCATGTTTCCGGCAATTACGACCCGATCGATGTAGACGAACGCCGGATGCCGCTCCGCAAACCAGCGGAAATTGGGGCTGTCGTAAGCCGCATGCTCTCGAAGCGCGATCAGGAATCCGGCTGCGTGTCCATCGAGTTCGGCAACCCGGAAATAGTCCGCCCAGTCGAACAGATGGCGCAGTCGGGCCTGATCCATCGGCAAGATGCCGGGGCCGGCGGCATTGTTGATTGCCAGCACGGCGTCAAGATCGGCCTCGCACGCGTCGCGCAGCACCAGGGACATGCATCATTCTCCGCGCGAGGCTTGGGCATGATCCCCGCAGTGCCGTGATTATCGCATGTCGGCACGAGCCGCCAAGTCGATTCATGCAGAGCTTGCGTCGAAGCGGCGGCCGTGCATTATGGGAATGTGCGCTGGCCCATACCCGACCATACCAGGCTCCTGCGTTACGCCGGATTGTTCACCTACCTGTGCACTGGCATCCCGCTGCTGCGCATTGACTGGACGTTGAAGCGCGTCAGCGGCTTGAGCCACCCTGACATCGGCCTGCTTCTGTTGTTGTGCAGTTATGCGTTATTTGGCGTCACTTATTGGCTGCTGACGCGACGCCTTGGATCCCGGCGGCACCCTGTGTTGAAAATCCTGGGCCTCGGCATCCTCACGGCCACGGCGATTGGTGTTGGCTGGTTCAGTCATAGCGGCCTTTCGGCACTGCTGCTTGTCGTGGTCGCGGTTGCGTTGCCCTGGACCCTCCCTGTGCCAGTTGGCGTTGCATGGCTGCTCCTGCAAAATCTCGCTCTCATCCCAGTGTTCCGCGATTTCCCTGGATTCGGTTGGGGAACGGCTATGCTGCAGGCGGCGCTTTACCTGGGGTTTGCGGCACTCATGTTCGTCACATCGACTGTCGCCCGACAGCAGGACGAGGCGCGCGAGGAGCAGCGGCGCCTGAACAGCGAGTTGCGTGCCACACGGGCGCTGCTGGCCGAGTCGAGCCGTATTGGTGAGCGCATGCGGATTGCCCGTGAACTGCATGACCTAGTTGGTCACCATCTGACGGCGCTGACGTTGAATCTCGAAGTTGCCAGCCACCGCGTCCAGCCGGACGCGGTGGAGTCCGTTCGCCAGGCGCAAGCCGTTGCCAAGCAATTGCTCGGTGACGTGCGCGAAGTGGTCAGCGAGCTGCGCCAGGGTGAGGCTCTGGACCTGAGCCAAGCTTTGCGGAGCCTGATCGAGGGCGTGCCGATGCTGAACGTGCACCTGAAGCTGCCGCCGGCGTTCAGCGTCGACGATCCCCAGCGTGCCCAGGTCATGTTGCGCATGGTCCAGGAGGTTCTGACGAACACGGCGCGCCATTCCGGTGCGCGTAATCTTTGGCTCGAATTCAGTCACTCTGCCGGTGGGGAAGTGCGACTGGACGCACGTGACGATGGGCGCGGCGTGGCTAAGATCCGCCCGGGCAACGGATTGAACGGCATGCGCGAGCGATTGGCGGCGGTGGGTGGGCGACTGGCGCTGCGTGCCGAGCCGGGCCAAGGGTTTTCGCTAACGGCGTGGCTGCCGGTGGAGAAGTCAGCATGATCAATGTCTGCCTCGTAGACGACCAGAACCTCGTTCGCCAAGGTATCCGGTCGCTGCTGGAATTGGCTGAGGACATACGCGTCGTGGCCGAATGCGCGGATGGGGAGCAAGCGCTCGATGTCATCCCAAGAGTGCGGCCTGACGTCGTGCTGCTGGACATGCGGATGCCGGGCATGAATGGCATCGAGGTGCTGCAGGCGTTGGGGGCGAAGGGCGCGGTTCCCCCGACGGTGATTCTGACGACGTTCGATGACGACCAGTTGGTGCTGGCCGGGCTGAAGTCGGGCGCCCGGGGGTACCTACTGAAGGACGTGTCGCTCGAACAACTGGTTGAGGCGGTCCACACCGTGGCCGCGGGCGGCTCGCTGGTGTCGCCGGCCGTCACGCAGCGGCTCAAGGCGGGCATCGAGCGCGTCGGCACGTCCTTTCGCAGTCTCGAACAACCGGACCCGCTGACCGAGCGGGAGACGGAGATCCTGCGGCTCATGGCTGGCGGTTACAGCAACAAGGAGATCGCCAACTCCCTGACCGTGGCGGAAGGCACCGTCAAGAACCACGTTTCAAACATCCTGTCCAAGTTCGGGGTGCGCGACCGCACCCGGGCGGTACTCAAGGCGCTGGAACTGGGCATTGTCTGAGTTATGCCTATGGCGGCGGACCTGGTTTGTCGCGGCGCCGATGGCGCGGGCAACGGCTTGCCGTTACCATCCGTCCTTCAGCCGCGGGTCAGGCACCCCGGCTGGTGCCCAACCCGCCGGCGTCCCCGCCGGCCCCGTAGGCTGCGGAGACTGTCCGAATGATGCGTGTCCTTGAATTCATCGTCGCCCTGATCATGGTGGCGATCCTCTATCTGGTGGTGGGCGTATTGATGCCAGACCACGGATCCACCTCCCGGAGCATCGAGGTCAGCCATGACCTGCGGCAGGTGTACGACATACTCAGCAACTTCCGTCGCTTCCCTGATTACGGTGTGTTGCGTGCCTATGACCCGGCGACGCAATTCACCTATTCCGGGCCTGCCTATGGCGTCGGCGCGGAAACGAGCTGGACCAGCAACGACCCCAAGGTCGGCAACGGTTCGTTGACCATCACCAAGGACGAACCCGGTCCTGGCAAGGTGTCCCTGCAGGGCAGCGCCGAGATCGAATGGGCGCTGAAAAATGGCTGGTCGGGCCACGACAAGCGTTTCGTGATTGAAGTGAACCGGTCGGGCAGCGACGACCGACTGGTCCGGGTCACCATGCGCTACCGTGTCAACTATGGCTGGAACTTGCTCGACCGTTATTCGCGGCTCTACATCCATGGTGAGCCCGCTTCCTTTGTCCAGTACACGCTCAGCAATCTCCAGAACGTCTTGGCGTCGATCCAAAACGTTGACTACGACCAGGTTCATCCGCGAATCGTCGAGACGACGCCCGAACCGATCCTGTTTGTGTCCACCCATGCCAAGCGGACCAACGAGGAAGTCGACACCGCAACTCAGAAGGCGCTTGGCGAAATTGACGCAGCGATGAAGAAGCTTGGCGTCAAGGCGGCTGGCCCGCGGATCACGATCACCACGGACTTCGGTGACCAGAACTACGTGTTCGACGTGGCGGTCCCGATCAACGCCAGCACGCTGTCCATTGGCGGCCAGCCTTACGACTTGACCCAGCCGGGCGCAGCGGACACCAGCGGAAGTGCAGCACCAGGTACGTGGGAAAAGAACGGCGCATTGATCGTCGATGGCAATGTGATGGCACGCATGGCATTCGGCGGCAAGGCGCTCGAGGGCGACCTAGAGAATGCCAACCCGGCGGCGTTGCCCCTGATGCGCTACAACCTCCAAGCCTATGCCCAGACGCATGGCTATGGCTTCGATCCGAATGCGCATCGTTTCTATGACGTCGTCGTGCAGGCCGTTGACCCGAATACGGGCGAGGGTAGCTACAAAGTCTACCTGCCGTTGTCGTGGGGGCCCGCGGCAGTGCCGGGGCAAGCGAGCTCGCCGCCCGCACCCGCTTCGAGCGCCGCGCCGGCACCCGCTGCAAGCGTTGGGACTGCCTCATCGGCCGCGCCAGCGGCCAGTGCAGCCGTGCCGGCCTCGGCTGCGACCGCAGGTTGATCCAGCCGCTCGCGTTGCAGTGATGATCGCACCGCGCCGGCCCCTGACTTCCGGGCGGGCGTGGTGCGGCGCCCCGGGCGGTCAGCCGCCGTGATCGAGGTCGAAGGCCTTACACGCTGGTTCGGCGGGCGATGCGTCGTGGGTGACCTGACCCTGCGCGTGCAGAAGGGGCAGATGATCGGGTTGCTGGGCCGCAATGGTGCCGGCAAGACCACGGTCCTGCGGCTGTTGGCCGGCGTCCTGATGCCCGATGCCGGAATAGTCCGCATCGACGGCCACGACCTCGCGCGCGCACCTCGGCTGGCGCGGCGCAGACTCGGCTATCTTCCGGAAGGTGCGCCGCTCTACGGGCACGTAACGGTGCAAGCCCTCTTGCTCTACCTGGCGCGATTGCGCGGATTGCGCCGCGCCCAACTGGTGCGGCGCTATGAAGAAACGGTCCTTGCGCTCGACATCGAACCCGTGCTTGCCCGACCAGTTGCATCGCTGACCAGGGGGCAGCGATGTCGTGTTGGCATTGCCCAGGCGATCCTGCATGATCCGCCTGTTCTGTTGCTTGACGAGCCGGGGGATGGCCTTGACCCTGGTGAGCAGGCCAGCGTACGAGCGTTGCTGCGCAGTCTTTCACGGGATCGCGCCATTGTCGTTGCAACCCAACGCCTCGATGACATGGTCCCGCAATGTACAAGGCTCGGCCTCCTGTCGCGCGGGCGGTTGGTTCTCGACGACACCCCGGGGGGGCTCCGGGCTCGCTCGCGCTACCGCGGAGCCGTCAGTTTCAGTGCAGTCGCCGCCGGTCCGGCGCGCGCGGCCCTTGGCCTTCTGCCCGAGGTTGACACGATCGAGGTCGACCCCTGCAGCGGCCGCGTCACCGTCCTGTCGAAGCCGGGGCGGGAACTGTTGCCGAAAGTCCAGGCGCTGCTCGCGAACTATGGCGTACAGCCCTCGGAGCTGACGCTGGAACCGGGACGACTGGAGGACGTGTTCAACAGTCTCACCGAGGCTGATGCCGCCTTGGAGGGCGAGGCGTGAGTAGCACCGGAACGGTGATCCTGCACGAGCTTCGCGGACGCGCGACGCGTCCCGGCAACTGGGTGCTAATGGCTGCCTTCTCGCTGTCGGCTACTGTTGGCGTATTTTTCCCCGGGCACTTCTTCGCCAAGGGTCGTGCCGACTTGACGATCCTTTTTAGCGAGATGCCCTGGATGCTTGCGCCGTTGACGGCAGCGCTTGCCATGGGCTTGTGGGCCGAGGAGCGCTCGCAGGGCACGCTGGAGCTGCTGCGCTCGCTTCCCATGCGTCCATCGGCGCTGCTGATCGGCAAATACGCTGCGGCATGGCTATGGCTCCTGCTGGCCCTGATTTCGACCATGCCTCTATGGCTGACGGTGAACTACTTGGGCCAGCCGGACAATCGCGCCATTCTGGTCGGCTACCTCGGCAGCGCATTGCTGGGCGGCGCGTCGCTTGCCGTGGCCACAGTTGCTGCGCAACTTGCACGTGACGAGGTGACCGCATTCGTGGGCGCGATGCTGGCGTCGGTCGGCTATCTGGTATTGGGTGATGCGTCGATGCTCGGATCGCAATTTGCACTGCCGCCTTTCGTCGTGCGTGCATCGGCAGCGCTGGACATGCTGGCGCACTTTGGTCCGATGGCGCGGGGCGTCCTGGGCGCAGGCGATCTGGCGTATTTCGTCCTCACGACCCTGGTCTGGCTAGGCGGTGCGAGCCTGATCCTGCAATGCTGGGAGCCGCGCCGGTGAATCGTCGGCGCTTCGCCGGCGTTCTGAAGAGCCTCCTGGCTGCCGTGGCCTTGGCGACCCTCTATCTCGCACTGGTCCTGCTGGCTACGCGGTTGCTTGAAGGCTGGCGAGTGGATCTGACCGACCATCACCAGTACACGCTGGCTCCGGGAACCATCCAGATTGCGCGGTCGCCCGAAGAGCCCGTGCTTCTGACGCTCTACTTTTCCAAGCAGTCGGCGGGCGCACTGCCGGCGCTCAGTGATTACGCAGCGCACGTCCGCATGGTCCTGGCCGAAGTGCAGCGCGTATCAAGGGGCAAGGTGCAGGTCCAGTGGGTGGATCCCAAGCCGGGTTCCCAGTCCGAAGAGCGGGCGCTGGCCGCAGGGCTGAGTGCGCCGCCCATCGGTCCCGACCGCCAGCGCGTCATCTTCGGTCTTGTGGGGACCAACGCAACCACAGGGATCTCAGTCATTCCGTTCCTGCAGCCTGATCGCCGGGCGTTCCTCGAGTACGCCATTGCACGGCTCATCCATGAACTGGTGACCTCGCAGCGGTCCCGTGTTGGTCTGATCAGCGGCCTCCCAGTCGAGGGCGTAACCGACGGGCAAGATGGATCGGCACCGCCATGGACTGCCTTCCAGGAGCTAGACCAATTGTTCAGGGTGCAGGTTCTCGACGGCCGGACGTTGCGGACGGTTCCTAGGGATCTGCGCGCACTGCTTCTCGTGCAGCCCGACCAACTTTCGTCGCAGGCAGTTGCCGCGATTCGCGACTACGTTCTTCGCGGCGGCCATCTCGCGGTGTTCATCGACCCAGACCCGGAAACCCTGCCTCCGATGCAGGCCGTGGCAAGCGCGCGGGCAACGTGGAATGCACTGCGCCCACTGTTCCTGCGATGGGGCGTCGCGTTCGACCCTGATCGCGTGGTCATCGATCCGGAACTTGCCGCCGGTGCCGGATCCATTGCAGACAGTGCACCACAGGCTGCGCTGCTGGGTCTCGGGCCCGCCGAGCTCAGTCGCGACGACGTCGTGACGGCGGGCTTGCACAAGATCAATGTGGCAACATCCGGCAGCTTCGAACAGATCGAGCATGCGAACCTGCGGATGGTTCCCTTGTTGCAGTCCAGTGGTGATGCAACGGCCGTCCCCGTATCGCGGATATTCGATGAAACGGATGACGCGCGACGAGTGCTGGCGTCGGAGGATGGTTCCCGTGGCCGCTTTGTGCTTGCCGCGCGACTGACGGGGAGGATGGCGGGAGGATCGAAGCCGGCCGATATTGTCTTGGTCGCCGATACGGACATCCTCAGCAATGCATTGTGGGTTAGGAAACTTCGTTTCCTCGACCAAATCCTCACTGATCCCGTGGCCAACAATGGCGACTTCCTCCTGAATACCGTCGACAATCTCACCGGATCCAGTGCGTTGATATCCATTCGTGGTCGAGAGATGGATGCGAGGCCGTTGACCCGATTGATGGCGTTACGCGAGGGAGACGAGCGGGCCATGCATGCGCGTCAGGGCATGCTGCGCCGCCAGCTCGAGGCGGTTGATCGGCGCCTGCTTGAAATTGAGCAGGCGCGCAGCATCCCTGGCGCCGCCGCCAGCACAGATTTGGGCGAATTTCACAGTGCGAGCGAAGAGCGCGAGCGAATTCGCGACGCGTTGCGTCGTGACGAGCGTGAGGTCGATGAACGGGTCGATCGCCTGCGATTTCGGGTTGAACTCGCCAATCTCCTCCTGATGCCCGGTTTCCTCCTCCTGTTGGCTGTCGCTGCCGTATTGATGCGCGCACGGCGTCGAGGGCGCGGATGAGCCGCTTTCGCCTTGCATTCCTGGTTGTGCTTGCGATCCTGACGATGGCGATTGCCGTGCATTTGCGGGTTCCCGCAGGCTACGGCACGCCGATTGCACTTGCCCAACGGCGACTGATGCCGCACATGAGTGCGATCCGAAGCCTCGTCAGCGGAGTTCGCATCCAGACATCCGGAAAATCGCTCCTGTTGCGGCGTAAAGATGGTCGCTGGCAGGTGCTGCCGGCGCGCGAGGCGGCCGATGACGCGCGTGTTCGGGAGTGGCTCGACCGGCTTGCGGAGGCGCGCATTCTGGCGCCCCGTACGCGGAGACCCGCGCAATACGGCCTGCTGGGCGTGGCGAATCCCGGCCAGCCCGGGGCAGGTACGAGTGTTGAGCTCTTGGGAGTGACCGGCCTGCCGCGACTCCTTATAGGCCGCTACGAACCGCGTCTCGCCGGAACCTTCGTTCGCCGTCGCGGCAGCAAGCAGGCATTGCTCGTTGAGGGCGACCTGACGGCATCGCCGCGCGCAGTCGACTGGATGCCCCACCCCTTGCTGTCGCTACCGGCAAGCGCAGTATTGCAGGTTGATCTCCTCGGACAGGGAGGCCAGCGATTCTTGGTCGACCGCAGCCTCGAAGGAACCCCCCGCGTGCGCGTGGCGCCGGCGCATCTGCACCAACCGCTTGCGGTTGGCGTGCTGCTGCTGGGCATGTTCGACGGGTTCGACTACACAGGAGTGCAGCCCTACGCGGGGCCGCCGGCGCACGCGATTCAGTTGCGGGCGCTGCTCAGTGACGGCAGCCTGCTGACGCTCATGGCTTGGCGGGACGCGCGGGGACGACCGTTGGGCGATCTCGACATCCAGGGCCCGGCAGGTGGGCTGCCGGCCGCTGCCGCCGCCGGTCTTGCCGAGACGGCGGCACGCGTCAGCGCCCATACTTGGCGGTTGCCTTCGGGAATCTGGGCGCTGCTCAACATGGCGCTTTACCCGCCGTCAGCGATCCGCGGTGGCCTTGGCAATGCAGCTGAATCGGCGCTTCCCGCTCGGCATGCCGACGATTCGACTGGAGGATTTCCATGAAGAGGCCCGTGCATGAACTTCGCCGGGGCAAATCCCATGAACGCTTCTGGATCGCTGTGCCCGGGGCGAGCGCGGTGGCGCTGGGCGCGATTGGCGCCCACCTGCTCCAGGGAAGGCTGGCACCCACAATGCTGGCGGTCTGGCAGACGGCAGTGCAATTTCAATTCTGGCATGCCCTGGCGCTCGCGCTGACGCTACTGGCCCTGCCCGACGGACAGGCGCGCCGCACTGCTTGCGCGGGGTTCGGGTTCGGCATGCTGCTGTTCTGCGGCAGTCTTTATGCGCTGGCACTGGGGGCGCCTCGTGGCATCGGTGTTCTCACCCCTTTGGGAGGTTTGGCGCTCATGGCTGGCTGGATTGCGTTGGGTATCGCTGCAGTCGGGCCTCGCAGTTGAGGTCGCATGGATCGCCGAAGACAATGACTTCTCGCGAGTCGGCGCTGGGCGTAGGTCGAACAATGGGGACACGCATCGCGCGTGGGTTTGATTTGGAGGCTGCGTGCGCGCATCTCCAGCGCTGCGACAGGCGGCTCGCCAAATGGATGCAGCGCATTGGTCCGCTGCAACTCGATTTCACAGCACGATTCGAAACCGTCGATGCGCTGGCGCGGTCGATCCTCCACCAGCAACTTTCGGGCCGTGCCGCCGCGACGATCACGTCACGCGTGGCGGCGCTGATGCCCCGCAATCGAATTTCTGCTGGAGGCATCGATGCGCAGACCGATGAAATGCTGCGTGCGTCTGGCGTTTCCGCTGGCAAACTTGCGGCATTGCGCGACCTGGCGGGGCATGCGCGCGCTGGTGCCATACCCTCCGCGAGACAACTCGAGCGCATGGAAGATGCCGCCATCATCGCTTCGCTGACGAAAGTGCGTGGCGTCGGCCGATGGACGGTTGAGATGCTATTAATGTTTCGCCTGGGCCGGCCGGATGTGCTGCCGATCGATGACTTGGGGGTGCGAATGGGTGCTGCACTGGTCGACCGCATGTCCGAGGCCCCCACGCCCCGTGAGTTGGCAGTTCGTGGTGCCCGTTGGGCGCCCTATCGCAGCCTTGCCGGCTTTTACCTGTGGCGCGTGGTCGAACACGCGCGGAAGCACGCATGATCGATCAGGACCGGTTGCTCGCGATCTACCGTGACGATGTGCAGCGCCGTGGCGCGCGTTCAGCCTACGAAGCGCTGCTCCAAGCAGTGCTCGATGGGCAGGCGACCGGCGTCGACTGGGAAGCCATCGCGCTTGGGATGTTGAAGCAGGGAATGCCCGGTGCCGTCGTGGCATTGGCGGAAGAAGGCCTTGCGAGGCACCCGAATCTCGTGGGCTTGCGATATCACCTGGGCAACGCGCTGCGAATGATCGGAGAGCGACAGGCGGCCGAGCGTGAACTTCGGGCGGTATTGGCGGTGCAGCCCGCGCATGCGGGCGCGCTGGCTTCACTGGCAAATCTGCTGCGCGGCGAGGGCCGCCTGCAGGCTGCAGCGCAGGTTGCTCTGGAAGGCTTGCCGGTGTTGCCTGATCCGGCTCGAATACGCGAAACCCTGGTCTTCCTGCGCGAGTGCGAAGCCGTAAGGCCTGCTCTGGAACTGGCGCAAGCGGCGTTGCGCGACGCCCCGGACGATGCCGAACTCCACGGGGTGTCGGGAGAGTTGGCCGCTGAGTTGGGCCGATTCGAGCAGGCTCGCGTGCACTTGCGCCGCGCAGTCGCGTTGCAACCCGATTTTGCTTCCGGCTGGCTGCGGTTGGCGGGCGTGCATGCATTTAGATCCGGTGATGAACCCGATGCGCGAGCGATTGAACTCGCGGCACGATCGTTGCCGATTGATGGCGACGCAGGCCTTGCGGCACGCTTCGCCTGGGCGAAGGTTCTCGCCGACCTGGGCGACTTGGCTGGCGCGGCCCAGCAATTACGCAAAAGCAACGCTGCAATGCGCTTGCGGATGCAATGGTCGGCGTCGGGCTTCGACGCGTTCATCAATCGCCAGATCGGCATTCCGCCACCGACTGCGGTAGCGAAGCGACTCGAGTTCACGCCGGTTCTGATCGTGGGTCTTCCGCGAACCGGCACGACGCTCGTGGCTAGCTTGCTGGAGCGCCATCCTCAGGTTCGGAGCCGCGGCGAGCTGAATTGGCTTTCCGAGCTGGCCCTGCACGTGGAAACCGGGGGCCGGGCTCCCGCCAAACTGACCGAAGCCGCTGCATACTACGCGGCCCAGTTGCGCCGCGATGATGCGCCCGCACGCGTCATCATCGACAAAAATCCACTGAATTTTCGGCACCTTGGCATGGCCTCGGCGCTACTGCCTGGCGTGCGCGTCATTCATTGTCGCCGCGATGCGCGCGACACGTCGCTATCCATATTTCGGCAAATGTTTGCACACAGCGACAATGGCTACGCGTATGCATTCGAGGACATCGCAGCGTTCGGTCGGGGCGAGGCCAGGCTGATGGAACACTGGCGCGTGACGCTGTCGGTGCCCATGATCGACGTCGACTACGAAAGGCTGGTTCGCGAGACCGACGGCGTGCTCGCCGAGATCCTTGCGTTCCTGGGATTAGGACCGGCATCGTCGTCCGCAGATTCGGCGACGCCGATCCGTACCGCCAGCGTCTGGCAGGCGCGCCAACCCGTGCACGCGAAAGCGGTAGACGCATGGAAAGGATGGGCGCCACATCTTCCGGAACTGGCCACGTTCATTCCAGAGCAGTGGTCATGAACGCCGAGCCCGACAAGGACCTGCCGGCGGCCGTGTTTGTCATGGGTCCGACGGCCAGCGGCAAGACCGCGTTGGCCTGCCAATTGGCTGATGCGTTCCCGGTAAGCCTGATCAGCGTCGACTCCGCGCTCGTCTACCGGGGCATGGATATCGGAACGGCCAAGCCCGACGCGGCATTGCGTGCACGCTACCCGCATGCGCTCATGGACTTGCGCGACCCACTTGAACCTTACTCCGCAGCCGACTTCCGTCTCGATGCGCTTGATGCGATGCGCGCTGCGCACGCCACAGGTCGCATACCCGTGCTCGTAGGGGGCACTGGACTTTATTTCCGCGCACTCGAGATGGGTCTTTCACCGCTGCCCGCGGCCCAGCCCGAATTGCGCGCGCGCTTGGCCCAGGAAGCCCGTGAAGTGGGCTGGTCGATGTTGCATGCGCGATTAGCCACCCTCGATCCTGCGGCGGCTGCGCGAATCCGACCGAATGACCCGCAGCGGATACAGCGCGCGCTCGAGGTCATCGAACTGACCGGGATGCCACTCAGCCAACTGCACCAACAGTCCAGGGCGCCGCTGCCGTGGCGAATCCTGAAATTGGCGCTGATCCCGACGGATCGAGAGCAGCTTCGGCAGCGCATTGTGCAGCGTTTTGATGCCATGCTCGTCGCGGGCTTTCTTGGCGAGGTCGAGCGGCTGCGGGCGCGGGGCGACCTCAAAGCGGATTTACCGGCGATGCGCGCTGTTGGTTACCGGCAAGCGTGGTCCCATCTGGCTGGCGAGTGCGATTTCGACACGTTCCGCACCCTATCGCTGCACGCTAGTCGCCAATTAGCGAAAAGACAGTTGACGTGGCTTCGGGGCGAAGAAGGTGTGTGCGATCAGGATCCGTTCAAACCGAACGCCGTCGCCAACGCCATTGAGCTCGTTGCGGAGTTCCTGGCCCCCCCACAGCACCGGCATGGTGGCCGCCATGGGTTAAACTGATGTCGTTGGGTCGGGACCGTCGCCGGTGCGACGTGATCTTTTGGCCGGCCCGCGAGTGAGGGCTCAGCGTCATGTCAAAAGGACAATCATTGCAAGATCCGTTTCTCAACGTGCTGCGCCGCGAGCGCATACCCGTCTCGGTTTACCTGGTCAATGGAATCAAGCTTCAGGGAACCATTGAATCGTTTGACCAGTTTGTTGTGCTGCTGCGCAATCAGGTCAGCCAGATGGTGTACAAGCATGCAATTTCCACCGTCGTGCCGGCGCGTGCGGTTCGCATCGGCGGCGAAGACGATGAAAGCGCGACCGAGTCGCAGGACGAGAAGCCCTGAAAGCACTTTTTGATCGCGGCAAGAAAGGCGAGCGGGCGGTGCTGGTTCTGCCGCACGCGCGCGCGGACCTAGAGGCCGAGGCCGACGCTCGTGAATTCGAGGAGCTCGCGCGCTCGGCGGGCGCTGAAGTGCTGGAGCGAGTTTCGGCCCGGGTTGAACGCCCCAGCCCCAAGTTCTATATCGGAAGCGGCAAGGCCGATGAGCTCAGGCACCTCGTTCAGGTGTTGGAGGCCGATCTGGTGTTGGTCGATCATGCGCTCAGTCCTGTCCAGGAGCGCAACCTCGAGGCCCACTTGGGCGTACGGGTCGTCGATCGCACGGGCCTGATCCTGGACATATTCGCCCAGCGCGCCCGCTCGCATGAAGGCAAACTCGAGGTCGAGCTCGCGCAACTGAAGCATCTGGCGACCCGGCTGGTGCGTGGGTGGACCCACCTTGAACGCCAGCGCGGCGGCATCGGGTTGCGCGGTCCCGGCGAGACACAGCTGGAAACCGACCGCCGGCTGTTGGCCGAGCGCGTTCGGCAACTTCAGAAGCGCCTCGAAAGGGTGCGAACCCAACGCGGCCAGCAACGACGCGCGCGACTGGCGGCAGGGATGCCCCGGGTGGCATTGGTCGGCTATACGAATGCCGGGAAGTCGACTTTGTTCAACGCATTGACTCGGTCCGCCGTCTATGCGGCCGACCAATTGTTCGCGACGCTTGACCCGACGGTGCGGCGCATCCCGGATTTGCCCTGCGGTCCCGTCGTCGTCGCCGACACGGTCGGCTTCGTGCGGAGGCTGCCACACGATCTGGTCGCGGCGTTCAGGGCGACGCTCGCGGAAGCGAGGGATGCCGATTTGCTCCTGCACGTGACGGATGCGGCCGATCCAGAGCGCGAGCGCCATATCGATGTCGTCAATGCGGTGTTGGACGAAATCGGGGCGGGGGAAGTGCCGCAACTGTCGGTTTTCAACAAAATCGACTTGCTGGACAAGCCGGCCTCGGTGGAGCATGACCCGTTGCACGGGCCAAAGAGGGTGTGGCTGGCGGCTGCAAGAGGCGCAGGCATCGAGCTCCTCAGAGACGCCATGGTCGCGCGTCTGGCCCGTGACCGCGTGCACGGAACCCTGCATCTGGACGCCGCCAGCGGACGACTCCATGCCCGGCTGAAGGTCCTTGGTGCCATCGCAGCCGAGCATTTCGACGAGTGTGGCTGGCACCTGCAGATCGATGCGCCGCGGTCCATGCTCGAGCCCTTGCGCGGCGAAGGCGCCGAAGTGCTCGCCCGCTTGCTGGAGACATCCGCGTAAATGCAATCCGATGCACTGCGATCTTGCCGCAGCACGGCTGCTAAACTAGCGCGCTGTGCAGGTGCTGGGCGGACCGGAGCGCTCCGATGCGTCGCGGACCGTGCTGCGGGCACAACTCCCCCTGACGAGTAAAGGCAATGGCCTGGAACGAACCCGGCGGTGGTCGACGCGATCCATGGGGACGCGGCGGTGGCAGTGGCAAGGGCCCCGACTTCGATGCCTGGCTGCGACGACTGCGCCAGATGCTGGCTGGGCTGCGCGGCGGTGGCGCGGGAGGCATCGGCACGATTGTCGTTGCCTTGGTGCTGGCTTGGCTCCTGTTCGATTCATGGACGGTGGTGAATACGAGCCAGGTCGGCGTGGTCACGCGGTTCGGCGCCTATTCCAGCACCGTTGGCCCTGGCTTCCACTTCGTCCTGCCGAGGCCCATCGAGATGGTCCGGAAGGTCGACATGACCTCGGTGCGGTCTGTCTCGGACAAGCAACAGATGCTGACCAAGGACGAAAATATCGTTCAGGTTGACTTTAATGTTCAGTATCAGGTCAACAATGCCGAACAGTACCTGTTTTCGCTGCAGGATCCGGATGCGACCGTGAATCAAGCGGCCGAATCGGTCGTGCGCCGCGTCGTTGGCGCAAGCACCATGGACACCATCCTCTCCGGGCAGGGGGCGGCGATGGTGGTCACGACTCAGCGCGACTTGCAGAAGTTGCTCGACAGCTATCACGCCGGGATCACGATCACCGAGGTCAATTTCCAGAACATCGCGCCACCGGCCGAGGTCAAGGATGCCTTTGATGACGTGAACAAAGCGCGGGAGGATAAGCAGAGGATCGAGAACGAGGCAAAGGCCTACGCCAGCAAGATCCTGCCCGAGGCGCGTGGACAGGCGGCCCGCATTGTTGCCGACGCCCAGGCTTATCAGGCTTCGAGTGAGGCCCATGCGCAGGGAGAGGCGCAGCGCTTCCTCCTGATGCTCAAGCAGTACCAGGCCGCCCCCCAGATCACGCGCAAGTGGCTATGGCTGCAGACGATTGAGAAGGTCATGGCCGCCAATACCAAGGTGCTGGACGAGAACAATGGCCGGAACCTGATCTATTTGCCGCTGAAATCTGGGGCCGGCGCGGCGCCTGCTGCGCCCAGCGCGCTGATTCCCGGCGCTGGTGCACTGCTACAGCGATCGCCCTCTGGCTCAACGCCAGCGGGAGGGGCGTCGGCACCTTCGCCCGGTATCGCGGCAAGTGCGACCACTGGCGGAGAACAGCCATGAAGCCCATCGTCATTGCTCTTGCCATCCTGCTTGCACTGGCCGGCTACAACAGCGTGTTCACCGTCCGTCAGGACCAATCGGCGCTGTTGCTGCAATTCGGCCGGATCGTGCGCAGCAGCTACCAGCCAGGCCTGCACTTCAAGGTGCCGTTCATGCAGCAGGTCGTCAAATTCGACAAGCGCATTCTCACTCTTGACGCGCGGCCCGAGCGCTATTTCACCGCCGAGAAGAAGGTCGTCAACGTCGACTTCTATGTGAAGTGGCGTATTGCCAATCCGGCGTTGTTTTACCAAGCGACCGGGGGCGAGGTGATGCAGGCGGAGGCTCGCCTTATTCCGATGGTCAAGGATGCACTGCGTTTTGAATTCAGTTCCAGGCCTCTGGATGAATTGGTGTCGGGCGGACGAAACGATGTCACCGCGCGTGTGCGGCAGCAGGCCAATGGTTCGGCCATGCGCACGCTGGGTGTTAGCATCGTCGACGTTCGCATCCGCCAGATCGAGCTTCCCGAGTCGGTCAGTGAATCTGTTTTCAAGCGCATGCGTGCCGAGCGCATGAGTCTTGCGAATGCCCTGCGTTCAAGCGGCGAGGAAGAGGCCACCAAGATTCGCGCGGATGCCGACAAACAGGCCCATGTGCTCGTGGCCGATGCCGACGCCCAGGCAGCCGAGATTCGTGGTCAGGGAGATGCCGTCGCCGCGAAAACGTATGCGCAGGCCTTTGGCAAGGATCCCGGGTTCTTCGATTTCTATCGGACGCTGGAGGCATACCGGCGCAGCTTCGGTGGCGGTCATGGCGTATTGCTGCTGAAGCCGGATTCTCAGTTCATGCACTATTTCGACGGTCCGGGCAAATGAAAGGCGTCGCCCGCCCCGGGCGTTTGCGGCCAATGTCGGTCAGGCACGGGCGAGCGCAGTCGACTCGGGCTCTCCGCAGGGGCGCTGTGCCCGCTGCGGCGACCTGCCGGGCCTGAATACGAGCAACCATTCGAGCGAGAATCTCATGGGTCAATCCGTCGTCATCCTTGGCGCCCAATGGGGCGATGAGGGTAAAGGCAAGATCGTCGATCTCCTGACCGAGCACGTATCGGCGGTCGTGCGCTTCCAGGGGGGGCATAACGCGGGTCATACGCTGGTGATCGGAGGCCAGAAGACCGTGCTTCACCTGATTCCCTCGGGCATCCTGCGCGCGGGGGTCTTGTGCCTGATTGGCAACGGCGTCGTCCTCTCGCCCGCCGCACTGCGCGAGGAGATCACGGCGTTGGAGGGACGCGGCGTCGATGTGCGGTCGCGGTTGCGCATCAGTCCCGCGACGCCCCTCATCATGCCCTACCACGTGGCCTTGGATCAGGCGCGAGAAAAAGCGTCAGGCGCGCAGGCGATCGGCACGACCGGGCGCGGAATCGGGCCTGCGTATGAGGACAAGGTGGCGCGCCGTGGCATGCGCGTGGCGGACCTGATGTATCCCGGCGAACTGGCTGAGAAGCTGCGTGCCGTGGTCGACTATCACAATTTCGTCCTCGAGCACTGGCTGAAGGCAAAGCCGGTGGACTATCAATCCGTGCTGGACGAGGCGCTGGCATTCGGCGAGTACGTGCGTCCCTTGGTCGAGGATGTTGCAGCGACGCTGCATGAGATGCATCGCGCCGGCAAGCGCGTGCTGTTCGAGGGCGCGCAGGGATCGCTGTTGGACATCGACCACGGAACCTATCCATTTGTAACATCGTCCAACACGACCATCGGCGGTGCACTGGCTGGGACTGGCGTCGGTGCGGGCGAGATCGACTACGTCCTTGGCATCGCCAAGGCATATGCCACGCGAGTCGGTGGCGGCCCTTTCCCGACGGAATTGACGGATGCAACGGGAGAGCAGCTGCGGCAGCGCGGGAGCGAGTTCGGTGCTACGACCGGTAGGCCGCGGCGATGCGGATGGATTGATCTAGTGGCACTCAAGCGTGCGGTACTGATCAACGGCATCTCAGGCCTTGCCATCACCAAACTCGACGTCCTCGATGGCCTGCCCACGATCAAGGTGTGCGTGGCCTATGAATATCGCGGTAAGCGTCGCGAGCTTGCGCCGTTGGATGCAGCGGGATGGGCCGAGTGCAGGCCGGTTTACCTCGAATTCCCTGGCTGGCAGGAATCGACTTCGGGCGTGCGAGAGTTCTCGAAGCTACCCGCCGCTGCTCGCGCGTACCTGCGGGCCGTGGAAGAACTTGCCGAATGCCCGCTGGCGCTGGTGGCCACGGGTGCCGATCGAGACGATACCATCGTGTTGCGGGATCCCTTCGCCTGACCTGTGCGTGGGCGCTGTTGCGTCGTGTTCATTCTTCGCGGCCAGAGGGCGGGGTAGCGGCCGGGTATTTGCTTGGATTGAGCATGACGGAGACGAGGATGCGCAGGGCGGAACGAACCAGGTCAGGCGACATGCTCGGGGCCCCGCGATGCGCGACTGCCTGCGAAGGAAGATAGGGTATGTGCACGAACCCCGCAGGCACCTTGCGCCGTGCCCGCAGGGCATGCAAAAGCGCATACATGACCTGATTGCAGACGTACGTCCCCGCCGTATTCGAGATTTCAGCAGGAATGCCGGCGAGATGCAGCGACGCGAGGCATGCTGGCAGTGGCAAGCGGGTGAAATAGGCATCCGGCCCCCCGCTCGCGACGGGCTCATTGCGCGGCTGGGCGCCATCATTGTCGGTAATTCGCGCGTCGCAGACATTGATTGCGACCCGTTCAAGCGAGATATGCGTGCGTCCGCCGGCTTGGCCGACACAGACCACCCCCGCGGGTTGCAGCTCACGCAACGCGTTGCGCAGTGCGCGGGGGGCACGGCCGAACGATGTCGGTAACTGGCAAGCCACGATCCGATGGCCCCCGATGCGCGAGCCATCCAGGCTGCGCACGGCCTCCCAGGAAGGATTGACCGCTTCACCGGCAAATGGGTCAAAGCCGGTTAGGAGCACCGGCGGCCGGTGGCGAATTGGGGTCATGTCGGGGGCACGCGGGATGGGTGCGATCAGGATCGTACCGCCGCACCGTGATTAATGCATCGCCAGCAGGTACATCGCCAGGAGGTTGAATGCCAGTAGGCCGAGCGCGGCAGGCCACTGAGCGCGGATGACGGCCCAGGGGCTATCGAGCTCCAGCAGTGCGACGGGCACGATGTTGAAGTTGGCCGCCATCGGGGTCAACAGGGTTCCGCAATATCCGCACAGCATGCCGAGTGACCCGACCACCGCCGGATTCGCGCCATGCAGATGGACCAGCAATGGCAGACCGATGCCTGCAGTCAGAACGGGGAACGCCGCGAACGCATTGCCCATGATGACTGTGAAGGCCAGCATCCCGAGGCCGTAGGCCAGGACGCACGCGCCAAAGCTTGCGGTTGGAATCACTTCGCCAACCAGCGTTGCGAGCAAATGCCCGACGCCGGCTGCCTCGAACAAGCCGCCCAACGCGGCAAGAACCAGCGGCAACAGCGCAGCCCACCCAAGGACGTCGATCAGGCGCCTGCTTTCGTGCACGACGGCGCTGGCGGGAGCACCGGTCATTGCCCATGCAGCGAACATTGCCACGAGCGATGCCACTGCAAGACCGATGAGCGCCTGTTGCGCCGGATTCAGAAGAGGCTCTCCGGCGATGCGGACCACGGATCCAAAAAGCGCGAACACCAGAGTTATCGTCGGGATGAGGATTGCCGGCCAGAGCAGGCGGTGTCCCAGGCGCTCAGCGAGCGATTGCCGAAACTGCAGTGGCGCTTCTTCCGTATCGACCCGGCGCATACCGGGCGCAAGGATTGCCAGCGCCAATACTCCTGCGCCGGCAAGTTGG